>NZ_BAABRT010000065.1:0-1043 GCF_039545115.1 Microbulbifer aestuariivivens | reverse complement strand
ACGCTAGGAACGGAACTGCTTGGATATGCGGCATCAAAACTACCAGATGCCGGACACTAACTAAAACAGTGCGAAAAACTACACGCTGGTACCGGCAAGAATTTTTACCGCCCGGCAACATAACGCCGCTAGCAGGGGCAGCCGAAGCGCAGCGTAGGCTGTCCAGCCCAGCCCCGAAGGGGATGGGCGAGCCTGCCTAGCTTGGTTATGGCTGACGCGCTCCGGCCCAACTACTGGCACTTTGCCAGCCACGGATTGGCTGGCCACTGCCCGATGTTACGAGGGAAGGATACCCCACCTCCCCCACCAGATTATCAACTTATTGGCACTCCACGATACTGCAGTGGACTAGCCAGATTTACCGAACCAGAGAGAATGCTCTAGGAACGAAACTGCTTGGACACGAAACGACCGAGCCGCTCAGTGTTGGACGCTAAAACAGTGCAAAATATTACAAGCATGCACCAACAACAATTTTTACTGCCCGGCAACATAACGCCGCTAGCAGGGGCAGCCGAAGCGCAGCGTAGGCTGTCCAGCCCAGCCACCGGCTGGGCGAACCTGCCTAGCTTGGTTATGGCTGCCGCGCTGTGAACTAACTACTAGCACTTTGCCAGCCACGGATTGGCTGGCCACTGCCCGATTAAAACGAGGGAAGAATACCGCACTTCCCCCACCAAATTATTTACTTAATGGCAACCCACGATACAGCAGTGGACTAGCCACCTCTACCGAACTGGAGAGAACGCTCAAGGAACGAAACTGCTTGATCCCGGAACGGCCAAGTAGCTCGATGCTGAACCCTAAACCAGTACGAAAATTTCCCACAGGCACCGATGATAATTTTTACCGACCGGCAACATAACGCCGCTAGCAGGGGCAGCCGGAGCGCAGCGTAGGCTGTCCAGCCCAGCCACCGGCTGGGCGAACCTGCCTAGCTTGGTTATGGCTGCCGCGCTCAAGACCAACTACCTGCACTTTGCCAGCCACGGATTGGCTGGCCACACCCCAATATTACGAGGAAAGAATACCGTACTTCCCTC
>NZ_BAABRT010000064.1:0-1046 GCF_039545115.1 Microbulbifer aestuariivivens | reverse complement strand
CTAGGAACGAAACTGCTTGACCCCGGAACGGCCACGTAGCTTGATGCAGGACGCTAAACCAGTGCGAACAATTTCCCGCAGACACCGACGATAATTTTTACCGACCGGCAACATAACGCCGCCAGCAGGGGCGGCCTACTTTGTGCGCTTTTTGCGCGAAAATGGGAGCGCAGCGACCCGCGCAAAAAGTGCGCAAAGTAGGACGTCCTGCGGAGGCGCATAGCGCCGGAGCGTACTGCCTGGCCTGGTTATGTGTTACTGCCCGTGTAGCGTTTCTAGTACTTTGCAACTTTGGATGTCCACTTTTGCTTGTGGAGTGCCGCCGACAGTATCAGGTGGCAAGGAACCAAAAACTAGCCAGCTTCCATACCACTTCTCAATCTTGTACGGGGCTTTCTCCATGTAGTTTGGAAATTTCAACTTAATGGCTTTAATGCCAGCTTCAAAAGCTAGCTCTTTAGTGCATTCTTCGCCAAAAGATGCGCTCGAAAAGACCAGAATCAAAAAATAAATGGCTGCTCTCACTTAAAGCTACCTACACATAACGCTGAGGTTTGCGGCAAACAAACCGAGGGTTTGTTTGTCCGGTGGAGGCCCGCAGGGCCGGAACGCACAACACCGACTTGTTAGGCATTACTCCGCCTAAACTTAACATTTGCACCCTTAAAATTTTTGCTTAACAGAATTTTCAAACTGAAACTTACTGAAGCGATAAGAATTAAAGCTGGCGCAACAGCTAAAGCAATAAAATTGAGTGGAGTCGGAATTGCTGGTACAGCAACTCCAAAACAAATAATAACCGTGGCTATCGGCATTGTGCCTACGAGCAAGGTCAGGAGAATAAGGCGCCATGCTAGCGACCAGCAAAATCTAAAATTTGGTTCAATATCGATCTCTTGATTCATTTTCGTCCTTTACGCCTAACGCCGCTAGCAGGGGCAGCCGGAGCGCAGCGTAGGCTGTCCAGCCCAGCCACCGGCTGGGCGAACCTGCCTAGCTTGGTTATAGGTGCCGCACTGGACACCCGCTACCGGCACGCTGCCAGC
>NZ_BAABRT010000063.1:0-1057 GCF_039545115.1 Microbulbifer aestuariivivens | reverse complement strand
ATAACCAAGCTAGGCAGGTTCGCCCAGCCGGTGGCTGGGCTGGACAGCCTACGCTGCGCTTCGGCTGCCCCTGCTAGCGGCGTTATGGATTACTACAAACAATCGAGAAAATTTATGGAAAGCCCCGACAATAAAATTGTAACTTACAATGATTTGCTAACCCTGTGGGGGATTCAAGATTCGCTGCTTCAAACATATAGAACAATATTTATTAGCATGCAGTCTATCCTTGTCGCGTTTGGGTCAATCATGGCTCAAGGAGAAAGTGCAATTTTTCCCCTAATTGGAATATCAGTTCTCGCTATGTTTGCTTTGTGGTTTTGGGTGTCAATATGTACAGCCCGAGGTCAAAGTGTTTATCTCGCGCAATATCTTGCTATGAAAGCAGAAGCCGGAGATCCAGTTTATGAGCCTTTGCAGATACTCAAACATTTTCAGAGTGGTCATTATCCTGAAATATCAAAAGATCCACGCTTCATTGCACTACAAGGTGGTCTAACTAGGAAAAAAATGGAGCGCTGGCTTCCTACACTTTTTTTTGCTGTATGGATATTTATTTGGCTAATCACATTTGCCTAAATATTTTGAAGTCAGCATTGTTGCCATCTAATCCATAACAAGGTGCTGTAGTCGCTGCGCTGGGACTTCCGTTTCGCTACGCTTCACTACAGCCCCTAAGCACGGCGTTATGTTGCCGGTCGGTAAACATTATCATCGATGCCTTCGGGTAGTTTTTCGCAGTGGTTTGGTGTCCAGCATTGAGCTGCTAAGCCGTTCCGGAGCAAGCAGTTTCGCTCCTAGAGCGTTCTCTCCGGTTCGGTAGAGATGGCTAGTCCATTGCAGTATCGTGGGGTGCCATTAAGTAAATAATTTGGTGGGGGAAGTGCGGTATTCTTCCCTCGTAATATCGGGCGGTGGCCAGCCAAGCTGTGGCTGGCAAAGTGCTGGTAGTTGGCCCGCAGCGCGTCAGCCATAACCAAGCTAGGCAGGATCGCCCAGCCAGTGGCTGGGCTGGACAGCCTACGCTGCGCTCCGGCTGCCCCTGCTAGCGGCGTTA
>NZ_BAABRT010000062.1:0-1207 GCF_039545115.1 Microbulbifer aestuariivivens | reverse complement strand
ATATTTGGTCTGGCCAGCCAATCTGTGGCTGGCAAAGTGCTGGTAGTTGGCTCTGAGCGCGGCAGCCATAACCAAGCTAGGCAGGATCGCCCAGCCGGTGGCTGGGCTGGACAGCCTACGCTGCGCTCCGGCTGCCCCTGCTAGCGGCGTTAAGCACTTTTATGGAAATCGAGCTTTGATCAATAATGTGAGCATAGTTGAATCTATTTATGGATATTGGCCAGACTTTCATGATGCCGAAATCATAAGTATAAATTTTAAACGCGATACCTCACCAGAATCTAAGTGTTCTGCAGTAACAATAGAGCTGAATTACTGGGAAACCAAAACAATTAACGAAGGTACTTCGGATTTCGATTATGTGCTTGATAAAAACAACATCATAACAATCGAGTTTTCTGATTTATTAAAATCTTACGTAGAAGGGTTCAATTTCCAAAATGTAATCGATGGCCTAGTTTTTACGGAGAATGCAGATGGCATTAGCGCCGAGTTTATCACTATACACGGCGCATATATTAATATTCAGTGCAAAACTGTCACTGTTTTGGGTGTGCGGCCATATGCTTAACAAGTTGCCGCACAATCGCCCTTCGGGCTGGACCTCCGCAAGCTTCGCTTGCTACGGCCCGTGGGCAAGGCGTTAGCATGCAAGGAAAGTCGTGAAGCACATTTCATTCTTGGTTGCAGTACTTCTGATTGGGTGTTCCTCTTCTTGGAGTGAAGGACCCTATGAAGTTTACTGGATAGACGGCGTTAAAAGCCTTGGCTTTAACGTTGGTGATGGAGCATATATTGGGCGTATTGATGAGCCTAAGAGTATCAATGCAAATGAAAAATACATTTCAGTATATGCTTGCCCAGAACAATCGTGTGCTTACTACTACATAGATCGGGAAAAAGACCATAAGTTTGCGGATGCTACCGAGTTTGTCTTTGGTCCATACACGAGAGAATCGTTCATTGAGATTCAAAAGAAATTGGTATTGCCAGAGATAAATGAGCAGTAAGAATGCTAACAAGGCCAGGCACGGCGACAGCTTTTCCGTTACAGCTTCGCCTCCACAGCAAAGCCGCGCGTGCTGGCGGCGTTATGTTGCCGGTCGGTAAAAATTATCGTCGGTGTCTGCGGGAAATTGTTCGCACTGGTTTAGCGTCCTGCATCAAGCTACGTGGCCGTTCCGGGGTCAAGCAGTTTCGTTCCTAG
>NZ_BAABRT010000061.1:0-1287 GCF_039545115.1 Microbulbifer aestuariivivens | reverse complement strand
GTGTTTGAATACATTGAGGTTTTCTACAACAGAGTCCGCAGGCACTCTACACTGGGTTACAAAAGTCCAGCAGAGTATGAGCGCAAACGCGCATAGTTAGAGTGTCTACTTTTTGTGGGTAAGACCACCCTCTAGGAGAGTTATGAGAAATCTACTTATTTCAGTGTTCATATCATTCGGCTTATTTTCGGCACAATCTATAGCCTGTTCTTTTGCTCCCGGCTACTACACGTTTGAAACAGAGCCTGAAGGATTTGAAATGAAAATGGACAAGGGCTTAATCGCCATATTACCAGCACCTCAAGTCCAAATAGACAAAATCACGAGAGGCAGTGCAGCTCCTGGCTCCTCCTGCGACGATGCAGGAATGATCCATATCACAATCAAATGGCCATCTGACAGCGTATACACACTGGATGAAATTGGTTTTTACTTCCAATCTGAGAATGGTCTAGAACCTGATCTAATATTTCCTCTAGGCCCTGTAAGAGGTAAGCCTGAAGGTAACGAAGTTAAATTTTTCTTTGTCTGGCTAGATGGCCATCCTAAATATCAGAAACCACTAAATTTCAATTTAAACGTATTTGCTATAAATAAGGGGCTTCAAATTGGTCAGCCAACTACCGTCAAAATTGAAGCAGGCAAGGGTTAACAAGTTTAGGCAACATCGCCCCTACGGGGCTGGACAGCTTAAAGCGTGGCTTCGCCACTGCTGCCGTTGCTAAAGGCGTTAAGGTTCTAATCATGAAGTTCATCTATACGTTCTTTAAAGCATTCATACTGTTACTTTTTTTCGCCACGGTATCTTATGCGCAAACATTGAGCCCTGAAGATGTTCAGGATTTTAATAAGACAACGGGGGTTGGCTGCACTGAGAAGAAGCCCGTTTCGGAAAATGCCGATTACTATGTTGTTTGCAAGTCGCGTAAATCTGGAGAGCAGGCGTGGAATGCTGCAATGTATCGAAGCAAAGTGGAATGTTCAGCAGATGAAATATCAGTGTTGTTTAATTTAAATCCAGCGCTGCCAACTGAAAATGGCATCCACGGTGCTCAAATCGAGGTAAATTGTGGCCCCAAACCTTAACAAGTTTGTCAACGAACGCACTTCGTGCTGGACAGCTAAAAGCGTGGCTTCGCCACAACGCTGCCCGTTACAAAGGCGTTATGTTGCCGGGCGGTAAAAATTGTTGTTGGTGCAAGCGGGTAATATTTTTCACTGTTTTAGCGTCCAGCAATGAGCAGCTTCGCCATTCCGGACGAGAGCAGTTTCGTTCCTAGAGCATTC
>NZ_BAABRT010000060.1:0-1325 GCF_039545115.1 Microbulbifer aestuariivivens | reverse complement strand
ACGCTCTAGAAGCGAAACTGCTTGATCCCGGAATGGCAAAGCTGCTCAATGCCGGACGCTAAACCAGTGCGAAAAATTACCCGCAGGCACCGACGATAATTTTTACCGACCGGCAACATAACGCCGCTAGCAGGGGCAGCCGAAGCGCAGCGTAGGCTGTCCAGCCCAGCCATCGGCTGGGCGATCCTGCCTAGCTTGGTTATGGCTGGCGCGCTCAGCACCAACTACTAGCACTTTGCCAGCCACGGATTGGCTGGCCAGCGGACAATATTGCGAGGGAAGAATACCGTACTTCCCTCACTAAATTATTACCTTATTGGCACTCCACGATACTGCAGTGGACTAGCCAGCTCTACCGAGCCAGTGAGAACGCTTTAGGAACGAAACTGCCGGGATGCAGAACGACCGAGCTGCGCAATGCTGGACGCTAAACCAGTGCAAAAAATACATACTGGAACTGACCAGGCTTATGAACGACCGGAAACATAATGCCACCACAACCGGCGACTGGAAAATCGCGGAACTAGTCCAGCCCTAGTAGCGTTTTTTGTAACTACGGTGCGGCTGGTGGGTTTGTTAGGCATGATCAGAAGGTCCCGCTTCTGCCCGAATAATATCTGAGTTATCAGTTAGGCTTAACTTTGTATACGAACCAATTTGTTTTGCGAATTCTCGTGCATTTGAACGATCATCTTCGGTTCCACCGAACGAACGCAATTCTATGAATTTAACTGCATTTTGACCAAATATCTTTGCACTTTCAGATATACCTACGCAGTATCTAGTTATGCCTGTATCCACACGCCTATAGCACAGAATAGTTATGCCTGTAATATTAGAGTATGGAAAGTAAACAATTTTCTCACCATAAAAATGTTTCCTTACTTGTATTCCAGCTTTAGCTTTATTGTCAAAGTAAAAGCGTGTACTACCCATAAAGCACTGTAGCGCAATAAGGAAACATAAGCCAATCACTGCATATGCAGCAATTGCTTCTGAACCTTTAATACTTATTGAGCTGTATCCAGTCACGGATAAAGAAAGCCAAAAAGCAGGAATGATAAAAATGAACCCAAGCCACCGAGCTTTGCGATAGTAGATTTCCATTTTATATGCATATCTCCTTGGGGTTAGACATTGCCTAACGCCGCTAGCAGGGGCAGCCGGAGCGCAGCGTAGGCTGTCCAGCCCAGCCACTGGCTGGGCGATCCTGCCTAGCTTGGTTATAGGTGCCGCACTGAGAACCCGCTACCGGCACGCTGCCAGCCACGGCTTGGCTGGCCACTACCCGATTAAAACGAGGGAAGAATACCGCATCTCCCCCA
>NZ_BAABRT010000059.1:0-1348 GCF_039545115.1 Microbulbifer aestuariivivens | reverse complement strand
AAACTGCTTGGATGTTCTGTACCAATTCTGCCAGATACCGGACGCTAAACCAGTGCGAATAATTACACCAAGGCACTGAAAATAATTTTTACCGACCGGCAACATAACGCCGCTAGCAGGGGCAGCCGGAGCGAAGCGTAGGCTGTCCAGCCCAGCCACTGGCTGGGCGATCCTGCCTAGCTTGGTTATAGGTGCCGCACTGAGCACCCACTACCGGCACGCTGCCAGCCACGGCTTGGCTGGCCACACCCCAATATTACGGGGGAAGAATACCGCACTTCTCCCCACCAATTTATTCACTTACTGGCACTCCACGATACTGCTGCGGACTACCTTCCTCCACCGAAGCAGAACGAACACTCTAGGAACGAAACTGCTTGGACTCGGAATAACCGAGCTGCTCAATGCTGGCCGCTAAACCACTACGACAAATTACCTGCAGGCACCGAAGATAATTTTTACCGACCGGCAACATAACGCCTTTGTAACGGGCCGCGTTGTGGCGAAGCCACGCTTTTAGCGGTCCAGCACGAAGTGCGTTCGTTGACAAACTTGTTAAGGCTTTGCACTTGGCACTACCTTTTTAATAAACAACGTAACTATACCCGATATAAAAATCACTAAACCCCAAAAGAACGGTGAAGCACGCATATACTGCGGAACAAATTCTTCACGAGCACCTGTACATGAAAACCCCAAATTACTCCATAGACCGCCTGCATCCATACAGGCATCAATGCTAAAAAATGCCACTAAGAAAACGAAGCTTAATATGAATGTAATAATCAATAGAGCTGACTTCATACTTTTAGAGCCTTAACGCCGCTAGCAGGGGCAGCCGGAGCGCAGCGTAGGCTGTCCAGCCCAGCCACTGGCTGGGCGATCCTGCCTAGCTTGGTTATAGGTGCCGCAATGAGCACCCGCTACCGGCACGCTGCCAGCCACGGATTGGCTGGCCACTACCCGATTAAAACGAAGGAAGAATACAGCACTTCCCCAACCAAATTTTTACTTGCTGGCACTCCACGATACTGCAGCGGACTAGCCACATATACCGAAACCGAGCGGATACTCTAAGAACGGAACTGCTTGGAGGTTCTGTACCAATGCTGCCAGATACCGGACGCTAAAACAGTGCAAAAAACTACACGCTAGCACCGGCAAGTATTTTTACCGACCGGCAACATAACGCCGCTAGCAGGGGCAGCCGAAGCGCAGCGCAGGCTGTCCAGCCCAGCCACCGGCTGGGCGAGCCTGCCTAGCTTGGTTATGGCTGCCGCGCTCCTGGCCGACTACTTGCACTTTGCCAGCCACGGATTGGCTGGCCACCGCCCAATGTTACGAGAGA
>NZ_BAABRT010000058.1:0-1401 GCF_039545115.1 Microbulbifer aestuariivivens | reverse complement strand
TGCCAATCGCCTGAGCGCTGCTGTTCATGGTCAGGAATCCTTCAACTATGCCTACGATGCCAATGGCAACCGGCTGGAGGGCGGCCAGCAGTACGACCCCTTCAACAAGATTCTGGCCAGCGAAACCAACTCGTATGCCTACGATGCCAGTGGCAACCGTATCAAAAAAGTGGATTCGCAGTCGGGCGAAATTACTGAATACCAGTACGATGCCCTCAACCGCCTGACGGCCCTGGTGCGGCGACCGGCAGAAGGAGCGCCGCCCACGGTCACCGCCAGCTACCGGTATGATGCGTTTGGCCGCCGTATCCAGAAATCCGGAAAAAATGGGGTCAGAGTCAAATTTTGGCGCTAATTTTTTCGGCTGAACTCGGGCGACTTTCATAAAACTACTCCTCTGGCTGCTTTGTATAGACCGCAGCCAGGGAGAGGTTATCTTTTTGTGGGCGTTGCAAGTTGATTTAACTGTGGGTCAGAAAATCAGTGTGCAGCCTGATGCCCAGGCTGATTAAAATTGAAAATTGGGGTCGAAAATTGCGAAAATTGGGGTCAGAGTAAAATTATGACGCCTATTTTTTCTGTCCGATCCTGATAAACCCCATCGGTGATTTTCCTCTTCTTTTTATAATCTCTTTTTCAGGTCACAGTGAGTGGCCTGAAAAAGTGGCTATGGCCCGCAAGAGATGTTCAGCGGGATTCTATATTCGCCGCGCACACGGAATTTACTTGGGGGGCTCGACTGACGCTGTGTCCGGCCGAGAATTCGCTACGCGAAGGTGCTGCTTAATAGAATCTGCAAGTATGAGGTGCCGGCTTTCGTTGTGGAAAGTGGCGGCCTGGTGGCTCCTGGCCTGGGCTTTTCGCTTTTCATTGCTCTTCCTGCAAGGCACGCCCTGCAAGCTTTATCTCTGACAGCGTTTTTGGGAATGCCCGTCCAAGCGCAAGCTGCCATCGTATTTGCAAACGCTCCCACTGCTGAGTCGCGGCTGGAACGTGGATAGATAAGAAAAACAAAACTTTGCAGTCAGAAAAATTAGGGTCATAGTAAATTATGACGCCTATTTTTTTGCTCGATCCTTAGAAATCCCATCAGGGATTTCCCTCTACTTTTTATAATCTCTTTTTCAGGTTACAGTGAGTGGCCTGAAAAAATACCTGTGGCCCGCAAGAGATGTTCAGCGGGATTCTACGCCTTAATTTTACTCTGACCCCAATTATTATGACGATGCCAATCGCCTGAGCGCTGCTGTTCATGGTCAGGAATCCTTCAACTCTGCCTACGATGCCAATGGCAACCGGCTGGAGGGCGGCCAGCAGTACGACCCCTTCAACAAGATTCTGGCCAGCGAAACCGATTCGTATGCCTACGATGCCAGTGGCAACCGCATCAAAAAAGTGGAT
>NZ_BAABRT010000057.1:0-1420 GCF_039545115.1 Microbulbifer aestuariivivens | reverse complement strand
GAGGTTCTATGGCTCCTCCAAAAAGACTACGCTCAGAGCTTGGTCAAAGCAGCAGGGAAACGTGTAACAAGTCAATCAACTACGCGCCTACGGCGCCGGACGTGCTAACGCACGCCGGTTATTGAGGTGTTATGGTTAAAAATAGTATGGCGATTAGAATCATCTTTATTATTGTATTTATTTTTGATATGAATATTGCGAATGCCATCGAATTTACTGATGTAGAGAGTAGTATTCGAAGTAAGGGGGCTAAAGCCACGTTGGGTGAACTCTCATGGCCTTATGAAAAATGGAACGCATTTATCGAAAAGGTTGAGTCTGGAGATCCTCGCTGGGTTGCCCTTACAATAGAGCTTCGCTCTGCTTCAGATGCCGGAGCTTCATTCGAGCTTGATCATTCGCTAGCGCATGCATATTCTCAAAATCCGGAATCTTTTTCCGAACCTCTAAATCCAGATCAGCTTTGCAACCCAAATTACATGGAACTTAGCACCAAGCCAGAGGCGGAAGCCTATCTATTGAGGATGAGAAAAATAATTCGTGAACTTCCAGATTCAGAATTTAAAGATCAATGTAATAGTCTTGTTGTTCGGTATGGTAAGTGGGTATCTGAGTGGGATGGTACGCCACCATAACAAGTTGCTGCACCTGACACATATTGCTACGCTCGTTTTGTGTCAGTCGCTGCGCTCCATTTTTACACAAAACGCTCTCCGCAGTATGTGCCGGTGAGCAAGGCGTTATGTTGCCGGGTGGTAAAAACTGTTGTCAGTGCCAGCATGTAATTTTTCTCACTGGTTAAGAGTCCAGCATTGAGCAGCTCGGTCGCTACGGAACGCGGCAGTTTCGCTCCTAGAGCCTTCTCTCGGGTTCAGTAGAGATGGGCACTTCACTGCAGTATCGTGGGGTGCCATTAAGTTAATAATTTGGTGGGGGGGTGCTGTATTCTTCCCTCGTAACATTGGGCGCTGGCCAGCCAAGCCGTGGCTGGCAGCGTGCCGGTAGCGGGTGTCCAGTGCGGCACCTATAACCAAGCTAGGCAGGTTCGCCCAGCCGTTGGCTGGGCTGGACAGCCTACGCTGCGCTCCGGCTGCCCCTGCTAGCGGCGTTAAATGTATGAGATTTACCATGAAAATAAGAAGCATCATATTATCTCTACTTACTTTGTTCGCTAGCCATTCATTCGCAGATGTAAAAGAATTTATGTGCGGGATTCAAACGAAGGAGAAAGAGTTCAAAGAAATTGAAGGCTTCAGTGTTCTTATTGAGTCGCAAAAAGAAAAAATTGAAATACCAAATGGCTTCGGTACAGTAACAACAGCTGTTATGTGTTGGCGGTCATCTTTACTTCCACAAAATGGCGACCATAAAGTAATTTTACTAGGGTATCCTTTTTACATCATTGAACAATCTGATAACC
>NZ_BAABRT010000056.1:0-1451 GCF_039545115.1 Microbulbifer aestuariivivens | reverse complement strand
GTAGGCGGTGCGGTTGAACATTTTTCGCGCTTCCTGCCAGGTGGCGTCCAGAAGAATCAACACATCATAGGCAGCGGAGTCAGGACTAGTGGCTGTAAAGCCGCAAGCCTCGGAGGATTCGGAGGATACAGAAAAGCCGCAAGAATAAGCATGGGGATAAACCAGTGCCGCCGAGCCATTAGCGACAAGTCCTGCCAGCATAGGATCAGGCTGCTTGCGCCGCCATACCACCCGCTCGACCACATCACCGGCGGCAGCCATGGCAATGGCGCCGGTATTGGTCGGCCGCTCAAGCTCGCGCTCATGGGTGAGGAGGCGAATCTTCAAAGGCTTCACGGCGGCGTTCAGGGCAGGGTTAAAGGCAGGTTTCATTGTGGGCTTCAGGGTTTCAATGGCTCCCATCACCCAAGAGCTGTCGTATCGCGGCGGATTAATCGAGCGACTAGCGACAACAGTCTAAACCGCAAACTACCACCGCCTGCAGCCCCTAGACAACCCCGGCAGTGCGCGGGCGCCCCACCGCACCCGGCGTTACCCTGCAGTCATAGAGGGCTTCTATCTCCTCCTTGAACGCCTCGCTCCCCAGAGCCAGACCGCGATCGGTACACCGCGCAATATCATCCGCCGCAAGCTGCTCTCTATCCGGGCTAAACAGGGCGCGGTAGCGTTCGCGGCGCTGCTTCGGGTAGCGCCCCAGCCGCAGATACTCCTCGTGGGGCGTCACCAGCCCGGACTCACGACCAAGGGCGTTGGTGCCATAGCTGGACCAGCAGTATTTCCCCGGGTCTTTCACCATCCCCGCCCGTACCGGATTCAGTTCGATATAGCGGTAACAGTGCAGCAAATAGTCTTCAGACTGCACCAGGCAAGACCTGTAGCGCCCCTCCCACAAGGTGCCGCTGCGCTGGTAAGCTCCATTGAAGTAGCGCACATACATGCGCCCCAGCGCCTGCATCATCTTCGATACCGCGCGCTCCTCTAACGGCGTCACCAGCAAGTGCACATGGTTGGTCATAAAGACCCATGCATGCACTTCCACCGCATATTCCTCCGCGTAGTCGCGCAACCAGCCGGCATAAGCAATAAAATCATCCTCACAAGCAAAACACACCTGCCGGTTGTTGCCACGCTGGATAACATGCTGGGGTACGCCCACAGGGGCGATTCTGGGTAAGCGAGCCATGGATTCCTCCTCGAATACATGGCATTAGCATAGGAGACTGGCGAATGGCCGGGAGGGATTGGGTGTCAGAATGTTACTCTGACCCCAATTATTCAGATGTGAGCCTAGGTAAGGTAGGCATGTAGGCATGGAGACCGGCGATTTGCCGGGAGGGATATGGTGTCAGAATGTTACTCTGACCCCAATTTTCCTCCAATTATTCTCTAACAGCCCAATTCTCTATATGCATTTTTTCATCATAGTAAAAATATTTGCTAACTGATATTAG
>NZ_BAABRT010000055.1:0-1482 GCF_039545115.1 Microbulbifer aestuariivivens | reverse complement strand
GACAATCAGCCCCGGCTTGGCATCTCTTCCCTGCAGAGCCATTCTCAACGCCCTCTTGGTGAGCTCTTCCGTCATCTGGGTGTCCAACGCCCAGCCGACGATCCGCCGGGAATAGAGATCCATCACTACCGCAAGATACAGCCACCGATCCCTTACCCAGATATAGGTGATATCGCTGGTCCAGCGTCGATTTGGCCGATCAATCTCAAAACAGCGCTTCAGCAGGTTAGGAGAGACATTGATTCTACGTTCCACTGGCTTGCTGTACCGGAACCCCTTCCCATTCCTCGCCCGAATATGCTCTTTATGCATGATGTCAGCGATATAGTTGGTCGAACAGGGTATCCCCGCCTGCAGCAACTCCTGGGTGATCCTAGGCGCGCCGTAACGGGCCCTGAAGAACTGAAAGGTATCCCTGACCTTCTGCGTCACCCGTTTCCTGCGGCTGGCTCGCTCACTTTCCCTTCTTCCCACCCAGCGGTAATAACCGGATGCTGATACTTCCAGGCAACGACACATCAAGCGCACCGGGTACAACCCTACATGCTCACGTATCAGTGCGTACTTTACTCTTGGTGGTTCGCAAAGTACGCAGCTGCCTTTTTTAGAAACCCGACCTCCTGACGCGCCTCATGGAGTTCACGCTTGAGGCGGCGCATGATCTTGCCCCGATAAAACGGACACACCATCTTTTACGCTGCTATTCGCTCATATTCAATCGGGGACTGATAATTTAATGCGGAATGCAGCCGTTTACGATTGTAAAAATCATTAATATACCGAGCCAGTGCACGCCTGAGGTCTTTCGTCGACTCAAAGTTGCTTCATCGAATCAATTCAGCCTTCAGGCTATGAAAAAAAGACTCCATGTGAGCATTATCTGTACACTTTCCCGGCCGACTCAAACTATGACGAATACCGTACCGATTCAGGTATTCCTGATACTCTGACCCTCTGTACTCAACTCCTCGATCGGTATGCAGCATCAGCCCCGCGTTTGGTCTTCTTTTTCTTACAGCACTCGTCAATGGTCTTCTAGTGATATCAGTCGTCCTTCTCGCATCTAAGCTCCAGCCAACAACCCGGCGGGAGTGTAAATCCATTATGACCGATAGGTATTGCTATTCCCCTTTAACTTTAAGATAAGTCACATCGGCGACCAAAACTTCATTCTTTCCATCAGGAACAGCTCCGTCAGGCCGCAGATTTTCTCCAGAAGTCAGGTAGCGCCTCATGCCAGGTGCCCGACGCGTCACTTTGGTTACCCTAGCGATAAGCCCCATTTCCCGCATCAGGCGCGCTACACGCTTACGACTAACCGCATAACCCATATTCTGCATGGCTTTCCAGATTCTTGATCTTGCCCCGATAAAACGGACACACCATCTTTTACGCTGCTATTCGCTCATATTCAATCGGGGACTGATAATTTAATGCGGAATGCAGCCGTTTACGATTGTAAAAATCATTAATATACCGAGC
>NZ_BAABRT010000054.1:0-1541 GCF_039545115.1 Microbulbifer aestuariivivens | reverse complement strand
GTGTTTGAATACATTGAGGTTTTCTACAACAGAGTCCGCAGGCACTCTACACTGGGTTACAAAAGTCCAGCAGAGTATGAGCGCAAACGCGCATAGTTAGAGTGTCTACTTTTTGTGGGTAAGACCAATGTCTAAAGGAAACTCATCATGAAGAATCTAGTTTTGCCAATTTTAATACTCACCATCTCAGGCTGTGCTTCGAATTCAGTATCACGTGCGCCCGGAGACGCTCTAATAATAGGAGAAGATAGTTCAAGCCTGAAGGTCATGATTCGAACTATAGATGGTGGAGAAATATTGTGGGTTGGAAATTACACTCTGGGCACAAAGGCTTCTATTTCACCTGGTGAGCACAATGTGAATGCTATGTGTGAATTTAAATACTCTTGGGGTACAAAATTGTTACCAGGCAACATAACCATTAATGCCCAGCCCAATACTGATTACAAAATTACAGGGCGCTTATCCAATGATGAAAAGTCGTGCGAGCTATCAGTCAGCATATAACAAAAAAAGCCACTCGGACGTTAAAACCGCTGCGCGGTTTTGACGCCGGTGCTTGAGGCGTTAAATGCTTATGAAATTTCTAGCTCCGATAATTCTAATTATTTTGTCAGCCTCTGTTGAAGCGCTAACTTGTGCCACCTATGTTCCGCCAAATGGCGAGAAAATTGCGATGCAAAATGACGCTGGAGTTACGTATTTTTCGTTGCCGGCTTCGCTTGATGGTCATCAATTACGGTCCGTCACGTTGTGGGCCTACCCTATTGACAAAAAATCACCGGGTGAGTTAGCAGCACCGCTAGCTTTCAAAGTCGCGAATGGCGTGGGAAAGGGGCACTTTGCAATTACAGATAAATTTGTGAATGCTGAAATAACAGCAGCATATACCGAGGATGTGATCTTCCCCCGCTTTGACGGACACCAAAGTCAAACAGACGAGGTGTCCAATGCCCAAGTACAGAAACCCAAAGAAGACATGGCGGTACTCAGATGAATTCAAAGTCAAAGCAGTATTGCTTAGCCTGATCAAGGGTGTTCAAGTTAAAGAAGTCGCCACTGCACTCGACATTCATCCCTTCATGCTGTCACGGTGGCGAAAAGAGTATCGAGAAGGACAGATTGTGACCGATAAGCGCAAGAAGTTCACAGGGGTTGTATCCAAGCATGAGAAGGAGCTCTCTAAGGTAAAACGTCTTGAAGCTGAGAATCGAAAGCTTAGGCAGGAGATCGACCTGTTAAAAAAGTGGCAACGGTTTCTTGCGGAGGAACATCAGCAAGATATCGATTCATCCAGAAATTTGGACAAGAATTAGGCATCAAGAGGTGCTGCGAATGGTTCGGTGTTTCACGCAGTGGCTATTACGACTGGGTGAAACGCTCACCATCAGAAAGGAAATGCCAGGATAAAGAGCTGACATTGGCGATTCAGAAGATTTCTGATGAGTCAGAGGGGCGCTACGGAAGCCCGAGAATCTGGAAAGCCATGCAGAATATGGGTTATGCGGTTAGTCGTAAGCGTGTAGCGCGCCTGATGCGGG
>NZ_BAABRT010000053.1:0-1581 GCF_039545115.1 Microbulbifer aestuariivivens | reverse complement strand
AACCCGCTGATGTATACCGACCCGAGTGGGTATAGTTCGTGGAATAAATTCCGCGACCAGATATTAAAGCCGGTTGTGGCCCTTGCAATCTCCTATTTCTTACCGGGCGCGGCTTTTTTGGGGGGGGGTTGCTAACAGTCTTGGTGCTTACATGCTCTCTGGGGCAGTAGCGGGAGCTGTCACAACGGGAACAATGGAAGGAGCATTCACTGGGGCTTTCAGTGCGATGGTTTTCTATGGGATTGGCAGCGCTTTTAAAAGTGCGGGTTGGGCACAGGCCGCCAAAGGTGCGAAGGGTGTTTGGGGTACCGGACTAAACGGATTGGGTCATGCGTCGAAGGTGTTAGCGCATGCGGTCGCTGGAGGCCTGATGTCCGAAATGCAGGGTAGGAGGTTCAAACATGGATTCACCTCAGCGGGTATCGTGCAAGCGTTCTCAGGAGGGATAGATCTTATTGATGCTGGTGCTGAATCAAGTGTTATGAGGGTGATTGCTGCGGCGGTTTTGGGCGGTACGGCTTCAGTGGCATCAGGAGGTAAGTTCGCTAACGGGGCTATTACTGGAGCTTTTAGTCGGGCTTTTAATGATGAGGCTCATCAAGCTACACAAAAGAGAGATACGGGTTGGTGGGCTCAGACAAAAGCCTTTGTAAAAGGCGCCATCAGTTATCCTAAGGATGTTGTTAGAACAGTGGTTACTGGTGGGAGTGTCGCATGTGAAGGTTTCTCTTCGGCTTGCGCTCAAAATGTCGAAAACTCAAGGCGCATAGGTAGGGCTATCTACGATTACAACAACGATCCTGAGGTTGCTCAGCAAGTCGATATGGCAAACAAATTGGCGACTCAGGCGGTTATGAATGATCCAGTTATCCAATCTCAAATTGCAGGAAGAGCTACGGTTGCCACGATAGTGGGTACTGGAGGCGTGATTGGAATGGGGTTAAATGTAATGGCGATTACAGGAGGGGCTTTGAGGGCTTCGGAAGCCGGAGGAAATTTTGTTGATACCTCTGAGTTGGTGCAAGGGGAATTAGGGGTGGATTTAGAATGATAAGAAATAAATGTTCAGGCTGTGGTGCAAAAACAGCTTTTTTCAAATCTGTTTTTGCCAGTAGAAGTTTTCCACTTACTTGCGGGAATTGTGATGAAAAGCAGTTTCGGCGACACGATGTGTCAAAGTCTCTCGCCTATTTTGGTGCTTCTATTGGCTTGTTTGCTTTATTATTTATTTTCATGGCAAAGGGGCTGCAAATAGCGACTATCTTACTTTTTGGTTTTTTATGTTTGTTGTTTTTGGTGTATGTATCGGAGCTATTTGTATTCGACTTGTCAGTGTATGGAGATCAAGAAAAAAATCGAGTAGCGATTCAGTCCAAAAGGAATATATGGATTGCGATAGTGGTCATATTTTTGGGTGTGGTTTTTTATGTATTTGATCTCTGAGATTTAGTAAGTTGGATTAGTTCAGACCAAATCTGACACCTCTCCTTGAAAAGAAGGGGTTTACCGGTTTTGATGAAGGTGCCTAAACCCAAAGTCAAAACCAAGGATAAACCCCATGATCCATACTAACGATCGCAT
>NZ_BAABRT010000052.1:0-1646 GCF_039545115.1 Microbulbifer aestuariivivens | reverse complement strand
GAGGTTCTATGGCTCCTCCAAAAAGACTACGCTCAGAGCTTGGTCAAAGCAGCAGGGAAACGTGTAACAAGTCAATCAACTACGCGCCTACGGCGCCGGACGTGCTAACGCACGCCGGTTATTGAGGCGTTAGGTTCAACGAGTCAGTACTAAACTATGGAATCGGAAAAAAGCGAACAGACAAATCCAGCTCTGCTTAACTTGTTGAAAGCAGATTCTTTAGGAAAAATATCTGCGGTTTTTCTCGGGATAATATATCTATGCGGTTTCTTGACCCTAAATTCTCATCTATATAAATACGGGGTTGTAGAGCTAGGAATCGCAAGTACTGAGTATTTGGTGGCGGGCGCAGTATTTGTCCTGTACTTATCCGTATATGGGATATTTGCCGGGCGTTCCATAGTTTTATCTAAGCACTGGCTAGGGCAGCATATAGATCACCTGAAAGAAAGAAACGCTCCTGCTATTTCACCCCTCATTGCATTCGTGCATATGTTTGTAGAACTGGCTTTCTTCCATTGCTTATCTGCCGCATTGTTTTCTACGTTTGCTTTTGGTCAAATTGAGAGCTTTGGTTTCTATGCAGTACTATCATTGGTATTCATTGTTAGTTATGGCCTGGATACATCAAATTGGGATGTTAGACATCCGTTCGCTCACTTGATTATTGATGGGATTTTAAAGCTAATAGCAGTCTTCTCATTTTTCTACCTATCATCTGGAAGTAACATATATATAGTTTTTGCGGCATTCTTTGGGTATTCGATGTATATAAATCTTGTTCTTGATTCGTTCGAAAGGTACAAGGTTACTAAAGACAGAATCATATTTAATTTTTGTTATACAGCAATATTTATACTTTTAGCTGCTGTAACATTCGGTTCTTCCGTCTACGGAAAAGTAAGCAAGAAAATAGGTGGCGGAAAACCCCTCGAAATGACGATAGGATTAAATAAGAATAGTCTTGACGATCATCCCATTAAATTCGCATCACCAATAGCCGGCAAAGTTGTTTACTCAACACAAGATAACGTCTATATACAAATTGAGAAAGACACACTGATTATCCCTCGTTCGTCAATAAGCTGGATGAGCTTTCACGAAAATGACAGTGACGGATTTGTCGATTTATTAAAAGAGATGAAGGCAGACAGAAGAGAGTCCACAGACCAAAATGAACCTAACAATCCCATCCAGCCGACGCCAAAAAGCGGCGCGGCTGATGGTTAGCGTTATGTTGCCGGGCGGTAAAAATTGTTGTTGGTGCAAGCGGGTAATCTTTCGCACTGGTTTAGCGTCCGGCATTGAGCAGCTTCGCCATTCCGGGCTCAAGTAGTTTCGCTCATAGAGCGTTCTCTCTGGCTCGGCAGCGGAGGGTCGCCCACTACAGTATCGTTAGGTGCCATTAAGTTAAAAATTTGGTGGGGGAAGTGCGGTATTCTTCCCTCGTAACATTGGGCGCTGGCCAGCCAAGCCGTGGCTGGCAAAGTGCTAGTAGTTGGCTCGCAGCGCGTCAGCCATAACCAAGCTAGGCAGGTTCGCCCAGCCGGTGGCTGGGCTGGACAGCCTACGCTGCGCTTCGGCTGCCCCTGCTAGCGGCGTTATGGATTACTACAAACAATCGAGAAAATTTATGGAAAGCCCCG
>NZ_BAABRT010000051.1:0-1750 GCF_039545115.1 Microbulbifer aestuariivivens | reverse complement strand
TGTTTGAATACATTGAGGTTTTCTACAACAGAGTCCGCAGGCACTCTACACTGGGTTACAAAAGTCCAGCAGAGTATGAGCGCAAACGCGCATAGTTAGAGTGTCTACTTTTTGTGGGTAAGACCAGAGTCTTCTAGGAATGAAGTTCGCACTAAATTACATAGCCTTACCAATATTACTTGCTCTATTGATAGCGGGCTATTCCCTGATAAAGGGGCAGGAAATATTAGAAATACTTGCTCAGTTTGTTTATGGCGGTCTTTTTTACAGTGCGCCATTTTTAGTTTTTGCGTTGTTGCATATTTTGTTTAAGTTTCCAAAAATTGTTGCGCATTCTGGCTATATTGCAGCTTCTTTGTCATTGTTAGTAATTTCATCATTGTGGCTTCTTCCACCTGACCAATCAGGGTTGCCAATACAATGGATGGCATATTGGCCATTGTCCGTAATTTTAATTGTTATATTCGTTGGGGTTTCGTTTTCTTATAAAAAGTTCAGCAACTCTTAACAAGGCCATCAACTACGCGCCTTCGGCGCCGGACGTCCAAACCTGCGGTTTGTCCGCCCGGTTATGGCGGCGTTATGTTGCCGGTCGGTGAAAATTATCGTCTGTGCCTGCGGGTAATTTTTCGCACTGGTTTAGCGTCCGGTGTTGAGCCGCTCGGTCGTTCCGCATCCCGGCAGTTTCGCTCCAAGAGCGTTCTCTCTGGTTCGGTAGGAGGTGGCTATTCCACTGCAGTCTCGTGGAGTGCCAATAAGTTAATAATCTAGTCGGGGAGGTGCGGTATTCTTCCCTCGTAATAATGGGCGGTGGACAGCCAATCCGTGGCTGGCAAAGTGCTAGTAGTTGGTCCTGAGCGCGTCAGCCATAACCAAGCTAGGCAGGATCGCCCAGCCGGTGGCTGGGCTGGACAGCCTACGCTGCGCTTCGGCTGCCCCTGCTAGCGGCGTTATGTTGCCGTACGGTAAAAATTATCGTCGGTGCCTCCGGGTAATTTTTCACACCGGGTTGGCGTCCAGCATTGAGCAGCTCGTCGCCCCGTGTTCGAGCAGTTTCGTTCCTAGAGCGTTCTCTCTGGCTCGGCAGAGGAGGGTAGCCCACAGCAGTATTGTGGGGTGCCAATAAGTGAATAATTTGGTGGGGGAGGTGCGGTATTCTTCCCTCGTAACATCGGGCAGTGGTCAGCCAATCCGTGGCTGGCAAAGTGCTAGTAGTTGGTGCTCAGCGCGGCAGCCATAACCAAGCTAGGCAGGATCGCCCAGCCGGTGGCTGGGCTGGACAGCCTACGCTGCGCTCCGGCTGCCCCTGCTAGTGGCGTTATGTTGCCGGGCGGTCATAAGCCTGGTCAGTCCCAGCATGTAATTTTTTGCACTGTTTTAGCGTCCAGTATTGAGCAGCTCGGTCATTCCGCATCCCGGCAGTTTCGTTCCTAGAGCGTTCTCTTTGGGTCGGTAGATCTGGCTAGTCCACTGCAGTATCGTGGATTGCCAATAAGTTAATAATCTGGTGGGGGAGGTACGGTAATCTTCCCTCGTAATATTGGGTCTGGCCAGCCAATCCGTGGCTGGCAAAGTACTGGTAGTTGGTCCGGAGCGCGGCAGCCATAACCAAGCTAGGCAGGCTCGCCCAGCCGGTGGCTGGGCTGGACAGCCTACGCTGCGCTCCGGCTGCCCCTGCTAGCGGCGTTATGTTGCCGGGCGGTAAAAACTGTAGCCGGTGCCAGCGTGAAATTTTTTTGCACTGCTATAG
>NZ_BAABRT010000050.1:0-1762 GCF_039545115.1 Microbulbifer aestuariivivens | reverse complement strand
AGTTTGCTGAAAAGCAAATTCCGGACGGAAAACAGAGGAATACACAGGGGGTTTCCACCCCAGAAGCCAATAAATAGAGGCTTCGGAGAGCTGCGTGGAAATTTATGAGTTGTTCAGAGCTTCCCTAATGCTTCAATTGGTATTTCTTGAGTTGAGGTGATAGTTGTTGCGGTTATAGTTGTAGAGGTAATCATTGTTGAGGTGATGATTGTTGAGGTAATGGGTGCTGAGGGTTAGTTGCTAAGGCGTTGGTTTTTGAAGAGCTGGTTTTTGAAAAGTTGTTTGTGAATCATCGGCTGCTGGATAGCCCACTTGTTAAAAGCAGCGTGACCATTTTGGGGAGGGGAGTAGATGGTAGTAAAAGCGCTGCCGGAACCGGTCAGCGCTAGCGCAGAGATTATCCGTAGTGGTTCTTTTATGGATATGCCTTTGCGAGTTTGGAGTATCGACTCCGCAGAAAACTGGCATCCGCCAGCTCAAGTTGGTTTCTCCGGTTTATCTGGAGAAACCATATGAAAAAATCTTCCCTGAACAAAATTATAGAACGCAGGTGTGAATGCAGTAGTGACTGACAAGGCCCCAAGTAATTTTTTGCTATGGAATCAATAACCGCAGACCTGCAGGTCAGTAAGCGCCAGCGGAATAGGTTAGTTCGTAGCAGTGGCTATATAATTCCAGGATGTTGCCAAAAGGATCTTCAAGATACTGCATACGGTAAGGCTTCTCTCCGGGATAGTAGTAGCGCGGCTGCGGCATTCTCTTTTTCCCGCCCGCAGCCACAATCCTCTCCGCCAGTTCTTCCAGGTTGGGATCTTGTACCGCGAAATGGAAGACCCCTGTCTTCCAATACTCGAAGTTGTCCTCTGGGTTTTCTTGGTTTTTAAACTGAAATATTTCCACGCCGATACGATCACCAGTGGAAAGATGGGCGATGTCAAAATAGTCCCAGCCCTGACCAAAAACGTCAGAGCACATTTCACCGATAGGTGAATCATCTTCAAGAATTCTGGTGGGTTTCATGATCAGGTACCAGCCCAGCACTTCTGTGTAGAACTTAACTGCCGCCTCCAGATTGGGAACAGAGATGCCGATATGCGAAAAGGTTCTAGGGTAGGGTAGAGACATGATAGACCTCGGAACATCGTTGCTGGGAATCCTTTACTATAGTCAGCTATCGGCACCATCACCTGTTTATTGCTAAAGTACAGTTACATGAGCCTGTTGTTTCAATAATCTTGGTGGTGATAATCGGGGTCGCAATAATAGAGACGGAAGTAAGGTTTGTTGGTCCCATGCATCCAGCTAAAAAAGCTGTTTTTCAAGATCTACTCCGCAGGAATCAGGCATCGATCAGCTCAAGTGGGGTTCGCAATTTTGATCGCTCAACAATGCACAAAAGTTTTACTCTGATAAAAATTGTGGAAAAGATTAGCGTTATTATTTTCGCGATATTTCCTTGGTGGTTTGCGTGCTCGCATCGTTTGTGCATTAACTTGATAGGTTTTTCTTGACGATCTCGCGCAATCCGTCTCCGTGACCGTTAAATACAGCTTTTAACGCGTAGATGCTATAGCCTTTCAGAGCCTGCATGCTCACCTCTGGCGGAATGCTTAACTCGTGGCGGTCAGTGATTACTTCTAGGGAAGCTCTGAACAACTCATGAATTTCCACGCCGCTTTCCGAAGCCTCTATTTATTGGCTTCTGGGGTGGAAACCCCCTGTGTATTCCTCTGTTTTCCGTCCGGTTTTTGCTTTTCAGCAA
>NZ_BAABRT010000049.1:0-1810 GCF_039545115.1 Microbulbifer aestuariivivens | reverse complement strand
TTGGGTGGGGAAGTGCGGTATTCTTCCCTCGTAACATTGGGCGGTGGCCAGCCAATCCGTGGCTGGCAAAGTGCTAGTAGTTGGCGGGAGTGCGGCAGCCATAACCAAGCTAGGCAGGTTCGCCCAGTCGGTGGCTGGGCTGGACAGCCTACGCTGCGCTTCGGCTGCCCCTGCTAGCGGCGTTAGGCATCAGGAGAGAGTATGAAGTGCTATTACCATCGAGACATTGAAGCCATTGGTATTTGTAAGTCTTGTCAGAAAGGGCTTTGCGAAAAATGTGCTGTAGATATTTCTCCTGGACTAGCATGCATCAATAGTTGTGAAGAAGAGGTTTCTTCATTAAATGAAGTGCTTGAACGAAGTAAGTCTGCATACCAGAAAACAGGCAGCGCATATCGGCGCAATGGTCTTTCGATGCTGCTAGCTGGTTTAGTCTTTCTTCTTATTGGTGTGCTACCTATCATCATTTCCGGTGAGTACGGTAGCTCGTTCATAGCCTTGCTTGGTCTAATATTTTTACTTTGGTCATTCTTTAGCTATCGTAGCGCTAAGCAAATTGAGAGCTCGGACAAAAATGCCTAACAAAACGGTCAATGGCGCCTTCGGCTGGACAAAGTACTGCGTACTTTGCCCATTACCTCGGCGTTATGTTGCCGGTCGGTAAAAATTATTGTCAGTGCCTGCGGGTAATTTTTTGCACTACTGTGGCGTCCAACACTGAGCAGCTCCGTCGTTTCGTGTCCCAACAGTTTCGCTCCTAGAGCGACCTCTCTGCTGGGGTAGGGCTGGCTAGTCCACTGGAGTATCATGGAGTGCCATTAAGTTAATAATCTGGTGGGGGAAGTGCGGTATTCTTCCCTCGTAATATTGGGTCTGGCCAGCCAATCCGTGGCTGGCAAAGTGCTGGTAGTTGGCCCTGAGCGCGTCAGCATAACCAAGCTAGGCAGGTTCGCCCAGCCGTTGGCTGGGCTGGACAGCCTACGCTGCGCTCCGGCTGCCCCTGCTAGCGGCGTTACATGTCAAAGAAGGATCAAGCGTGAAAATGATACATGGACTACTTTTGTTGGTCGTTGCTTCTCTTTTTATATATGGGTGTGCGGAAAATATGAAGAAATATCCAAGTATCGCCGATCAGGCGCTGATTGACTTGGCAAAAGGTTTCTCAGGTAATGACGAAAAAGTGATAAGCGAGGTAACCCTATTCGTAGCAAACCCGAAAAGGTATTTCAAAAAATATGAAGAAGACTTATACCAAAGAGGTATTGAGCAACCTACAGAAGTTACTTCTCCAATCGCGTTAATAGACGCTTTATCAAAAGCGAAGTACCTTGTTTACCAAGACGTCGCTTCGGAGCCTAAGTGGGTCCTGAGTCAGCTTGATGAACTTTCAAATGGTGCCATTTCCAAAGTTGATTGCTACAAACAGATGGACGAGTATTACAGTAACACAAAATACGGTATTGGCACTTTCTTGGATACTGAGGGAGAATGGCCCTCACTTTTCGAGTGTATTAAAGAAGCCGGTTACAACCTTATTGGTATCAATGAGGACTCAGACTCTTACGCTTTAGTATTGCTTCAAAAAAAAGATTTACCGGTTGCAATAGAAACAGCTAGTAAGGCTGGTATAGGGCTGTATTTTGCTGAAAAATAAACATGTAACAAGCAGCTCCAGCGGACACATGATCTTCCCCCGCTTTGACGGACACCAAAGTCAAACAGACGAGGTGTCCAATGCCCAAGTACAAAAACCCAAAGAAGACATGGCGGTACTCAGATGAATTCAAAGTCAAAGCAGTATTGCTTAGCC
>NZ_BAABRT010000048.1:0-1819 GCF_039545115.1 Microbulbifer aestuariivivens | reverse complement strand
CCTCTCTACGAAACTCTTCCGTATATGCCTGAGCTTTCTTCTTACCCATGGTACACCTCCGTGTTAGGCCGAAACCTAACTATACAGAGTGTCTACTAAACGTGGGTAAGTCTTCAACATAACGCCGCTAGCAGGGGCAGCCGAAGCGCAGCGTAGGCTGTCCAGCCCAGCCACCGGCTGGGCGAACCTGCCTAGCTTGGTTATCAGTGCCGCAATGAGCACCCGCTACCGGCACACTGCCAGCCACGGCTTGGCTGGCCACACCCCAATATTACGAGGGAAGAATACCGCATTTCTCCCCACCCATTTATTCACTTACTGGCACTCCACGATACTGCTGCGGACTACCTTCATCCACCGAAGCAGAACGAACACTCTAGGAACGAAACTGCCGGGATGCGGAACGACCGAGCTGCTCAATACTGGACGATAAACCAGTGCGAAAAATTACCCGCTGGTACCGACGGTGATATTGAGCCGACCGGCAACATAACGCCAAGCTAAGTGGCGGGCGCGATCAGTGTGCGTCCTTGCTTGAGCGCCTTGTTAAACGGCGACCTAATGATTGTTTGAACCACCAGAAAAGCACCAAAATTAATACTAAATAAACCGTGTAACTGATAAATACAAACCAGCCAACTATTAACACTGGGAAGATAAAATAGCTACGTTTATTAAGATAAACCGATGCAGCAACCGTCAGTAAACCAAAAGGAACGGCAGAATACAAAGCAGTAATTATTATTGGATAGACTGAATTACCCTGATCGAAAAACGACTGCCACCCAGCATAGGCTTCTGGCAACCCTGGCAGAATTATACAGCCGGAGTAAAAAGCCACGGCACCAATTATTAGCGCAAATATCTTATTGATCTCGAGCTTTAGCACTTTTCTTCCTTGTGGCCATTGGTCTTACCCACAAAAAGTAGACACTCTAACTATGCGCATTTGCGCTCATACTCTGCTGGACTTTTGTAACCCAGTGTAGAGTGCCTGCGGACTCTGTTGTAGAAAACCTCAATGTATTCAAACACCTCGGATTTCGCCTGGCTGATACTTTCAAAGCTCACTGCGTACACGAGCTCTACCTTGAGCCGGCTGAAAAATGACTCCATCGCAGCATTGTCCCAGCAGTTCGCCTGCCGGCTCATACTGGGGAGGCAACCATTCGCTGATAGAAGATCCCGGTACCCCTGTGCCCGATATTGAACGCCTCGATCCGAGTGGACAATCAGCCCCGGCTTGGCATCTCTTCCCTGCAGAGCCATTCTCAACGCCCTCTTGGTGAGCTCTTCCGTCATCTGGGTGTCCAACGCCCAGCCGACGATCCGCCGGGAATAGAGATCCATCACTGCCGCAAGATACAGCCATCGATCCCTTACCCAGATATAGGTGATATCGCTGGTCCAGCGTCGATTTGGCCGATCAATCTCAAAACAGCGCTTCAGCAGGTTAGGAGAGACATTGATTCTACTTTCCACAGGCTTGCGGTACCGGAACCCCTTCCCATTCCTCGCCCGAATATGCTCTTTATGCATGATGTCAGCGATATAGTTGGTTGAACAGGGTATCCCCGCCTGCAGCAACTCCTGGGTGATCCTAGGCGCGCCGTAACGGGCCCTGAAGAACTCAAAGGTATCCCTGACCTTCTTCGTCACCCGTTTCCTGCGGCTGGCTCGCTCACTCTCCCTTCTTCCCAGCCAGCGGTAATAACCGGATGCTGATACTTCCAGGCAACGACACATCAAGCGCACCGGGTACAACCCTACATGCTCACGTATCAGTGCGTACTTTACTCTTGGTGGTTCGCAAAGTACG
>NZ_BAABRT010000047.1:0-2282 GCF_039545115.1 Microbulbifer aestuariivivens | reverse complement strand
GTGGCTGGCAAAGTGCTAGTAGTTGGCGGGAGCGCGGCAGCCATAACCAGGCTAGGCAGGCTCGCCCAGCCGGTGGCTGGGCTGGACAGCCTACGCTGCGCTCCGGCTGCCCCTGCTAGCGGCGTTATGTTGCCGGTCGGTAAAAATTCTTGCCGGTACCAGTGTGTAGTTTTTCGCACTGTTTTAGTTAGTGTCCGGTATCTGGTAGTTTTGGTGCCGCATATCTAAGCAGTTCCGTTCTTAGCGTGTCCGTTCGGGTTCGGTAGATGTGGCTAGTCCGCTGCCGTATCGTGAAGTTCCACTAAGTGAATAAATGGGTCGGGGAAGAGCGGTATTATCCCCTCGTTTTAATCGGGTAGTGGCCAGCCAAACTGTGGCTGGCAGCGTGCCGGTAGCGGGTGCTCAGTGTGGCACCTATAACCAAGCTAGGCAGGATCGCCCAGCCAGTGGCTGGGCTGGACAGCCTACGCTGCGCTTCGGCTGCCCCTGCTAGCGGCGTTATGGTTCACACAGAATGGAGATCGTATGAAATATAGAGTCATGAGTGTTGTGGCATTAACTGTTGTCGTTTCAGCATGTGCCAGTCAAAAGCCTTCAATCTCTGATAGCTACAAAAATCAACTGATGGCGATGGCTCCAAAAGTGGAGAATTGCGAGGCCATAGATCAAGTCTACTCTGATTTATCGACAGCTCCTCCAGAAGTTGTAGCTAATCTATCGTCACAAGTCGTTGAAGTATGGACACTAAAAGGCTGCCCCGACGGTAAGCGTAAAAGGGCAGAGCTCCGCATTATGAATAACAACAACGGCACTCTATCGTTCAGTGAATACTAAAACCATAACAAGCAAAGGCAGCATCGCCCTGCGGGCTGGACGCGCTGACGCGCGCCGCTGCTTTGGGCGTTATGTTGCCGGGCGGTAAAAACTGTTGTCGGTGCCAGCGTTTAATTTTTTGCACTGGTTTAGCGCCCAGCATTGGGCTGCTAGGGTGTTCCGTGATCAAGCAGCTTCGTTCCTAGAGCGTTCTCTCTGGTTCGGTAGAAGGTGGCCATTCCACTGCAGTATCGTGGGGTGCCAATAAGTAAATAATTTGGTGGGGGAAGTGCGGTATTCTTCCCTCGTAACATCTGGCAGTGGCCAGCCAATCCGTGGCTGGCAAAGTGCCAGTAGTTGGTCTGGCGAGCGGCAGGCATAACCAAGCTAGGCAGGATCGCCCAGCCGGTGGCTGGGCTGGACAGCCTACGCTGCGCTCCGGCTGCCCCTGCTAGCGGCGTTATGTTGCCGGTCGCTAATGATCATGGGCAGTGCCAGCGTATGGTTTTCAGCACTAATTCGGCTTCCAGTATTTTGTTGTATTGGTGTGCCACGGCCGAGCAGTTTCGTTCCTAGAGTGTTCTCTCTGGTTCGGTAGAGCAGGTTAGTCCACTGCTGTAACGTGGAGTGCCAATCAGTAAATAATTTGGTGGGGGAGGTGCGATATTCTTCCCTCGTGATATTGGGGTGTGGCCAGCCAAGCCGTGGCTGGCAGCGTGCAGGTAGCGGGTGTCCAGTGCGGCACCTATAACCAAGCTAGGCAGGTTCGCCCAGCCGGTGGCTGGGCTGGACAGCCTACGCTGCGCTTCGGCTGCCCCTGCTAGCGGCGTTAGCAATACAATGAAAATATTCGTTTCTATACCGTTATTGATGTGTGCCTCAATCTCGATAGCAGAAAGTTGGCGTCAGGTAAGTGACGGAACTTATATGCTCGAATGTCCGGATTTCATCGAATTCAGTTCGGGTACCTATGAAATTTTGAATGATTGTTACGGTGAAGATCCGAGGCATCCTGTAATCGAGACTGGATCCTACTCGATAGAAAAGGGCATTATCGCCTTTACCGAGAGACGGCCAAAGCAAGAATCTTTCTTGAGCGGTGACGCCAAGAGCCAAAATCTTGAGTTCCATAGAAGTGAGGACTCAATAAAGCTAGTAGCTGGCAGCAATGTCTTTTATTTTGTTACCGAAGGCGAGGTGCGGTGAGTACTGCTAACAAGGCGAGGCATTTCGCTCCGGCCCTGCGGGCCTCCGCCGGACAGCTTACTTTGTGCACTTTATGCGCAAGTCGCTTCGCTCCAATTTTTGCGCATAAAGCGCCCAAAGCAAGCTGCCGCTGCTCGCGGCGTTATGTTGCCGGGCGGTAAAAATTATCATCGGTGCCTGTGGGAAATTTTCGTACTGGTTTAGGGTTCAGCATCGAGCTACTTGGCCGTTCCGGGATCAAGCAGTTTCGTTCCTTGAGCGTT
>NZ_BAABRT010000046.1:0-2442 GCF_039545115.1 Microbulbifer aestuariivivens | reverse complement strand
CCCGCCGGGTTTTTCGTTTCTTGCCTGCATATTCAGCTTCAGCGAAGGTCAGCTGGGTCATTTTCTAGGTTCCCGGTTGGAAAACTGTATTTTGCCAGAAATGGGCTATTTTTCAGAGTTGCCCTAGGTACCTGCAACCTAAAGAGCGATAACAGCCAGCAAACAACCAGCGGTCGATGCCTGGTAGTTGGATTAAAGAAATAATGTACTTCCTTTCAAAGTTCCGTTTTGATTGCCAGCGTTGCCACTCCTCAAAGTTACCAGCCAAAAAAACATCTATCGGGTTATGTTCACCATTCCACACCGCCAAATGGATTTTGCAGTTTTCGTGGCCTAACTCAGGAAATTTCAGTGAAAGTAGTTCAAACAGTTTCATATATATTCATTATATTCAGGGTGTCTACTTTTTGTGGGCAACTCGGATACCTAACGTCTCGCATTAACGGCACGACATTTTTGCGACCGACAGCACCCACTTGTTATACGCTGTACGAGATAGCAGTACCCTTAAGCGATAAATTATTTCTGTGCATAAAGCTCGTTGATCGGTGAATTGACTACGCACTGGCGACCATCTTCGCCATTGATTGTCACGAGACCTTTGCTAAATACCCATGTCACCACTTCACTTTCACCTTCATACCAAGATTCCGAGACTTCGACATGCTCGCCCCCGGCTAGAATTGATTTCCATTCGTCAGCTTTAAGAGAGATTGTGCTTTCAGCGTCATCGTTTGCCCAGCATGCGGTAACCGAAATTTTTTTCTTGGTTCAACTTCAGTCATGATGCGAACTCCAGTTTGTGATTTCGACCGGATTCAAGACACCTAACTCCGCGTTCAGCAGCGGTCAGTGCAGGTTGACCTTTGGCATAAGCGCAGCGACCACAGAAGACTCACAACTTTGGACATCGCGCTGCAACGCCTCGTTAGCCACTGGACGCCAACTTAATTTGCAGTGCCCTGCAAATATCCGCTTTAATTTTCTTTGGGGCTATTTCAGACCAATACTTGCTCTCATGCTCCACCTTTACCGGAGCAGCTTTACAAGATTTTTCAAGCTCTGAAACTGAATATTTCATGGAGTACTCTATGGCTTCCGGCGTGACCTCTGCTGATTCATTGCGCTGATAATAGATTTTTTTTCCAGAAGTAGGATCTCTATAATAAATGAGATTATTGTTTATAATAGAGATAGCAATTCCACCTGAAAGCAGCAGCGACTGCTCTTTTGCGCTTACTATCACCATCTGATCAAGAACTTCGTACTCTATTTCGATGGTAAAACTATCACAAATTTCTCTGTCTTTCAGAAAGTTAATAGTGCGGCAGGTCAACGGATTTAATGGTTCTCCCGCTGTTACGATCTCCCACTTGCCCAATATAGGGTTTTTGCCACAGCCGAACAAAATTCCGGTGACAAAAATTATAAAAACACCCTGTAGGAAGTTACGCATGATTTTCCTTAACTGCCTAACGCTTTAAGCAGTGGCGCTTGCACGTCCACTGCTTTTATTTGTAGGCTTGATTTCTACTCGATGAACTTATAACCACTAGTTAGCGGTCCATTATTTTCTGAAGCCCAATCGCCTTTGACTTTGTATGTTATCGGTGTTATTTCGTCTCGCTCTAAAGCCTGGATTATTACGACACCATTATCTATATAAATTTCATTTACACCGCCACAGGCATTTAATGCAGGACTAAAATAAACTCCCTCCTCTACAATCGTTGCGATGGAAACAACCTCAGAACAACCGCTTCCGCCAACAGATCCTGTAATCGCGACAAGCGTTCTGCCTGCATCTGATTTAAGACGTTTGGCATTAACCGTTAAGTATTCTGTTCTCCCTATTTTTTCATTTCCAATGTTATACGTCTGGCTATACATTTCGCTAGTTATCTTGAATTCGCCTTTAACAGTATCAAAACTAACCGAGTCTGCCATTGCAGGTCCTGACAAGAATATTGAAGCGAGTACGATTTTTTTAAACATAAATTACGTCCTTTGTTGTCTACTGTTCGTGGGTAACTCGGAAGCCTAACGCGGCAAGACGCGGCTTAGTTTTTGTGCTTGTTGCACGGAAATGGGATTTCAGCGACCGTGCAAAAAGTGCACAAGGTGACGCAGGGATCTAACCCGCTTTTGCACTCACCGTGTTGTTAACAATTGATTTTATACTCGGGCAACTCTGAAAAATAGCCCATTTCTGGCAAAATACAGTTTTCCAACCGGGAACCCAGAAAATGACCCAGCTGACCTTCGCTGAAGCTGAATATGCAGGCAAGAAACGAAAAACCCGGCGGGAAAAATTCCTGGAAAGGATGGACAGGCTGATCCCCTGGGAAAAGCTGGAGCGCCAACTGGCCAAGAAGTACTCAAAGGGTAAGGCTGGACGCAAACCCTACCCACTGCCTGTCATGCTGCGTGTTCACGTCATGC
>NZ_BAABRT010000045.1:0-2506 GCF_039545115.1 Microbulbifer aestuariivivens | reverse complement strand
CGCAGTGAGCTTTGAAAGTATCAGTCAGGCGAAATCCGAGGTGTTTGAATACATTGAGGTTTTCTACAACAGAGTCCGCAGGCACTCTACACTGGGTTACAAAAGTCCAGCAGAGTATGAGCGCAAACGCGCATAGTTAGAGTGTCTACTTTTTGTGGGTAAGACCAGGCTCAATAAATATGAATTATTTACTAATTCTAGTTTTACTGCTTCAGGCAATACCAGGTATTGCTGATATTTGTAAAGATGGAGCTACTATCAATTCTGGTGACTCTTTCAAAAGTTCAGCAGCAATATATATTGTTTGCCCAAGCCTTCAAGAAGGAGGTGATACAGAAATAATTAAGTATGTAAATAATCTTGCTAAACAATATAGCAATTTAGCACCAGAAATATTTATACAGTTTCTAGATAATGAAAAACAAATTGGCTATCTAGAAAAGGCACCATATAAAATTCCAGAATCAGAATTGGTAGCAGATTTTTACAGTGGGACTGGGAAATTATATTTTTGGCCAGGCACTAGTAAAGAAAGGTTTTTAATTACCTATGGCCTTAAACACTAGCCCTAACGAGGTGCGGCATAGTCAGGCATCAAGCTGCCTTGGGCTGTCGCTACGCTCCAGCCCATGCACACGGCGCTATGTTGCCGATCGGTAAAAATTATCGTTGGTGCCTGCGGGTAATTTTTCGAACTGTTTTAGCGTCTGGTATCTGGCAGAATTGGTACAGCACATCCAAACAGTTTTGTTCCTAGAGTGTTCGTTCTGCTTCGGTGAAGAAAGGTAGTCCGCAGCAGTATCGTGGAGTGCCAATAAGTGAATAATTGGGTGGGGGAGGTGTGGTAATCTTCTCTCGTAACATTGGGCGGTGGCCAGCCAATCCGTGGCTGGCAAAGTGCAAGTAGTCGGCCAGGAGCGCGGCAGCCATAACCAAGCTAGGCAGGCTCGCCCAGCCGGTGGCTGGGCTGGACAGCCTACGCTGCGCTTCGGCTGCCCCTGCTAGCGGCGTTATGTTGCCGGGCGTTCAAAGCTGTTGTCGGTGCTAGCGTGTAATTTTTCCCACTGGTTTAGCATCCAGCATTGAGCAGCTTGGCCATTCAGGGCTGAAGAAGTTTCGTTCCCAGAGCATTCTCTCTGGTTCGGTAGATCAGGCTAGTCCACTGCAGTATTGTGGAGTGCCAATATGTTAATAATCTGGTGGGGGAGGTATGGTAATCTTCCCTCGTGACATTGCGCGGTGGCTAGCCAATCCGTGGCTGGGAAAGTGAGTATTTGGTCTGGCGCGTCAGCCATAACCAAGCTCACCCAGCCGGTCGCTGGGCTGAACAGTCTACGCTGCGCTAGCAATGTTATGATTATTCAAAGAGTACACTCGAGTAAGGTAAATGAGAACAATCAATCTATTTTTTATCATTTTAATTTCATTCCTGCTGCCGGCATGTGCAATATTTGATGTATATAGAAATGCACATGAGCCAGTTAATAGAAATAACAAGGAAGACTGGGCTTTGGTTTCAGTTAGTAAAGGAAACAGAGGGCAAATATTGATAAGTCCTCGCCCTAAAGATAATCCCGTTAAAGCAGTCCTCTCAGCAGGAAACCACCTTGCTAGAGCAAATATTTTATTGGACGAGGGCCTAAATGACATTAATTTGTATGTTTTCGATGGGGCGTATGGTGCAATGCTAGTTATTAAAGATATCCCTATTAAGTCCAAAGGTGAATATTTAGTTAAATACAATATTGAAGGGAGAAGAATAACAAGTTGGGTGGTGGATAAAAAAACAGGAAAAAGAGTTAGGTGACTTATTGTCGCAAGACAAGCCTGAAGGATATATTTCTTTGCGGTTCTGATCCGAAACAAAAAATGACTCTCCGCCTGGATTGCTATGTTGCGGATCGTTAATCGCTAAAACTCGCCGATTCCAGGGTGTAATTTTCCGTAAAGGTTTTGCGTTTAGCGTTGACTCTATGTGGTGTTCAGCGTCTAAGCATTTTCGCACCTAGAGCATTCTCTCTTTCCTGGCAGAGGAGGGTAGTCCAATGCAGTATCGTGGAGTGCCATTAAGTTAATAATCTGGTGGGGGCGGTGCGGTAATCTTACCTCGTAACATTGGGCGGTGGCCAGCCAATCCGTGGCTGGCAAAGTGATGGTAGTTGGGCTGGAGCGCGTCATCCATAACTAAGCTAGGTAGGTTCGCCCGGCCGGTGGCTGGGCTGGACAGCTTACGCTGCGCTTCGGCTGCCCCTGCTAGCGGCGTTAAATGGCCACAAGGAAGAAAAGTGCTAAAGCTCGAGATCAATAAGATATTTGCGCTAATAATTGGTGCCGTGGCTTTTTACTCCGGCTGTATAATTCTGCCAGGGTTGCCAGAAGTGTAGTAGTTCAGACTTGATCTGACAGTTACCGGTTTTTCAGAAGGTGCTCTGTCAGGTCAGGTTCAGTTTACGAACTTTTCCATCCAGATTTTTTTGCCATCATCGAGTGTCTGCATCGGTGTACG
>NZ_BAABRT010000044.1:0-2597 GCF_039545115.1 Microbulbifer aestuariivivens | reverse complement strand
GCTCGGTATATTAATGATTTTTACAATCGTAAACGGCTGCATTCCGCATTAAATTATCAGTCCCCGATTGAATATGAGCGAATAGCAGCGTAAAAGATGGTGTGTCCGTTTTATCGGGGCAAGATCACGTCAAAACCTCCGCTTCGCTCTGGTTTTGCCCCCGGTGCTTTAGGCGTTATGTTGCCGGGCGGTAAAAATTGTTGTTGGTGCAAGCGGGTAATATTTTGCACTGTTTTTGCGTCCAGCAATGAGCAGCTTGGCCATTCCGGGCGCAAGCGGTTTCGTTCCAAGAGCATTCTCTCTGGTTCGGTAGATCTGGCTAGACCACTGCAGTATCGTGGAGTGCCAATAAGTTAATAATCTGGCGGGCGAAGTACGGTATTCTTCCCTCGTAACATTGGGCTGTGGCCAGCCAAGCCGTGGCTGGCAGCGTGCCGGTAGCGGGTGTCCAGTGCGGCACCTATAACCAAGCTAGGCAGGTTCGCCCAGCCGGTGGCTGGGCTGGACAGCCTACGCTGCGCTCCGGCTGCCCCTGCTAGCGGCGTTATGTTGCCGGGCAGTAAAAAATATTGTCTGTGCCGGTGTACAACTCTGGCCACTAATTTAGCCTCCACTATCAATAAGTCTTAGTGAGGACCATTCCAGTAGTTTCGCTCTTAGAGCGTTCTCTCTGGATCAGTAGAGGTGGCTACTCCACACCAGTATCGTGGAGTGCCAATAAGTTAATGATTTGGTGGGGAAAGTACGGTTTTCTTCCCTCGTAATATCGGGCGGTGGCCAGCCAATCCCTGGCTGGCAAAGTGCAAGTAGCTGGTCCGGAGCGCGTCAGCCATAACCAAGCTAGGCAGGTTCGCCCAGCCGGTGGCTGAGCTGGACAGCCTACGCTGCGCTCCGGCTGCCCCTGCTAGCGGCGTTATGTTGCCGGGCGGTAAAAATTATTGTCAGTGTCTGCATGTAATTTTTCGCACTGTTTTAGCGTCCAGCATTGAGCAGCGTGGCCGTTCTGGGCTAAAGCAGTTTCGCTCCTGGAGCGTTCGCTCTGGTTCGCAAGAAATGGCTAGTCCGCTGCAGTATCGGGGAATGCCAATAAGTTAATAAATGGGTGGGGGAAGTGCGGTATTCTTCCCTCGTAATATTTGGCAGTGACCAGCCAATCCGTGGCTGGCAGCGTGCCGGTAGCGGGTGTCCAGTGCGGCACCTATAACCAAGCTAGGCAGGCTCGCCCATCCCCTTCGGGGCTGGGCTGGACAGCCTACGCTGCGCTTCGGCTGCCCCTGCTAGCAGCGTTAGGGCTCAGGAGAGAGCATGAGAATAATTATCCTTATCTGCTTAACCCAATTACTTACAGGGTGTATTGGCTTAGCTGTCGGAACCTTTGGTACGTTCGAGAGCAAACAAGAAAACACCTCTCTCACCAAAGATGAGATTATCGCAAGTCGTGGCCATCCAGATACTATTTCTACTTTAGGAAAATGTGAAGTTATCACATACTATGATGGTTATAGCTGGTCAGGTGTTGGTGCTTTTGTGGTAGTCATACCGATCCCAATCTTCTTACCAAGTGGGCATGACGAAACTCGTTATTACTTCATAGATGGTAAGTCAGTTGCCCAGGTTACTGAGTACGGTGAAGTTACAGGTGCGCTTGGTTATGCTTGCGGAAGTAACGAGTGTGGGTTTTCTGCCGGTCCAGTTAACACAGATAAAATACGAAAAGTAGAGGTAAATTGGTGTGAGTAAAGCGCTAACAAAACGGCCAATGAACGCCTTCGGCTGGACAAAGCACTGCGTGCTTTGCCCATTGCCTCAACGTTAAATGCTTATGAAATTTCTAGCTCCGATAATTCTTATTATTTTGTCAGCCTCTGTTGAAGCGCTAACTTGTTCCACCTATGTTCCGCCAAATGGCGAGAAAATTGCGATGCAAAATGACGCTGGAGTTACGTATTTTTCGTTGCCGGCTTCGCTTGATGGTCATCAATTACGGTCCGTCACGTTGTGGGCCTATCCTATTGACAAAAAATCACCGGGTGAGTTAGCAGCACCGCTAGCTTTCAAAGTTGCGAATGGCGTGGGAAAGGGGCACTTTGCAATTACAGCTAAATTTGTAAATGCTGAAATAACAGCAGCATATACCGAGGATGTTTGTGGTCCTAGGCTGGAATCGAGTGTTGGCATTTAACAAAGTGCTGCTAGGGACAAACCTACGCTGCGCTTCGGTTTGCCCCAGAGCACGGCGTTATGTTGCCGGGCGGTAAAAAATGTTGCCGGTGCCAGCGTGTATTTTTTTACGCAGGTAAAGCGTCCAGCATTGGGCTGCTAGGGTGTTCCGTGATCAAGCAGCTTCGTTCCTAGAGCGTTCTCTCTGGTTCGGTAGAAGGTGGCCATTCCACTGCAGTATCGTTGGTTGCTATTAAGTCAATAATTTGGTGGGGGAAGTGCGGTATTCTTCCCTCGTAACATTGGGCGCTGGCCAGCCAAGCCGTGGCTGGCAGCGTGCCGGTAGCGGGTGTCCAGTACGGCACCTATAACCAAGCTAGGCAGGTTCGCCCAGCCGGTGGCTGGGCTGGACAGCCTACGCTGCGCTTCGGCTGCCC
>NZ_BAABRT010000043.1:0-2609 GCF_039545115.1 Microbulbifer aestuariivivens | reverse complement strand
ACAAAATTACAGGGCGCTTATCCAATGATGAAAAGTCGTGCGAGCTATCAGTCAGCATATAACAAACAAAGCCACTCGGACGTTAAAACCGCTGCGCGGTTTTGACGCCGGTGCTTGAGGCGTTATGCCTTACCAATGACTATGAAATATTTCTTAACTTGTCTATTGCTACTTTTTGTTTCTGGATGCGCTGGTGGTCATTACTACGTACGTGATGATGATCCTAATCGTACAATGAAAACTCTGTATAAGGATGAGCAGCTCTGGATAGCAATCAATCCAATGAACGGCCGCTCTTCCTTGTTGATGTTTGCTGCTAGAAGCGATGATAAAGATATATCTGTTACAGTCGATTCTGTTACTCTCACGATTCAAGGTGACGATAATTATGTTAGGCCAACCAAATCCACGTTTTACCCAAAGCTAATCACCCTTACAAAAGGGCAGATGTATTCTATGGTGGCAACTTACAACTTCATAGCTCCGCCTGATGTAATTAACGCTCATATAACGCTTATCGCTAAATCGGGCGGTCAGGAAATATCAATTGATGAGACAATCAACCTAAACATTGTAGAGTATGGTTTTTGGGGTGCCCTAATGAGCATCTAGGCATAACAAAAAGCTGCACCTGACAAATATTGCTACGCTCGTTTTTGTGTATGTCGCGTAGCTCCACTTTACACAAAAATGCTCTCCACAACATTTGCAGGTGAGCTTGGCGTTATGTTGCCGGTCGGTAAAAATTATCATCGGTGCCTGTGGGAAATTTTCGCACTGGTTTAGGGTTCAGCATCGAGCTACTTGGCCGTTCCGGGATCAAGAAGTTTCGTTCCTTGAGCGTTCTCTCCAGTTCGGTAGAGGTGGCTAGTCCACTGCTGTATCGTGGGTTGCCATTAAGTAAATAATTTGGTGGGGGAAGTGCGGTATTCTTCCCTCGTTTTAATCGGGCAGTGGCCAGCCAAGCCGTGGCTGGCAGCGTGCCGGTAGCGGGTGTCCAGTGCGGCACCTATAACCAAGCTAGGCAGGTTCGCCCAGCCGATGGCTGGGCTGGACAGCCTACGCTGCGCTCCGGCTGCCCCTGCTAGCGGCGTTATGTTGCCCGGCGGTAAAAATTATCGTCGGTGCCTGCGGGTAATCTTTCGCACTGGTTTAGCGGCCAGCAATTAGCAGCTTGGCTATTCCAGGCTCAAGCAGTTTCGCTCCTGGAGCGTTCTCTCTGGTTCGGTAGGGCTGGCTAGTCCGCTGCAGTATCGTGGAGTGCCATTAAGTTAATAATTGGGTGGGGGAAGTGCGGTATTCTTTCCTCGTAATTTCGGGCGCTGGCCAGCCAATCCGTGGCTGGCAAAGTGCTAGTAGTCGGTCCGGAGCGCGTCAGCCATAACCAAGCTAGGCAGGTTCGCCCAGCCGGTGGCTGGGCTGGACAGCCTACGCTGCGCTTCGGCTGCCCCTGCTAGCGGCGTTAGAATTTTGGGAGAGTTATGGAGAACATAACAGAAGAACAAGTGCTTCAAAGAGCGGCTTGCTTAGCCGATGAAGACCCCAGCCATACATACCATAAGTCTTATAAGTATTTTGTTTCGTATTTCTTCGATAAGCCATGCTTAACAGAATCTGATTTGGTTGTAGGTGCTAACTTTACTTACGGATGGATGCCTACAATTTTAAACTTTAAAAGCACCGAGTTTGAACGCGCTGTCACAATCATCAACAAGGCCAAGGGGGCAGAAAGAATAACCGATGATGAGATTCTTATCTTAAAAAGGCTTATCAACAATTCCTTGGTGGGCGTTTCAAAATTGCTTCACTTCATAAACCCAGATGTTTACGCAATATGGGATAGTAGAGTTTGTAACTTTCTTACAGGAAAGTCACACAAACAGAAGGTTGAGAATACAAGCCTATTTTGGTCATACCTCGACCTTTGTCAGCGCGTAATGAAACATTCGAAATTTGATGAAATTCACAAGTCATTTATTGAAAAGATAGGCTACGAAGTATCGCCCATGAGAACACTTGAGCAAATCATGTTCATAAATAGCAATGAGCCACTGCAATAAGAACTCTAACAAGGCCAGCCAGAGGGACTGCCAAACCGCCGCTTCGCTCTGGTTTGTCAGCCCCTGCTGGCGGCGTTATGTTGCCGGGCGGTAAAAATTCTTGCCGGTACCAGTGTGTAGTTTTTCGCACTTTTTAGTTAGTGTCCGGCATCTGGTAGTTTTGATGCCGCATATCCAAGCAGTTCCGTTCCTAGCGTGTCCGTTCGTGTTCGGTAGATGTGGCTAGTCCGCTACCGTATCGTGGAGTGCCACTAAGTGAATAAATGGGTCGGGGAGATTCGGTATTCTTCCCTCGTAATATTGGGGGGCCAGCCAACCCGTGGCTGGCAAAGTGCTAGTAGTTGGCGGGAGCGCGGCAGCCATAACCAGGCTAGGCAGGCTCGCCCAGCCGGTGGCTGGGCTGGACAGCCTACGCTGTGCTTCGGCTGCCCCTGCTAGCGGCGTTATGTTGCCGGGCGGTAAAAATTGTTGTTGGTGCAAGCGGGTAATATTTTTCACTGTTTTAGCGTCCAGCAATGAGCAGCTTCGCCATTCCGGACGAGAGCAGTT
>NZ_BAABRT010000042.1:0-2794 GCF_039545115.1 Microbulbifer aestuariivivens | reverse complement strand
GCTCTCTTGATAGCCTTTAATGGGTATCAAGAGTTGGATCTCAAAAGTGCTTTTTTATTTGTGGTCAGAGAGTGGTTTTATACTGCGATAAATAGGGCGTCTTAATTTTGCTCTGACCCTAATTATTTCCACAGGATGAGGGCGTTATGGAAACAACTGTTTCATGGTGTTTTGCATATGGAGAGAAAGAATGGATTGGCGGTGTATTGTGGCGCGATGTTAAGCAGGCCGCCTCAGCGCAGGATGTATTTGGTAATCCACAGGTTCCGGTAGGTAGGTCACAATGTCCATAAAGAATTTCGGTATTCAGCTATACGTCTACGCTTTACTCTTTTTTTGTTCAGCTAGTAACGCTGACGTCGTTTTTCATGATGCGTTACCTTGTGATGGAACATCATTTTCAAAGTCACCAGAAGAACAAGAAGCCTCTAACTCGCTGAGTAAAGTTTTTCGGGAGCAAGGTATCAGTATCGGGGGGCGATGCTTGGGGTGGACCAACGCAGGTGGTGATAATGTTTGGTTTACAGCTGTCGAGGGGCTAGGAATTCTTTCCGTTGATGTTTCGCAAAATAAACTTTTAGGTGTTTGGCCTATAACACGATCGTCTCATCAGTACTTTTTTAATGAGCTCAAGGAGCAGTATGGCTTTATCGGCCTTGACTACCCCGTACCTTTTAATCAGGAATATAAAGGGCTAGGGGTGGGTTGCCAAGGAAATAAGCCTGTCCGGTATGTTTATCTAGACTCGGATGACAGAGCCGAATTGGTTGTGATTCTCAATAACCTAGTAATCATTTTTTCTCCGGACTACAACCGTACGATTTTTTCAGAGTATTTTAATGCGAGTGACTGGTTGACAGGTCCTGAAATGGCCGATAGATACGGAGATCGGAGAGGGGTGCTCGAATACCAGTACGCTTCTAAATTATTGGCCGATAATGACAGGTTCGGTCCGGCATTACGTGCATATTCCAAACTCTACTTTGGTGACTTCGATAAGGATGGGAGCCAAGATATCCTAGTGTGGAGAAAGCTTTACAAAACGAATGATAAAGATGAATCATTAGAAGGTTTTTCAAAGGAGCGTGATTCCTATCAGCACTTTGAGCAGAACCTTTCCGCGCAGGCGAAATCTGACGCGGGAGTAACTGGCGAGTACATTCCCCAGGAAACTGAAGCAGCTACGGTGGTTCAATGGCTGGTGGATAATGCTCTCACTTGGCAGAAAGGCTACCCTTCGCGAAATGAATGCGCAGCACAGCAGGGTGAGTTGATTCCAGAAATGCATGATTCATTGCTCAACGATCCCGACGTACTACAGTAGGATTTTTGTTTGTGTAGGAATTTGACTAGTTTTTTAGCCCTCCGCGATTGCCTAGGCTGTTTTCCATTCGGGCAGCTGCCGGTGCTATTTTGTGACTTTGTTTTGAGTCGCCTGGATTTTGTAGCTGGGGCGTGGAGTTAGGAATGAATGTTGCGGGGCGTATGATTCTCCAGTGGCGAAAAAACACCAGGTGAAGACCTTCCGGATATCACCCGCGTCATGGACAGTGCAAGCTTTAGTGAAATCAATCACCAGGGGCTGCTGGCGGAAATCAATGCTGAAGACCTGCGCAATACCGATATTTATGTCGTGCGGGTTGCCGATGGCAAACTGATCTCCGAGCGCATCGGCCTCAATGAACATGAGGCCGATCGCATCAGTGACTTCGGCGAAGACGAAGACAACAGCCAGTTCTTCTATACCCTGCAAATGCGCAACAGCTTCGGGGACTTATTCCGCTGGACAAATGGTGGCTTCCGTTATGGCCGCGACTTCGTTCAGTGGCAGTCCAAAAGCGGTATCAACCCCGAACTGCATCAGCGCCAGGCGGACCATTCAGAAGAAAAAAGGACACCCACTAATTGGTACGGTGGTTGACGGTGGTCGTTTCGTTGGGCCAACAAAGGCCAAGAATCCCGCGGTTTAATCAATTGATGGGCTGAACGGTGTAAAGCTACGCCACTCAGTATTATTTAAGCGTGGCAGATTATCGCAGTAAGCCTGCGATAATGTTTTTTAAAAGGCGTAGTTTGGGTTAGGAGGCTGCGGGTGGTGAAAGATAGCGCTCGCAGTCGCGAATGCCGTGGCACCAGCGCTTTCCGAGCTGCTCACAGGCGGTGCGAACAGAATGGCCGGCGCCGACCAGGGATTTAAAGCGGCTTTCGAAATTTTTGTTCAGGTATAGCCAGTGTCGTGGATCTATCTGTAGCCGGTCGAGGATAGGCGGTAGGTGTTGATCAATTGCACCCCGCTTTCCTTCGCGGAGAATGCGTCCGCTCCAGTCCACCAGTTCCAAATAATCCTGTAACCGAAAGGGTAGTCCAACCGGCATTGACTCCTTGGGGTTGCCCGCAAACGGAAACAGCTGCTGAGAGTGTTGTCCCGCTTTGGCCGCGGAGATGCGTTGCTGAATCGATGTGTGATCTGATGTTTCTGGCGAGTCGGCCATCTTGGCGCGGATTGGATTCAGGTCGACATACGCGAGGCAGGCCGCCAGGGCTCGCTCATCGAGCAGAGCCTGGGACTTGAAGCGACCCTCCCAGAATCGGCCGGTACACTGGTCCTCGCGAATAATTGGGGTCAGAGTAACATTTTGTCATCTTAAAGCTTTTCTGCGGAAGCTGGTAATCCTCTGGCTGCAGTTCAAGCAGCCCGATGCGATCTTGTAGGCGCAAGGAGTAACCGGCGATGGGCGGAGAGCCGGGGTGGAAGCTAAGGGGGTGGATTTATTGAATGCCTCCACAACGCTTG
>NZ_BAABRT010000041.1:0-3162 GCF_039545115.1 Microbulbifer aestuariivivens | reverse complement strand
TGGCTGGCAGCGTGCCGGTAGCGGGTGCTCAGTGCGGCACCTATAACCAAGCTAGGCAGGATCGCCCAGCCAGTGGCTGGGCTGGACAGCCTACGCTGCGCTCCGGCTGCCCCTGCTAGCGGCGTTACACACTATGAAAATGAAAGCCATTAAAGAACTTTCAACATTGATCCTGGTATTCGCTACCCAGGGCTGTGCAGAACTTTATGAAGCTATGTCATGCTCAAATAATACGAGCCCGGTATTCATAGAAGTTAAGCCTGATACCATGCTCTACCATTGTGGGCCCCATGAGCGCTGCCAAAGGGTTTCTCTCAATGGCACTGATATCTGGATAAAATGGGAAGACCAAGAAAAATTGATTCTTGGGGTGTGGGGCTTCTACGATAAAGAGGTAATCTTAAAAAGAAACATTGATAACATTAACGTAAGAATCATTGATAAAGATAACCAAAGTGTGGTTATCAAAGAATACAGCAACTTACACTGGGTCAATGGTGAACCGATTGTAAACTTAGATCACAAGATAAAATCTAACGAAATATATAATTTATCATTTGATCTTATTATCGAAAATACCAGCGGTATTCAAAGTACCTCTTTCTCTGGCAGTCTTGAGAAAGGCTCGGTTAGAACTTGTGTCCCGTTGGTGTAACAAGCGCATGTTGTCGGACTGGTTTTCCGCTGCGCTCCAAACCAGCCGAAAATGCGGGCGTTATGTTGCCGGGTGGTAAAAACTGTTGTCAGTGCCAGCATGTAATTTTTCTCACTGGTTAAGAGTCCAGCATTGAGCAGCTCGGTCGCTACGGAACGCGGCAGTTTCGCTCCTAGAGCCTTCTCTCGGGTTCAGTAGAGATGGGCACTTCACTGCAGTATCGTGGGGTGCCATTAAGTTAATAATTTGGTGGGGGGGTGCTGTATTCTTCCCTCGTAACATTGGGCGCTGGCCAGCCAATCCGTGGCTGGCAAACTGCTAGTAGTCGGTCCGGAGCGCGTCAGCCATAACCAAGCTAGGCAGGTTCGCCCAGCCGGTGGCTGGGCTGGACAGCCTACGCTGCGCTCCGGCTGCCCCTGCTAGCGGCGTTATGCATCATGGAGAAATGAGTGAAATATACTTGCCCTTGTTGTGGTTACAAAACGTTGGATGAGCCTGCTACTGGTACATTTGATATATGTGATCTATGCGGCTGGGAAGATGATACGGTACAAAATCAAGATCCGGACTACGAGGGTGGTGCAAACGGTATTTGTCTCAGAGAAGCTCAACATAATTTCATTAAAGAAAAAATAGATACACAAGGTTATGTTAAGGACCCAAGTTGGCAGTTATTAGAAGCGCCCACAACGGAATCGCGTTTAAAAAGCAGTAAAACAAACTTTGTTGTTAACAGTAATGGTGAAATCAAAAATGCATAACAAAGCCAGGCACATTCGCCCACTTCGTGGGCTGGACCTCCGCACTGCGTGCTCCGGGCTGTGCTGGCGGCGTTATATTTCTTAGGATGAGCAAGTGCTAACGAAAAAGACTTTCATACTGGCGGGGATACTATTACCAATAGTTTTCTACGTACCTAGTATTTTGATCGCGGCCCATGGTGGCTACGGTGGAAGTCATTGCGCTGGATTGTTGGATGCTGTCTGGCATTGTACCGAAACTGAATATTACTTAGATTGGTTGCTCAACCCGCTTTCAATGGTGGCTCTTTTTATCTATTGGCTAATTTCAGCCGTAGTAACACCTGTTTTATGGGTTTTGTACAAAAAATATAACAAGTCAGTGCACTCGACGCCTGCGGCGACGAGTGACTGAGGCGTTATGTTGCCGGTCGGTAAAAATTATCATCGGTGCCTACGGGAAATTTTCGCACTGGTTTAGCGTTCAGCATCGAGCTACGTGGCCGTTCCGGGATCAAGCAGTTTCGTTCCTAGAGCGTTCTCTCCAGTTCGGTAGTGGTGGCTAGTGCACTGTAGTATCGTGGGGTGCCATTAAATAAATAATTTGGTGGGGGAAGTGCGGTATTCTTCCCTCGTAACATCTGGCAGTGGCCAGCCAATCCGTGGCTGGCAAAGTGCTAGTAGTTGGGCCGGAGCGCGTCAGCCATAACCAAGCTAGGCAGGTTCGCCCAGCCGGTGGCTGGGCTGGACAGCCTACGCTGCGCTCCGGCTGCCCCTGCTAGCGGCGTTATGTTGCCTGTCGGTAAAAATAATTGTTGGTGCAAGCGGGTAAAATTTTGCACTGTTTTAGCGTCCAGCAATGAGCAGCTTGGCCATTCCGGCCTGAAGCAGTTTCGCTCCTAGAGCATTCGCTCTCGTTGAGTAGAGCTGGCTAGTCTGCTGCAGTATCGTGGAGTGCCAATAAGTTAATAATTGGGTGGGGGAAGTGCGGTATTCTTCCCTCGTAACATTGGGCAGTGGCCAGCCAATCCGTGGCTGGCAAACTGCTAGTAGTCGGTCCGGAGCGCGTCAGCCATAACCAAGCTAGGCAGGTTCGCCCAGCCGTTGGCTGGGCTGGACAGCCTACGCTGCGCTCCGGCTGCCCCTGCTAGCGGCGTTAGCTTTACTCCAGAAAAGGATATAAATGAAAACTCTAAATATACTCTCGCTTTGTGGCTTGCTAGCCTTAGCATCAGTTGCATCAGCATTTGACAGGGAAGCAACACTAGCTAAGCACAAAGAAGAATGTCAGCTTAAACTTGTCCTCGCAATGGGTCTAGCCGCTCAAAAAGATTCGGGCAAGTCCCAAGCTGAATTAGAAAAGGTAGCAGCCAAATCAAAAAATCCAGAAATAATGGCACCCATGGTAAAAGAGTTATTTGCCCAGCCTGAGTTACAAGGTCGCACGTTTACTTTCTATAATTTTGAGAGCTGCTTAATTTCAAAAGCTACAAATAAGCAACCTATAGCAATAAATCTAGTAAGTGCGCCCTTAAAAGCATGCGAGTCAAAGCACAGTGAAATGGAGTCTTTTATCAAATGCATAGACTCTACCATTATTAATTATGAGCAAAAAAGCTAACAAAGCGCTCAAAATGGACACTGATCTTCCCCCGCTTTGACGGACACCAAAGTCAAACAGACGAGGTGTCCAATGCCCAAGTACAAAAACCCAAAGAAGACATGGCGGTACTCAGATGAATTCAAAGTCAAAGCAGTATTGCTTAG
>NZ_BAABRT010000040.1:0-3260 GCF_039545115.1 Microbulbifer aestuariivivens | reverse complement strand
ATTATTAACTTAATGGCACTCCACGATACTGCAGCGGACTAGCCAGCCCTACCGAACCAGAGAGAACGCTCTAGGAACGAAACTGCCGAGACGCGGAACGACCGAGCTGCTCAATGCTGGACGCCAGGCCAGTGCGAAAAATTACCCGCAGGCACCAGCGATAATTTTTACCGACCGGCAACATAACGCCCAAAGCACGCGCCCAATACCGGAGCTTTGATTTTGTGCGATTGTTTACCCGCACAAAATTGAAGTGGAGAGTATTGGGTCGCAGTGACTTTGATTGTTATATTTTTACAATAAATATTTAACGTGATTTACTCATAACGACCGTATAGCTTTGTTTCAACTCGATGCGTTGGGATATTATCTTCTGCCCAATCTACATACTCACGATATTTAGGGGCTTTAACTTCTCCCCAGCGCTCTTGATACAGAAAGTGTCTTACATACTCGGCAATATAACCAGATTCAAAAACCTTTAAAAGTTCTGAAAAATATACATCTTTCGTTGAGTCTGATTTTTTGGAATATTCTACCCATCGCTTTAAAGCAATTTTTCTTGCCTCAACTTCACAATCAAATGATGGACTATTGGGGTCTTCACACAATCCCAATGCATAGGCGTAGAATAGCCAAGCTTCCCCAGCGGCTTTATCTTGAGCGATTAAATCAAACAGCTCAGGGTCCACCACTAGGTCTGCTGCTATTGCGCTATTCCTTGCGCCTATGGCACAACAAAAGATCAAGATTAGAAAAGCAAATTTATTCATTGTGCCGACCTTCGGGACTAAATATAACGCCGCTAGCAGGGGCAGCCGAAGCGCAGCGTAGGCTGTCCAGCCCAGCCACCGGCTGGGCGAGCCTGCCTAGCTTGGTTATGGCTGCCGCGCTCAGGTCTAACCACTAGCACTTTGCCAGCCCCAGATTGGCTGGCCAAATGCCAATATTACGAGGGAAGAATACCGAACCTCCCCCATCCAATTATTAACTTACTGGCACTCCACGATAGTGCAGTGGAATAGCCACCTCTACCCAACGAGAGCGAATGCTCTAGGAAGGAAACTGCTTCAGGCCGGAATGGCCAAGCTGCTCATTGCTGGACGCTAAAACAGTGCAAAATATTACCCGCTTGCACCAACAACAATTTTCACCGACCGGCAACATAACGCCGCTAGCAGGGGCAGCCGGAGCGCAGCGTAGGCTGTCCAGCCCAGCCGCCGGCTGGGCGAACCTGCCTAGCTTGGTTATGGCTGCCGCGCTCAAGACCAACTACCTGCACTTTGCCAGCCACGGATTGGCTGGCCACACCCCAATATTACGAGGAAAGAATACCGTACTTCCCTCACCCAATTATTAACTTATTGGCACTCCACGACACTGCAGTGGAATAGCCACTTCTACCGAAGCAGAGAGAACGCTCCAGGAACGGAACTGCTTCAGGCCGGAATGGCCAAGCTGCTCATTGCTGGGCGCTAAACCAGTGCGAAAAATTTCCCGCACGCACCGACGATAATTTTTACCGACCGGCAACATAACGCCCGCAGCAGGGGCGACCAATGCTGTGCAGATATTGTGCTAAAAAGGGAGCGCAGCGACCAGCACAATATGTGCACAGCGTTGGGGGTCCCTCGGAGGCCCGAAGGGCCGTAGCAAACTGGCTGCGTTTGTTAAGAGCATCTGTCTCCGTAGCGCAATTTAGCAAGTAAAGCTGTGATGCCCCGCGCTTGAATCACAAGAGCAAATCCGATACAGAGCTGAATTGCTGAATATAGAACCTCAGCAAAGTATTCTTTTGGTTTTACAAGACCTTCCATCATTGGAATTTGCTTGGCGTGCCACCACAAGTAGATATTTTGAATTAACTCTGGAGCTGCGTAAGTAAGAACAAAGAACCCTAAAAGGGTTAACCCTATAAATTGAGCATCCTTAGCCGCCTGGGATAGCTCTCTTCCAGGACTTTCTGTTCTTGGCATTAACCATGATGCAGCAGTGGCCGGAAACTTAACTAGAAACAAAGATGCGAGAACAACAAACACCGATACTGCACCTTGCATCAAGAGCCAGCCATTGTATCCCTCACCATATTCAGCGGCAGAGTACGAGGATAAAGAAGCCCAAGCAGTTAGCAGATATGTACCAGATCGTATGATGCCGTATACCCCGACCAACCGTAATCCTACACCCAATAATTCGATAGTTTTCAATGGATTTCCTTATTACTCTGACTCGACTCTTAACGCCCATGTGTGCGGCTGGCACGCGAAGCAGTGCCACTCCAGCCAGCTTGCTGGCGATGCACCACGTGCTTGTTAGGCGCTTTAATTTTAAAAAACACGTAAATGCTCACCTATTGTACCATCTTGAAAGTATTGCTCTATTTCTGGAAATAGAGATATTAATTGTTCTACGACAACTTCAGGTTGGTGTAGCTTCTTTGATGATAAGAGCTTAATTATCCAGTGCTTATCTTGACGAAACCAACTACCTGTTGATGCGGTTTTACCTGGCTGTAACCTACAATGCCCAGTTGTGATTGTTCTTTTATTGTTTTTTATTTGTGCTTTACCAAAATTCACAACAAATCTTGGTGTACCGTATTTTTCAAATTGTATATCAAAAAACCATTCTTCATTTTCTATGATCTTTTTGAAATCAAAGAAGTTTGGAGCATTTTCCATAGATGAAATAAAACCTTTAGCCTCTACATAAGGTATAAAGGTTTTTTTGATCTCTTTTCTTAGCTCAGTGGTCGTTCCCATCTTCCGCCTAACGCCGCTAGCAGGGGCAGCCGAAGCGCAGCGTAGGCTGTCCAGCCCAGCCACCGGCTGGGCGAACCTGCCTAGCTTGGTTATAGGTGCCGTACTGGACACCCGCTACCGGCACGCTGCCAGCCACGGCTTGGCTGGCCACCCCCCCAATATTACGAGGGAAGAATACCGAACCTCCCCCACCCAATTATTAACTTATTGGCACTCCACGATACTGCAGTGGACTAGCCAGTTCTACCAAACCAGAGAGAACGCTCTAGGAACGAAACTGCTTGGACACGAAACGACCGAACAGCTCAGTGTTGGACCCCAAAGCAGTACAAAAAATTACCCGTAGGCACTGACAATAATATTTACCGCCCGGCAACATAACGCCGCTAGCAGGGGCAGCCAAAGCGCAGCGTAGGCTGTCCAGCCCAGCCACCGGCTGGGCGAACCTGCCTAGCTTGGTTATGGCTGCCGCGCTGTGAACTAACTACTAGCACTTTG
>NZ_BAABRT010000039.1:0-3399 GCF_039545115.1 Microbulbifer aestuariivivens | reverse complement strand
GAGACCGGCGATTGGTCGGGATGGGTAGGCCGTCAGAATATTACTCTGACCCCAATTATTCACACCTGCCGGTTATTGCCACGCTGGATAACATGCTGGGGTACGCCCGCAGGGGCGATTCTGGGTATGCGAGCCATGGATTCCTCCTCGAATACATGGCATTAGCATAGGAGACTGGCGAATGGCTGGGAGGGATGGGGTGTCAGAATGTTACTCTGACCCCAATTATTCAACCTGACCCAACAAGAGATGGCTGATCGGGTCGAGTTGCACGTTAACCAGATTCGTCGCTACGAAGCCGGTACCACACAACCATCGCTCGATGCTCTCAAGAAGATTGCAGTGGGCATGAACAGCAGTATTGATGAGCTGGTGTTTGAAGATGGCGAACGCGGCCCCAGTGATGAACTGGCCTTACAGTTCGAAGCCGTCAGTCAGATGCCAGAGGATGAACGAGCCGTGGTTAAAGAGGTGCTGGAAGGATTAATCATTAAATACCAATCCAGGCGTTGGGACAGCGGTAGAAAGCAGGCGGTTAAATAGCAGCTAAAGGGAAATCTTATTAATCAATCTGTACACATGAAGAGAAATCAGTATTTTTATAATACCCTGAGTAACGCTGCCAGACTTCATCATATTTAGTGAAGTCTGGAGAATAATCTAATGCCAGCTCTTTTAGCTTTGAGTCGAACAACTCTTTTGATTCAAATTCAAAAGCTTCTCCAGAGTCAGTATTTAATACAAAGTAAACCTTTTTATTAATTAGCCTTATTTTATAACCATCACCATCATCACAAGATAAGTTCTCCGCAGGCATCCGAAGCCCAACTATAAAACCTTCAGTATGAGAGAAATCGATTATCGTCGACTTTATAATTTTCACATTATCCTTATGTATATAAAGATTGTCAGTCCGACCTGTCTGGAGTAAATATCCATCCATACCAGTAAACCCTCCGATAGCTGTATAACTCAGGGCCAAAGCTAAAACTATTAAGCCACTAAAAACTGCTTTCTTTACGAGGTTACTCAAAATACTTGTCCTCGTATCGATATTGAATTTCGTATGGAGTCCCTGGGCCGACTTCCCTTATCGCCGCATCATTAAGAATATTCCTCATAAAAATAACGGGACTATAATTTGGGTTTGGCATCACCCTCGGCTCAAAATCAAAATAGCCGTCATAAATTCTTCCATTTTCAGGATTAGTAGCAACATGCCCATGAACTTTTAAATCATCTAGAGGCAGTGGCACCACAAACTCACTACCAGAGACCTCCATGGTCGACAATACTCGCCCATCTACTGTTAATGCTTTCCCCTCAGCATTAGTCCACCACCATTTTGATTCTTCCCAAGTCAGCTTATGTCCTTTACCTGCATGCCCATTAGATAGCATCGTTTGCATACGCCGATCAAAACTACCCTTTTGTGCATAAGGCTATAACTAGTCAAATAGCTCTATGTAATTTAAATTTGCCCGACATAAAGTTGAGGAGTTTTTGTCAGGAATCCCAGCCAATATATATTCTTCAAATGGAAGTTCATCAGTAAAAAAGGTAAATTTAATACGTTCACTTTCTTCCACCAAAGATAAATTACCTCCATTACTATATTCAAAAAAGAACTTTGCATCCGTGTATTTAGCCGACACATCACAAAAACTCAGCCCAACATGAACCCCTGTTTTCGTCTTAAACTCCGAACTTCTGAATAATACCCGTGATACTTGACCTCTGCTGGTCCTCAAGAATAAAAAAGCATCACCCAACAACAACTTTAAGCCGTTCTCGGTAGTCTCAGGATCATGAAGAGAAAATTCTACATCCAAAACTGATGACTCTCCATAAACATTAACCAAATCACTTTTAGATAACCCAATTATCGAGCGATACTCGCCTATATTGTATTTAATATTTTGACCAGTGCAGCTTGCACTAAACACTGCCATAACAATAAAGAATAGACGCAGGTAATAATTATTCATTTTATATGTATCCATCCATCACCAGAATCGTGAAAACGTCCCTGATTTCCTGATGACTTATAGTCCACATGAATAGAAGAAAAATTGGGGTCAGAGTGGACTTTTGTCGCCACAATTCACCTCGCACCTTTACGAATAATCAGGAAATCAAACAAATTTGTCGAAAAAGTCATTGTTCAATATAAACGGAACCGCCGATTTTTTCCAAGCCGGATAACACTCTGCGGTTCACGCCCGCAGGTTAGAGCCTAGGTAAGGCAGCTATGGAGACCGGCGATTTGCCAGGAGATAGGGTGTCAGAATGTTACTCTGACCCCAATTTTCAATTTTACTCTGACCAAAATTTTTCTATAGCAGGTTCCTTCAAGGAATCACATAGACTTTGTTCTTTTTGCTACAAAGAAAATTATACTAGAGATCACCCACAACACCAAAATTATGAGAGGAATCCAACCGTAACTCCCCAATTCCATCCTAAAAAAATAGACTGAATAGGTTACCAACCCATAAAAGCCACTTAAGAAAAACCTAAAGGAAAAAAGCTCTCTCAAAAAAACTAATATAGATTTCATGATTATCAAAACCCTGGTGGACCTTGCTGCCTTCTGACAATAATTCCCTCACTATGGAAAAATTGGGGTCAGAGTGGACTTTTGTCGCCAAACTTTACCTCGTACTTTTACGCATAATCAGAAAATCAAACAACCTTTCCGAAAAAGTCATTGTTCAACCTAGCCGGAGCTACGGATTGTTGCCAATCCAGATAACATGCTGCGGTACATGCCCGCAGATGTGAGCCTAGGTAAGGTAGGCATGGAGACCGGCGATTGGTCGGGATGGGTAGGCCGTCAGAATATTACTCTGACCCCAATTATTCACACTCTCACCCCAATTATCACAGGGGCGATTCTGGGTAAGCGAGCCATGGATTCCTCCTCGAATACATGGCATTAACATAGGAGACTGGCGAATGGCTGGGAGGGATAGGGTGTCAGAATGTTACTCTGACCCCAAATATTCCGCAATGCAGCACTGATCCTTTTTGCGTTATAGATAACAGCCTGTAACCGCCTGTGGGGCAGCGGTATTAGTCGCGCTCCCGGGCTTACACTTGAATAACTGATTCCCGGCGCTCAAGGCTCGATGCTGAATACTGAATACTGAATACTCAGAAATTCAAGCAGGTGGGCACTCAGGGGAGCTTCAAGCCATCAGCGCATAACACCGCTCATACCGGCGCGAAAATGCCGGGCGACTCTTACACCAACGTCGACACCAGCATCGACACCAGCATCGACACCAATATCAACGGCGACATTGCCATCGACACCGGAAAACCCACAGTAGAGCGCCATTAGCTTCATTCAGTCGCAGCCATTGCAACCCACGCATTCTCCGCTCCCAGCATCAT
>NZ_BAABRT010000038.1:0-3987 GCF_039545115.1 Microbulbifer aestuariivivens | reverse complement strand
ACGAACCGTTAGGTAATTTACGCCCCTCGGTCGATAACCATTTCTCCAGCGCTTCAATTTGTGATGGCATTTCCCACTCGTCATCACACAATCCACTCAGAGAGATGCCTTTTTCTCCCTCTTTGGAGTTTGAATAGTCGATTAAATTTATCGGCATCCTCGATTCCCTGAAACCTTAACGCCGCCATCTGCGGGCAATTTGAGTGGAGGCCGATTGTGCAATAATGGCGCAGCCATGCACAAGCGGACTGCGCTTAAATTGTCCGAGCATTAGCGAATGCTAATGCGTCAGCATGGCCTTGTTATGCATATTTTCAATTACGCTCCATACAGAGCTAGCTGAGGAAAACGTAGCATCACAGCTAACAGCACACAAAAAACCACAAACTTCGCCAGCAACTCTATTTTTGATTTTCTCCACACTTCCGGAGATCGTTCCATATTACTCCACTCTCCGGGCATATCATCATCTAGAGTTACCAAATGCCCGACCGTGGCCCATGCAAACAAACCACAAAGCGTATAAATGTATGCAACATTGGCGAAAACAGACAGCGCAATTGGAGCACCGATTACGACAGCGGTACTCATTAGAAACCCTTTACTCATCTCTAGCTTCATTTATGCATAACGCCGCTAGCAGGGGCAGCCGGAGCGCAGCGTAGGCTGTCCAGCCCAGCCACCGGCTGGGCGAACCTGCCTAGCTTGGTTATGGCTGACGCGCTCCGGCCCAACTACTAGCACTTTGCCAGCCACGGATTGGCTGGCCACAGCCCAATGTTACGAGGGAAGAATACCGCACCTCCCCCACCAAATTATTAACTTATTGGTATTCCACGATAGTGCAGTGGAATAGCCACCTCTACCGCACCGAGAGAACGCTCTAGGAACGAAACTGCCGGGATGCGGAATGACCGAGCTGCTCAATACTGGACGCTAAAACAGTGCAAAAAATTACCCGCAGGCACCGACGATAATTTCACCGACCGGCAACATAACGCCGCTAGCAGGGGCAGCCGGAGCGCAGCGTAGGCTGTCCAGCCCAGCCATCGGCAGGGCGATCCTGCCTAGCTTGGTTATGGCTGACGCACTCCAAACCAGCTACTAGCACTTTGCCAGCCACGGATTGGCTGGCCAGCCCCAATATTACGAGGGAAGAATACCGTACTTTCCCCCACCAGATTATTAACTTAATGACGCTCTACGATGCTGCAGCGGAGTAGCCAGTCCTACCAAACAAGAGAGAAGGCTCTAGGAACGAAACTGCTCGGACACGAAAGGGCAGAGAATCTCAATACCGGAGGCTATACCAGTGTAAAAAATTACACGCTGGCACTGACCACGGATTTTACCGCCCGGCAACATAACGCCGCTAGCAGGGGCAGCCGAAGCGCAGCGTAGGCTGTCCAGCCCAGCCACCGGCTGGGCGAACCTGCCTAGCTTGGTTATAGGTGCCGCACTGTACACCCGCTACCTGCACGCTGCCAGCCACGACTTGGCTGGCCACTGCCAGATATTACGAGGGAAGATTACCGCACCTCCCCCATCAGATTATTAACTTAATGGCACCCCACGATACTGCAGCGGACTAGACACCTCTACCGAACCAGAAAGAACGCTCTTGGAACGAAACTGCCGGGATGCGGAACGACCGAGCGGCTCAATGCCGGACGCTAAACCAGCGCGAAAGATTACCCGTAGGCACCGACGATAATTTTTACCGCCCGGCAACATAACGCCGCGCTCTGCGGCAAATTTGGAGCGCAGCGGAAAATTTGTCCGACAGCAGCGCCTTGTTAAGCATTTATTGCGCCATTACTTCGGCGTACTTGTTCCAATCTACAGCAGGAACAGTACCAAGACTCTGAAGCTGCTCCAAAAGCCTAAATAAGAAATAAGCTAATGCGTTATCAGGCGCACCAATGGTGATTTCATCAGAGAAAGTATCAAATGTACCACCTGTCAACGCCAGACCAAAATCTAGTGAGGTTTCACCCTCCAATGAATTCAGATTGTCATGAAATGCTTGGCTACCGAACCCGTCCGCCCACTCGATATTCATTGCAACAATACCTGATACTATTTCGATTGGAGGTTTTGGATCATACTCTCCCCCAGCGTGCTTGATCGGCACGCTAGTACGTTCTAGCTTTCGTACTGAGGCAGCCTTATTCCCTGCATATTCAAGGTATCCTTTATTTATTGTTGGCTTTACCTCTATAACTGCATAAACAGCTTCTGCAGGAACAAACCTATGGTCATGCTGCCCCAATAGTGTGGGTGTGTATTGGTTGTCGTATATAACGATATCTATTTGGTCGCTAGTATCACCATTTGAATCGATAACAATCGCACTATCGACAGCATATCTTTTTGGTAAGTGCCGAAGTAAAAACTCGATGAAATGTTTTTCATTTACATCACCCATAACTCCATCGTGAGTAATTGATGTAGTTGATAAATTGAGCTTGACCTGAAGAACCTCTTGTTCCGCGGCAAATGAATTCCTTAGATACTCCTTACCATCTCTTTTAGAGTTTTCTTTTGCTTTACTCATATTACCAAACGATCCTATTCCAATTGGACTGACTTCTTGATTCGCTTGCCTTAGCAGCAATGGCGCGCTTTTCTTGCAAATTTAAATCATCAGATATCACATTATTTGTATTGGCGGGATCGACATATCGCTTTGAAATAAAGTCGTCTTTCAGGAAGCCAAGAACTTTCCAGAAGTTAGATGACAGATCCCCGACTCTGGAGTGCTTCAATGCATCAATTACAGCCAGCTCTAAGTAAAATGATGGGAAGTTTAATCCGTGAAGCTCACGCCATATTTTTGTAAGCTTGATTTCATCTGTTCGCTTGCTAGAAGTGACTTTGTTTATATGAGTATTGATGTTTGTTTTAGTCCAACTTCCAGCTTTGCTTCTATAAAGGCTGTGATTATTACTATATTGATCTTGCCTACGACCAGGAACCAAATCTATTTTGTGGCCATTAACAGTTGTTCCTATGGAAACATTTTGTTTTCGCGCAGGATAACCTGACTGAACTACAGCATTATTTAAACTGTTATATATTTCTTGTAGAGTGCCTGGAGTGGTTGATGATAATGAAATAAATATATCCGCGTCAGTACCTAAACTAATGGCTGTACCTTTTGACATAGAGCCAGAAAATTCTGCTTTAACCATATACCCATTGCTCCATTTCTTTATGACAGGATAAATAGTTTGCCCTGCAGCCTGCGCTGCTGGAGTATTGACTGCATACTTGTTTAATGTATTTCTAAGATACTGATCGCTCGTCATATCTTCCCTTGATGCTTAACGCCGCTAGCAGGGGCAGCCGAAGCGCAGCGTAGGCTGTCCAGCCCAGCCACCGGCTGGGCGAACCTGCCTAGCTTGGTTATGGCTGACGCGGTCCCGGCCAACTACTAGCACTTTGCCAGCCACGGATTGGCTGGCCAGCGCCCGAAATTACGAGGGAAGAATACCGAACCTCCCCCACCCAATTATTAACTTATTGGTACTCCACGATACGGCAGTGGACTAGCCACATCTACCGAACCCGAACGGATATGCTAGGAACGGAACTGCTTGGATATGCGGCACCAAAACTACCAGATATCGAACACTAACTAAAACAGTGCGAAAAACTACACACTGGTACCGGAAAGAATTTTTACCGCCCGGCAACATAACGCCAAGGTAATGGGCAAAGCACGCAGTGCTTTGTCCAGCCGTAGGCGATATTGACCGTTTTGTTATGCGTATTGATGGCACGATGTAAAAATTTAGTTGGCATGTTTGAAATGGCTAGCGACTACTAACGATAAGCGAACGCAGCATTTGCTTTGCTAGGGCATCTCTGAAAAATAGCCCATTTCTGGCAAAATACAGTTTTCCAACCGGGAACCTAGAAAATGACCCAGCTGACCTTCGCTGAAGCTGAATATGCAGGCAAGAAACGAAAAACCCGGCGGGA
>NZ_BAABRT010000037.1:0-4196 GCF_039545115.1 Microbulbifer aestuariivivens | reverse complement strand
GGCGTATTACAATAATGAGCGCACGCACCAAGGCAAGAAGTGCTGCGGCCGTACACCGATGCAGACACTCGATGATGGCAAAAAAATCTGGATGGAAAAGTTCGTAAACTGAACCTGACCTGACAGAACACCTTCTGAAAAACTGGTAACTGTCAGATCAAGTTTGAACTACTACAAGTAAGTCCTTCACAATAATCTGAATGCAAGCGGCAGGGCTTCGGCTTTAGTCGCTTTCTTTTTGCCTGAAGCCTTCACGATGGTTGTGAAGGTTGGCCCCGAATAGGAAGGCTGGTCACGGCTACCGCCTCTTTGTTTTGTTGTCACCCCTATGCAGCGTACGCTGCGCACGTAAGTTGCTGATTTATATAGTAAAAAACTGTACTACACTTTTTTGTTAGGTGTAGTCACTGATCGAAGTAACTTGTTGATTTAGCTGAAAAAATACTGGTTCACTTAGCCGCCCAAATTAGCTGCGCCATCCTGTTTAAAATACCGCTTGGCATCATGCTTGAGCATGACACTTTCGATTAGCTCCTTAATGAGCTGTTGTTCCTTCTGATCAAGTCGGCAGACCCCTTCAAATAACATGAGCAGTTCGCCTTCAGGTTTGCGTTCTCGCTCTTCAAAAACCAGTTCGTCAATACTGGCATTCAAAGCAATAGCAAGCCGTCTAGAATTATTGGGGTCAGAGTAACATTCTGACACCCCATCCCTCCCAGCCATTCGCCAGTCTCCTATGCTAATGCCATGTATTCGAGGAGGAATCCATGGCTCGCTTACCCAGAATCGCCCCTGCGGGCGTACCCCAGCATGTTATCCAGCGTGGCAATAACCGGCAGGTGTGAATAATTGGGGTCAGAGTAATATTCTGACGGCCTACCCATCCCGACCAATCGCCGGTCTCCATGCCTACCTTACCTAGGCTCACATCTGCGGGCATGTACCGCAGCATGTTATCCGGCTTGGAAAAATCGGCGGTTCCATTTATATTGAACAATGACTTTTTCGACAAATTTGTTTGATTTCCTGATTATTCGTAAAGGTGCGAGGTGAATTGTGGCGACAAAAGTCCACTCTGACCCCAATTTTTTGTAGTGATGAGCAGGAGATACAGGAAGACCTATATTTAACTCAGGGTTGTGATTGAGTTATTTTAGTTACCACCCACAGGCCGTAACTCATCCAAAAAAGCCCGCTTGGCGTTGTGCTTGAGAATCAGGCTTTCCAGCAGCGCCTTGGCAATCTTCTTGTCCTCTTCATGAATAATTGGGGTCAGAGTAACATTCTGACACCCTATCCCTCCCAGCCATTCGCCAGTCTCCTATGTTAATGCCATGTATTCGAGGAGGAATCCATGGCTCGCTTACTCAGAATCGCCCCTGTGGGCGTACCCCAGCATGTTATCCAGCGCAGCAACAATTGGGGTCAGAGTAACATTCTGGCACCCTATCCCTCCCAGTCAATCGCCAATCTCCTATGCTAATGCCATGTGTTCGAGGAGGAATCCATGGCTCGCTTACCCAGAATCGCCCCTGTGGGCGTACCCCAGCAAGAATAATTGGGGTCAGTGTAGTATTCTGACAGCCTACCCATCCCGGCCAAACGCCGATCTCAATGCCTACCTTACCTAGACTCACATCTGCGGGCATGTACCGCAGCATGTTATCTAGATTGGCAACAATCGGTGGCTCCGGTTAGGTTGAACAATGACTTTTTCGGAAAGGTTGTTTGATTTCCTGATTATGCGTAGAGGTGCGAGGTAAAGTTTGGCGACAAAAGTCCACTCTGACCCCAATTTTCTGGGAACGTCCTTGGGGGTTTTAGCAACGAGCGCTCAAATTAGAGCCTATATAAACCAGGTCAAAAATAACTGGGGTAAACCGTATGTTAACAAGATGTAGTATTTTTCTTGTCTTTATGGCTTGTTGTTTTGGTTCTTACGCTGATGGTGGTGGTATCCCTGAAGTGAGCTTCTTCGAGCTGATGTCGGCGCCGGAAAAATATAAAGATAGGACGGTCGGGGTTTCCGGTGTTATAGACGCAAGGGCAAAGAGTAATCGAGGATATTTATTTTTATCGAAAGAACATTATGAGTACGGAGTCTCTGATAACGCCATAAAGGTAATTTATCCCGATAATTTTAAGTGCGGAAATTACTGCGGTGAGTACTTCCATATATTGGGGACAGTCAGAGTTGATGTGAAAGGAAACTTAAAATACATAGATGACATTAAAACTATTGTCTGGGATGGGCTTTATATCTGGCCCCCAGAAGTGGAGAGCCTAGGGGCGGTCACTTCAAGTAACTGACCTCTCTGATTGAGAATGTATTGATGAAGCCCCGGCAGAGCCATCTGCCGGGGCTTTGTGCTATCTGCCATTCCCCTCTTAGCCGCTAAGCCGCATCCCCCGCCGAGAGCCGATTGGCGGCGTGCTTCAGGATCAGGATATCCAGCAGCTCCTCAAATAATTGGGGTCAGAGTAACATTCTGACACCCTATCCATCCCAGCCATTCGCCAGTCTCCTATGCTAATGCCATGTATTCGAGGAGGAATCCATGGCTCGCTTACCCAGAATCGCCCCTGCGGGCGTACCCCAGCATGTTATCCAGCGTGGCAATAACCGGCAGGTGTGAATAATTGGGGTCAGAGTAATATTCTGACGGCCTACCCATCCCGACCAATCGCCGGTCTCCATGCCTACCTTACCTAGGCTCACATCTGCGGGCATGTACCGCAGCATGTTATCCGGCTTGGAAAAAATCTGCGGTTCCGTTTATATTGAACAATGACTTTTTCGACAAATTTGTTTGATTTCCTGATTATTCGTAAAGGTGCGAGGTGAATTGTGGCGACAAAAGTCCACTCTGACCCCAATTTTTCCCCAAATCTTAATATCCCGTTAGCAACGGACTCTACAGGGATGGGGATGATAGATAGCGTTTCGGTAGACTACACTGCTATGGAAAACCTTATACATTCGTTCGGGCACGAGACCGCACACTCACTGGGGCTTGATACAAAAAGTGTCTGGCACGTACAAGGTGAGAGGATGGGCATGGACGCTGTAGAGCGGTTTAGGGGGATGTATTGATGCGCTTCAAAATGTTAACGCCGCGGAAAATTATCGCTTTATCTATCGGCACTTTAGTCGCGATTATGAGCACCGCTTCTTGTGTGCTAGCAGGGGAGGATGTTATTGGTTCTCCAAGAATACAACTTGTTTTACCCGATAATATTCCGGACTGCACTGCCGGATCAGTGTTAGTTGGTTTTGATGTTGGCGATGATGGGAAAGTTTTAAATGCCCGAGTTCTCGAATCGACACCAGCTGAAATTTTTGATCAGGCCGCGATTGCTACGGTTCAGCGCTTTCAGTTGGATAGGGCTGCTGGCAAGACGGGTTTAAAATACAAGGTTGTATATCCACCGATGGGCAATTGCGAGGGGCACCCCTGACATTTTAAAGTAAAACCCACAAAGCCCCGACAGGACCATCTGCCGGGGCTTTGTGCTATCTGCCATTCTCTTCTTAGCCGCTAAGCCGCATCCCCCGCCGAGAGGCGATTGGCCGCGTGCTTGAGGATCAGGATATCCAGCAGCTCCTTGGCGATCTTCTTCTCTTCCTCGCTGAATCCGCTCAGCGCCTCAAACTGCATCCGAAAACTCGTATCCGGCCCGCGCTCCCCCTCCGCAAATACTAACTCGTCCAGGGTCACATGCAGCTCCTTGGCGAGGCGCACCAGTAATAATTGGGGTCAGAGTAACATTCTGACACCCTATCCCTCCCAGCCGTTCGCCAGTCTCCTATGCTAATGCCATGTATCCGAGGAGGAATCCATGGCTTGAACGGAATAATTGGGGTCAGAGTAACATTCTGACACCCTATCCATCCCAGCCATTCGCCAGTCTCCTATGCTAATGCCATGTATTCGAGGAGGAATCCATGGCTCGCTTACCCAGAATCGCCCCTGTGGGCGTACCCCAGCATGTTATCCAGCGTGGCAACAACCGGCAGGTCTGTTTTGCTTGTGAGGATGATTTTATTGCTTATGCCGGCTGGTTGCGTGACTACGCGGAGGAATATGCGGTGGAAGTGCATGCATGGGTCTTTATGACCAACCATGTGCACTTGCTGGTGACGCCGTTAGAGGAGCGCGCGGTATCGAAGATGATGCAGGCGCTGGGGCGCATGT
>NZ_BAABRT010000036.1:0-4317 GCF_039545115.1 Microbulbifer aestuariivivens | reverse complement strand
GCGGCGCTATCGTTACGCCGGCGGTTACGCCCCGGTGAGCTACTCCGAAGGCGGCAACCACTATACGGTTGGCAGCGATTACCTGGGCACGCCCAAAGTGATGATGGACCTGTCCGGCAACAGTGTCTGGGCGCAGGTGATGAGCCCCTACGGTGAGTCGCAGGTGCATGAGGATCTGGACGGGGACGGGAATCGGGTTGTTCTAAATCTGAGATTTCCGGGACAGTATGCGGATCAGGAATCGGGAGCCTATTACAACTTTTTTCGGGACTATGACCCCAGTCTTGGACGATATGTGCAAAGTGATCCCATTGGGCTTCGCGGTGGGCTAAACACTTACGCCTACGTGGGCGGCAACCCGTTGATGTACACTGATCCGCTGGGACTTGTACCACCGAGCAATATCCCTCCGGGTGTAAATATCCAGCAAAACATCGCTGAAGCGAGCAATATGTCTCCATTTGAATTCTATGACGCTGTTAGAAATGGAGGCAGGTGGGACTACAAACAGCAAGGATCTCAGTATGAAGCTTTTGGAAACTATAACTATGGACTAACTGGGCGAGCTGCTGGATTTCCCGGCAACGTACTAAATCGCGCTGCTGGTTGGGCGCAAGGGTACAAGCAACTCAAATTGGGGGAGTTGGTGGGGAGGATCGCCGTACGGTGATGACCCGCGCGACCAACGATGGATAGATGAAGGTAGATATGATTTCGATGATGGCTATTATGATAGTTGGGATGATGGTTCATCTTGCCGACAAAATCCACCCAGTTGGAGTTCGCCAAACCCAAGTGGGTGTTACTGGGATTATTCTACTACTCCACCAAGAGCCAGATGTCCGGGGCACCCATGAATAAACTAATCAGCCTTACCATAACTTTTTTGTTACTAAATGGGTGTGACTCATCCAAATGCGGTAGCGAAATTGTAAGCCGTGAACTTTCACCGGATAAGCGTGTTGAAGCAGTTGTTTCCAAGGTTAATTGTGGCGCAACTACAGACTACTCCTTTAAGGTATATATTGTGCCGACTGGGTCTGATTCCCTTGGAAATCAGGTATTCCTTTCCGACCATACGGTAGGATTAAGGACAAGCTGGATTAAAAAACAGAGGCTGTCAATAACTTATGAAAAAGCACGTATATTCGAGTACACCAACTTTTGGCAGTCCAAGGATTTGGATAACTTCGAATATTTGGTTTCTATAACTGAAGCAATTAGAGACTAACTCGGTATAGTCGCTGCGTGCACAGCACAATTGATTCAATTGGCAAATGGGTTCACCCATATGAATGCCCGTTGATTCTCATGATCGACAGCCAGAACGCGATTGGAGCTATCATCGCACCGATAAAAGATCAGAGTGTTGTCTTTCACTGCCATAACCAAATCACCAACAAAGTTTGGGAACTTGCTCACCTGAGTTTTATTTGGCAATGAAATGTCCTTATTTTTCACCACTTGACAGTTTTTATAAAACTCATCAGATGATAAAAAATTGAATGCTATCCATGCTTCATTAGTATCGATGTCGTGTGATTCCTTTATTTTGAATGCTGTCTTCGGTAGCCAAATTGGAATCCAGCCAGACTCAAATATTTTAGGAATAGACGCAATTTCTTCATATGTATCGTAAGAGGATTCGGTAATTTCGAATCGCACAGATAAGTACAAGACTACAACTCCCACCAAAAACAGGGACAGCACCACCCATCCAATGTATTTTATTTTCATTGATATAAACATAAATTGCGAAAAAATGGGGTCAGAGTAAAATTATGACGCCTATTTTTTCTTTCCGATCCTGAGAATCCCCATCGATGATTTTCCTCATCTTTTTATAACCTCTTGTTCAGGTCACAGTGATTGGCCTGAAAAATTGCCTATGGCCCCCAAGAGATGTTCAGTGGGATTCTACGCCTTAATTTTACTCTGACCCTAATTATTTCTATTGTAACCAATTGAAGAGTTGGGGTCAGAGTAAAATTATGACGCCTATTTTTTCTGCTCGGCCCTGAGAAATCCCCTCAGGGATTTCCCCCTACTTTTTATAATCTCTTTTTCAGGTTACAGTGAGAGGCCTGAAAAATACCTGTGGCCAGCAAGAGATGTTCAGCGGGATTCTACGCCTTATTTTTACTCGGACCCCAATTATTACAGCAACCCATTCACGGAAATGGGGAATCCAACCGCTCCAACAATAGGGGCTGAAAATTTTTTACTGCTTGATTTTAAACAGCATCAAGCTGCATAACCTCACCTGCCTGAGTAGATTCAGCTCAAAGCATCACACGCCATAATTTTACTCTGACCCAATTATTCATTACTCATATATTCTATTTCCATTGAAAGCTATTGAAATCGCCAATGCAATAAACACAAAGTATGGATAGAGGCTGACACACTTCGGAATATAAAATGATTCCGAGCAATATTTACTTTCACATTCCCAACGATAATTTTTCGAAACTGAACTAATAAAAAAAAATGACAGCGCACCTATAATGCAAAGCAAGCCCTCTTCTATTGAAAATTTCACACCAAATAAAATGAAAAAATAGGATAAAAAATCTCGAATATACGAAGGTAATACTAAAAGAATTGTTAAAAAGTTGAGAGTGAACAATAGAGAGAGCTGCACGATTGCCGAGAATCTAGCAGAATTAGCTGAGCCCTCACTTTGTACAACATCTCTATATATCCTTCCATAACTCAGCAAGATGAATTTGTATAGTATACTTTTCATATTTTAACTTGCTTTAATTTTTATTAGTGACATAAAGACCAACAAGACCAACTGGTAATGTAAATATGTGAGGTGGAGACATCATTAACGCTCTGTAGAATGCGGTCGTGGCAGCTGATCTCATCGTACCATAATCACGAACCTCGTATGCCTGAGAATATTCTATGGCCGAGAGGCCATAAGAACCAGCTCCCATTACTATAGATGTATAGGAAAAATACCGAGATGCTGTGCAAAATTGGGGTCAGAGTAAAATTATGCGCCGTTACGAATACCAGGCCTGGACCAACCCCGTTGATAAGCAGGTCTACCAGCACCTGACGCGCATCATCGATGCCAGCGGTGTGGTGGTCACCGAGGTGACTTACAATGGCAGCAAAGTTGCCAGCTATACCGAGGGGCAAAACCGCTTTCAGTACAGCTATAACACCACTACGCGAACCGCCACCAAGACCGACAGCAGCGGAACCAACTGGCAGTTTGTTTACAACGCAGATCAGATTATTACCCAGAGGCGCATCCGTGCCGCCAGCAGCAGCTGGCTGACCACGGCCTACGAGTTCGACAGCAATGGCAATCCCACCAAGGTGACCGACCCGGCCGGGCAGGTGTGGCTGAGCAGCTACGATGCCCAGGGCCGCTTACTGTCAAGCACCAACCCACTGGGGGAAACCACCACCTACACCTACGAAGCTGACAAGCCCTGGCCACAGACGGTGACCAGTCCTGGTGGACGGAAACTGGTCTACAGCTACGACGAGCGCGGCAACCCACTGACGATTACCGATCCCGCCGGCCAGGTCTCGCGGATGGAGTGGAGTGCTGGCGGAGATCTCCTGCGGGCGACAGACCCCTTGGGGAATAGCGTGCAACTGACCTATACCCCCATGGGTCAGATCGCCTCCCTGACGGATTCTGAACAGCGTACCACCGCTTTTGAATACGACGCACTGGGGAGGCGCACCCTGACGATCCTGCCCGGCGGTGAGCGGCAATCCGCGGTTTACGATGCCAAGGGGCGACAGGTGGCGGCCATAGATGGCGAGGGCAACACCAGTCGCTTCGAGTACGGGCCAGCCGGGCGCCTGCGCGCAGTGGTCGACCCCAAGGGCTTCCGCACCGAGTTTGCTTATGACGGCTATGGCCGCATGATCACGGAAAAACGCCCCGATGGCAGTCAGATCCGTTATGCATATCGTGTGGATAACCTCCCGTCACAGAAAGTGACCCCCAATGGCGAGCAGATTATCAGTCTCTACGATATGGCAAAGCGCCGCCGGCAATTGGAAATACCTGGCATTACTTATAGCTACACTTATACCGCAAATAACCAACTGGCCAGTGTCAGCGGCAGCGATGGCACTGCCAGCAGCTTTACCTGTGACGCTGCCGGTCGCCGTCTGAGCGCCACCGACCAGGGGCGCACCATTGCCTTAAGCTACAGCGAGGAGGGGGAAATTGCCGGGCTGGATGTGGCGGGCGAGCAGCAGATGTTTGCCCGCAATAGCCGTGGCCAGATTACCGGTTTAAGTTTTGCGGGTATTGAATATCACTTCGGCTACGATGCG
>NZ_BAABRT010000035.1:0-2500 GCF_039545115.1 Microbulbifer aestuariivivens | reverse complement strand
TTTATGTCTTAGTGGAAGGACCTGGAAAGTTCCGCGATACAGGGTGATAGCCCCGTACACGAAAAGGCACATTTAGTGAAATCGAGTAGGTCGGGACACGTGTTATCTTGACTGAATATGGGGGGACCATCCTCCAAGGCTAAATACTCCCAGCTGACCGATAGTGAACCAGTACCGTGAGGGAAAGGCGAAAAGAACCCCGGAGAGGGGAGTGAAATAGAACCTGAAACCGTATACGTACAAGCAGTAGGAGCCCTTCGGGGTGACTGCGTACCTTTTGTATAATGGGTCAGCGACTTATTGTCTGTAGCAAGGTTAACCGTTTAGGGGAGCCGTAGAGAAATCGAGTCTTAATAGGGCGTTCAGTTGCAGGCAATAGACCCGAAACCCGGCGATCTATCCATGGGCAGGTTGAAGATTGAGTAACATCAATTGGAGGACCGAACTCACTAATGTTGAAAAATTAGGAGATGACCTGTGGATCGGAGTGAAAGGCTAATCAAGCCGGGAGATAGCTGGTTCTCCTCGAAAGCTATTTAGGTAGCGCCTCGCGTCTCACCCTCGGGGGTAGAGCACTGTTTGGGCTAGGGGGTCATCCCGACTTACCAACCCCATGCAAACTCCGAATACCGAGGAGTGCAATCGCGGGAGACACACGGCGGGTGCTAACGTCCGTCGTGGAAAGGGAAACAACCCAGACCGCCAGCTAAGGTCCCAAATATCAGTTAAGTGGGAAACGATGTGGGAAGGCCCAGACAGCTAGGAAGTTGGCTTAGAAGCAGCCATCTTTTAAAGAAAGCGTAATAGCTCACTAGTCGAGTCGGCCCGCGCGGAAGATATACCGGGGCTCAAACTGATAACCGAAGCTGCGGATGCAACTTTGTTGCATGGTAGAGGAGCGTTGTGTAAGCCGTTGAAGGTGGATCGGGAGGTCTGCTGGAGGTATCACAAGTGCGAATGCTGACATGAGTAACGACAAGGGGGGTGAAAAACCTCCCCGCCGGAAGACCAAGGGTTCCTGTCCAACGCTAATCGGGACAGGGTTAGTCGGCCCCTAAGGCGAGGGCGAAGGCCGTAGTCGATGGGAAACAGGTTAACATTCCTGTACTTGCTATTGCTGCGATGGAGTGACGGAGAAGGCTAGGCCAGCACGGCGATTGGTTGTCCGTGTTTAAGGTAGTAGGCTGGGGACTTAGGCAAATCCGGGTCCCTAAGGCCGAGAGCTGATGACGAGCCCACTAGTGGGCGAAGTGGTTGATGCCATGCTTCCAGGAAAAACTTCTAAGCTTCAGGCAATAGTGAACCGTACTCTAAACCGACACAGGTGGTCAGGTAGAGAATACCAAGGCGCTTGAGAGAACTCTGGTGAAGGAACTAGGCAAAATGGTACCGTAACTTCGGGAGAAGGTACGCCGGCTTTGGTGATGGGACTTGCTCCCTAAGCTGAGGCCGGTCGAAGTGACCAGGTGGCTGCGACTGTTTATTAAAAACATAGCACTCTGCAAACACGTAAGTGGACGTATAGGGTGTGACGCCTGCCCGGTGCCGGAAGGTTAATTGATGGGGTTAGCTTCGGCGAAGCTCTTGATCGAAGCCCCGGTAAACGGCGGCCGTAACTATAACGGTCCTAAGGTAGCGAAATTCCTTGTCGGGTAAGTTCCGACCTGCACGAATGGCGTAACGATGGCCACGCTGTCTCCACCAGAGACTCAGTGAAATTGAAATCGCTGTTAAGATGCAGTGTACCCGCGGCTAGACGGAAAGACCCCGTGAACCTTTACTACAGCTTTGCACTGAACTTTGAGCCTACTTGTGTAGGATAGGTGGGAGGCTTTGAAACTCTGACGCCAGTTGGAGTGGAGCCATCCTTGAAATACCACCCTGGTATGTTTGAGGTTCTAACCCAGGTCCATTATCTGGATCGGGGACAGTGTATGGTGGGTAGTTTGACTGGGGCGGTCTCCTCCCAAAGAGTAACGGAGGAGTACGAAGGTGCACTCAGCATGGTCGGAAATCATGCAATGAGCATAATGGTATAAGTGCGCTTGACTGCGAGACAGACATGTCGAGCAGGTACGAAAGTAGGTCATAGTGATCCGGTGGTTCTGTATGGAAGGGCCATCGCTCAACGGATAAAAGGTACTCCGGGGATAACAGGCTGATACCGCCCAAGAGTTCACATCGACGGCGGTGTTTGGCACCTCGATGTCGGCTCATCACATCCTGGGGCTGAAGCCGGTCCCAAGGGTATGGCTGTTCGCCATTTAAAGTGGTACGCGAGCTGGGTTTAGAACGTCGTGAGACAGTTCGGTCCCTATCTGCCGTGGGCGTTGGAGATTTGAGAAGAGTTGCTCCTAGTACGAGAGGACCGGAGTGAACGAACCTCTGGTGTTCGGGTTGTCACGCCAGTGGCATTGCCCGGTAGCTATGTTCGGACGGGATAACCGCTGAAAGCATCTAAGCGGGAAGCCTCCTTCAAGATGAGATCTCCCTGGGACCT
>NZ_BAABRT010000034.1:0-6297 GCF_039545115.1 Microbulbifer aestuariivivens | reverse complement strand
CGCCGGGTTTTTCGTTTCTTGCCTGCATATTCAGCTTCAGCGAAGGTCAGCTGGGTCATTTTCTAGGTTCCCGGTTGGAAAACTGTATTTTGCCAGAAATGGGCTATTTTTCAGAGTTGTCCTAGCAACATGCTGTCCGCGGTTGACATAATGGCGGACAGCACCGCCGCCAGAAGGACGGCCGCCGCAATGGGAGGCAGAAGCTGCGTGGACAACGCAAAGAACAAGCCCTCGGGATCATCAAGTTCTGGCAACAGAACCTTACCCAGCAGCCCAAGCGTAAACATGCTCAAAAAGACAATCGCAAACCAGCTGATGGATAACCATTGCGCCTGCTTGAGTGCGCGAGCATCCCGAAGCGCCATAAAACGGTTCAACAAGTGAGGCTGGCCCAGAGCGCCTAATCCTATGGCCAGGTTTCCCAGGATAAAACCTAAAGCGGCAAGCCCGGTGTTGGACCCGTTGAGGGAGAGGTTATGGGGGGAGGAGGTGATCGATTGCCAGACTACATGCCAGTCTCCAATACTCAGCCAGGTAACAATGGGGAGCAATACCGCCGCGAACAGCATAAGCCCCCCCTGAATGGTGTCGGTAATACTCGCAGCCAGAAAACCCCCGAGAAAGGTATAGATAGTAATGATCGCTGCACCCAGAATCAGGCTTTCCACAATAGGCCGCGCAAACGCGGTGGAGAAAGTCGTCGCCGCTCCTTGAAACTGTGCGGCGATATAAAACATAAAAGACAGCAATATCACTATCGAGGCCAATAGCTGAATTCGGCGGCTGTAACCCTCTGCACCTTTACGTTCATCCTCGGCGAGAAATGCCGTCAGGGTAATCTGATTGTTGCTGCGGGTATGCTGCATCAAGCGTGGGGCGATCCAAAGCCAGGCGGTTGCACAACCGGCGATAGCACCCGCCACAATCCAGATTGCCGACAGCCCCAGCACATAGGCCGCACCACTCATGCCGAGAAGCGTCCAGGCCGATGCACTGCTGGCCCCATAGCTGATCGCCGCAACGACCGGCCCAAGATCCCGCCCGCCGAGAAAGTAATCTTCCGTGTTTTTATTCTTCTTCTGAGCCCAAAAGCCAACGGCGAGCAGCAGAGCCTTATAGAGAACGAGTGTGTAGATCGCGACGGAAATGTTCATAGGCTTGTGTTCAGTGAGATCTGATAATGGAGGTGGGGATGGGCCGTTTCACAACTTCCGTCCAACCTGTGAAGGGTTAAAATTCATTATTGACCAGCATCGGTAATTATTATGGGGCCTTGGACAAGGGGCACAGGTATAGGGTCATTAAGGGCAGTTAGGTGAATCTGGTCGCTCAAGTCAGGCAGACTCATAGGCATATCACAAATTCCGCCAAGCGCTTGGTGCAGGCCCACAGCTTTAGAGAAGAAAGATCGCCCCTAACTTCAACAGTGCTTGCACAATAAAAGGCTGAAAAAGAGAACATAGCGGGCTCAACCGCTGAAATCAGTGGGTTTCAAGCGCAGCCAGTCTGGTTGCCCTTCAGCTCTGTATCATTTGCCATCTTTGGGGTAGGGGTTAATAGCTTGATTGCCTGAAGTTGTCTCTTACCTAAAACTTCCTATCTCTTCCCTGTCACACCCGCAAAGCTTATCCATAGCCTCTTGGCTCAGTGGTGCCCCCACCACAGCATCTACGTCCTGATAATGGTCCGTATACATTGTGTCTTTCATATAAAGGAAGGCATAAAAATAACCCGAATTGCTGCTCAAGCTGTATAGAAATCTAAAGCTACCAGCGAGGATTTTGACAAAAATCAATTTCGGCGTGTGCAGAGGTCGTTGCCAGCTGTGCCCCTACAAAGACAGGGAAATATCCAGCAGGAAAAACGGTCGCAACGACTGTGATCCTGGTTAAGCCACTAAAAATTAGAAAAATTTTAAGTAAATCAGCTGTTTAGGCCCTATATCGTTCACAAGGGATAGTCGTCGTAAGGACTGATATCTCCAAGAGTGTAATGTGGTGTAATCTGCTGAAGCCTTGACCACTCGGGGCTTTCAGAGCATTCTGGCGGGTAATCTATTTTTGGATATGCATCGCTGGGATATCAGTCCTGACGACTACGATACAAATGTTATGTTGCCGGTCGGTAAAAACTGTAGCCGGTGCCAGCGTGAAATTTTTTTGCACTGCTATAGCGTCCAGTATCGAGCTGCATGGCCGTTCCGGGATCAAGCAGTTTCGTTCCTAGAGTGGTCCCTCTGGCTAGGCAGATCTGGCTAGTCCACTGCAGTATCGTGGAGTGCACTAAGTTAATAATTTGGGTGGGGAAGTGCGGTATTCTTCCCTCGTAACATTGGGCGGTGGCCAGCCAATCCGTGGCTGGCAAAGTGCTAGTAGTTGGCGGGAGCGCGGCAGCCATAACCAAGCTAGGCAGGTTCGCCCAGCCGGTGGCTGGGCTGGACAGCCTACGCTGCGCTCCGGCTGCCCCTGCTAGCGGCGTTAGGTTTCCATGAGCTTCGGAAAATATTTTCGCATAGCGCTATTCTTCCCCTATTTAATTGGGGCAATAGCTGCAGCTTTAGCGTTTACAACAGAATTTGGCGTAAAGAACGAATTGGTCTTCTTTACCGTGTTTTCAATTGTGTTCGCTGGTATCCCGTATGCTGCATTTGTGGCCTTTGCATTTGCCTGGTCTAAGTCACGCTCTGATAGTGAAATTAAAAAGGCAATGTGGTTTGCGCCGCTACTGTTTTTGCCACTGTTGATAATCGTGCCTTTTATCAGCGGCTCACCCGGCAGCTTTCTCCAAGCAATGGCATCTATAGCCATACTCTGGGGTTTTGCGCTAGCGTATGGGTATACCTATGTATTGCTTACCTATGGTGGGTGGGCACTTATTAAAAAACTAGGGTTGGGCAGTGAAAAAACCTAACAAGTGCATGTTGTTCGCCCACTTCGTGGGCTGGGACCTCCGCACTGCGTGCTCCGGCCCCAAATGCAGGCGTTACATATAGGCAAGCAATGAGATTCATCACGTTATTCATAGCTGTACTAATGATATCGGGTTGCGCTAGCAAGCCGAGTATTACGCAAACAGTTGAGTTTAGGCACTTTGTGCGAGACTTCTTTAATATTGAGGAATATCAGAAGAAGCATGTCCAATTTCCTCTTGAGGTTGTTTATTACTCCTATAATGAAGATGAATTTGACGCTGTTCTATTATCAAAACACATCACAGAAAAAGACTGGAAGCATTACGAAGGGCCGGATTACTATCGGTGTGAGTCTAATTGCTTTGACCTTGTAATCTATGACGACTTTCAGAGAACGCACAAAGAGAGTAATGAGAGAGTCTTATCGTTTGAGGGGGTGAGCAATGGCATCAACTCCTCGCTCTATTTTAAGAGAATTAATGGACAATGGTACTTGGTAAAACATGAGCAGTTTGATAATTAGCAAACATGTAACAAGTGCAAGCAGTATCGCCCCTTCGGGGCTGGACCTCGCTACGCTCGGCCGCTGTTGCAGGCGTTATGCTGCCGGGCGGTAAAAATTGTTGTTAGTGACATCGTGTAATTTTTTGCACTGATCTAGCGTCCAGCATTGAGCAGCTTGGCCATTCCGGGCTGAAGCAGTTTCGTTCCCAGAACATTCTCTCTGGTTCGGTAGATCTGACTAGTCCACTCCAGTATCGTGGAGTGCTAATAAGTTAATAATCTCGTGGGGGAAGTACGGTGTTCTTCCCCCGTAACATTGGGGTGTGGCCAGCCAAGCCGTGGCTGGCAGCGTGCCGGTAGTGGGTGCTCAGTGCGGCACCTATAACCAAGCTAGGCAGGATCGCCCAGCCAGTGGCTGGGCTGGACAGCCTACGCTGCGCTCCGGCTGCCCCTGCTAGCGGCGTTATGTATGTGAAATTCTATGAGTGATTGTGAGCATCAATTGAGTGCTTTTAAGTCAGTAATTTGCTCAGGCCCATTTAAAATGGAATGCAGCAAATGCGGCGCCCAGGTCTATAGAGAGCATCATCGAACTGAATCGGTATTTGAAGCTTTAGGTTTTCTCAGTGGTATTCCGTTGCTTCTGCTTATAGTTCTTATTGTCTGGTTGCCTTATGTTGTTTTCTTTTGTGTTGGATTTCTTGGGGCGGTTTATGCATGGGATACACAATCTAATAGGCTAAAAACCTTTGACTCTAAGCAACAATTAAAGGAGAAACAAAAGAATAGACGCCTTATAATAGGTGTTCTGCTTGTTGTTTTTTTGGGTCTTTTGGCGGAGTTATATACATAACAAATTGCTCAAGCTGACGCCTGGAGGCGCAGCTTACCAAGGTGTTATTTTGCCGGTCGGTAAAAATTATTTTCAGTGCCTGGGTGTAATTATTCGCACTTGTTTAGCGTCCGGCATCTGGCAGAATTGGTACAGAACATCCAAGCAGTTTCGTTCCTAGCGTGTTCGTTTTGCTTCGGTAGAGAAAGGTAGTCCGCAGCAGTATCGTGGAGTGCCACTAAGTGAATAAATGGGTGGGGGAGGTGCGGTATTCTTCCCTCGTTTTAATCGGGTAGTGGCCAGCCAAGCCGTGGCTGGCAGCGTGCCGGTAGCGGGTGCTCAGTGCGGCACCTATAACCAAGCTAGGCAGGATCGCCCAGCCAGTGGCTGGGCTGGACAGCCTACGCTGCGCTCCGGCTGCCCCTGCTAGCGGCGTTATGTTGCCGGTGGGTAAAAATTATCGTCGGTGCCTGCGGGTAATTTTTCGCACTGTTTTAGCGTCCAGAATCGAGCAGCTTGTCCATTCCGGGCGGAAGCGGTTTCATTCCTAGAGCATTCTCTCTGGTTCGGTAGATCTGGCTAGACCACTGCAGTATCGTGGAGTGCCACTAAGTGAATAAATGGGTGGGGGAAGTGCGGTATTCTTCCCTCGTTTTAATAGGGTAGTGGCCAGCCAAGCTGTGGCTGGCAGCGTGCCGGTAGCGGGTGCTCATTGCGGCACCTATAACCAAGCTAGGCAGGATCGCCCAGCCAGTGGCTGGGCTGGACAGCCTACGCTGCGCTCCGGCTGCCCCTGCTAGCGGCGTTATACGTAAATATGATAAATCGAAGTTCAGTAATAGTTCGTCCAAGGCAGCCCTATATAGATTGGGCTGCTCAGCTAGATGATTCAGGCGTTGTGCCCGAGCCAGAAGGTGAGCGTACGGTGTATCTCATTCCAGAATATGATGATGATCTACAAGCTATGGAAATTCTTTCTAGTTGTTTTGATGTCATATTCGAAGCAGAGCTGAATGGTTGGCATACAGATGAAAATGCTTGGCCAAAAAATAGAACATTCAAAATGTTTCGTGATTGGTTTAGCTTAGAGTTTCATTCTATGGTCACAGATTTGTGTGGTTATGAGTTTGAAGATGATGGCTACGTATAACAAGTCAATGTTGTCGCAGCCGGTGGCTGCTGGGACGGCCCACTGCGTGGTCCGCCCCAAATTGAAGCGTTATGTTGCCGGTCGGTGAGAATTATCGTCGGTGCCTGCGGGTAATTTTTCGCACTGGTTTAGCGGCCAGCATTGAGCAGCTTGGAAATTCCGGGCTGAAGCAGTTTCCTTCCTAGAGCATTCTCTCTGGTTGGGTAGATCTAGCTAGTCCACTGCAGTATCGTGGAGTGCCAATAAGTTAATAAATGGGTGGGGGCGGTGCGGTATACTTCCCTCGTAATATTTGGTCTGGCCAGCCAATCTGTGGCTGGCAAAGTGCTGGTAGTTGGCTCTGAGCGCGGCAGCCATAACCAAGCTAGGCAGGATCGCCCAGCCAGTGGCTGGGCTGGACAGGCTACGCTGCGCTCCGGCTGCCCCTGCTAGCGGCGTTAAATGGAAGACTTACCCACGTTTAGTAGACACTCTGTATAGTTAGGTTTCGGCCTAACACGGAGGTGTACCATGGGTAAGAAGAAAGCTCAGGCATATACGGAAGAGTTTCGTAGAGAGGCAGTAAAGCGCGCCAAGAAGCCCGGTGTCACTACGGCCGCTGTGGCTCGTGAGCTTGGTGTCAGCGCTCAGCAGATCTACAACTGGCGACGACAGTTCAATCGGCTTTCAGAGAAGCAGTTCAACAGCCTCGATGGGGTCGATTATTCCAAGCAGGAGAGTGTTGAGCTACGCCGCCTCAAGCGTGAACTCCATGAGGCGCGTCAGGAGGTCGAGTTTCTAAAAAAGGCAGCTGCGTACTTTGCGAACCACCAAGAGTAAAGTACGCACTGATACGTGAGCATGTAGGGTTGTACCCGGTGCGCTTGATGTGTCGTTGCCTGGAAGTATCAGCATCCGGTT
>NZ_BAABRT010000033.1:0-6319 GCF_039545115.1 Microbulbifer aestuariivivens | reverse complement strand
GTGGCTGGCAAAGTGCTAGTAGTTGGCGGGAGCGCGGCAGCCATAACCAGGCTAGGCAGGCTCGCCCAGCCGGTGGCTGGGCTGGACAGCCTACGCTGCGCTCCGGCTGCCCCTGCTAGCGGCGTTAGCTGTAAATGAGTATGAACATCGAAATTCAGACCAATGATGAGAACAAGCAGTTAATTCTCCGCAATATTAGAGATTGTGGTGCAGATACTTACGAGTGTTTGGCATGCGTAAAATCTGGTTGGCTTCAATGTGAACGTCAGTTTTTCTTTGGCAAATTCTATGCACAAGAATTTCTACAAAAGCTCAATGAGATGAATAACTTTTTTAGTGGCATAGCCGAGCTCAAAGCTGAATATGAAGATCAGATAATCTCGATAGGCTGCAACCAGATGGGTAAGGTTGTAGTTTCTGGAGAATTCATCGAGCATTCTATGCTTTCCCAGTCATTTGAGTTTGGCTTTGAAACTGATCAAACGATTTTATCTGGTCTTATTAAACAATTTACGAGGTTACTAGAGTGTCACAGCTAACAAGGCCAAGCAGCATCGCCCCTTCGGGGCTGGACCTCGCTACGCTCGGCCGCTGTTGGCGGCGGTTATGTTGCGGGGCAGTAAAAATTGTTGTTGGTGCATGCTTGTAATATTTTGCACTGTTTTAGCGTCCAACACTGAGCGGCTCGGTCGTTTCGTGTCCAAGCAGTTTCGTTCCTAGAGCATTCTCTCTGGTTCGGTAGGGCTGGCTGGTCCATTGCAGTATCGTGGAGTGCAAATAAGTTAATAATTTGGTGGGGGAGGTACGGCAATCTTCCCTCGTAACATTGGGTAGTGGCCAGCCAATCCGTGGCTGGCAAAGTGCTAGTAGTTAGTTCACAGCGCGGCAGCCATAACCAAGCTAGGCAGGTTCGCCCAGCCGGTGGCTGGGCTGGACAGCCTACGCTGCGCTCCGGCTGCCCCTGCTAGCGGCGTTATGTTGCCGGTCGGTCATAAGCTTGGTCAGTGCCAGCATGTAATTTTTCCCACTGGTTAAGAGTCCAGCATTGAGCAGCTCGTTCGCTGCGGAACTCGGCAGTTTCGCTCCTAGAGCCTTCTCTAGGGTTCAGTAGAGATGGGCACTTCACTGCAGTATCGTTGGGTGCCATTAAGTTAATAATTTGGTGGGGGCGGTACTGTATTCTTCCCTCGTAATATTGGGGCGTGGCCAGCCAATCCGTGGCTGGCAAAGTGCTAGTAGTTGGTTCGCTGCGCGTCAGCCATAACCAAGCTAGGCAGGTACGCCCAGCCGGTGGCTGGGCTGGACAGCCTACGCTGCGCTTCGGCTGCCCCTGCTAGCGGCGTTATGTGTTCACGGCAATACCGAGTAGCTAGCAAATTGCCCATAAAATCAGACCAAACTTTCAAGGAGTAATTTTGTATGTCTGTAATTTTTAATTATGTAGGCTTTTTTAAGACCGAGTCCGCACAAAGTATTTATGAAGCCCTTTCCAACCCTTTTCCGTGCTTTACTGAAATTACTATAGTAGGCAAAGACAGGGTCGAATTCATTTTTGGCGATGAGGGAGCGTACGATAGCTGGAAAGAGGCCTATGCGAAAGTGAAAATGCTGGATGTAAAAATCGATGAGTATTTAATTCTGGAGGAGTGTGATCACTCTGAGGAAGGAATTATTGCGAAAGGTAATATTGATAATAAAGATATTGAGGGAATAATAACATTCGGAGATTATCCCTGGTTCGGTAGCAAAGAAGCAATCGAACCTATTGAAGGTCAATTTAGAACAAATTTGTTGTCCTTGGATTCAATTCCAGATTTTTTAGAGTCCACTTGGTGGCAAGGTGAAGAGAGCTAAATTAACAATCGCTGTATATGGAAGTAGTAGTAAAAACCAACACACATAACAAACCAAGCCAGCAGAAAATGTGGGCAATGGCCTTGAAAAACAGGCCATTAAAGCGCCCACTTTTCTGCTGCTTGGGGCGTTATGTTGCCGGTCGCTAATGATCATGGGCAGTGCCAGCGTATGGTTTTCAGCACTAATTCGGCTTCCAGTATTTTGTTGTATTGGTGTGCCACGGCCGAGCAGTTCCGTTCCTAGAGCGTTCTCTCCGGTTCGGTAGGTCTGGCTAGTCCACTGCAGTATCGTGGAGTGCCAATAAGTGAATAATCTGGTGGGGGAGGTGCGGTATTCTTCCCTCGTAACATCGGTCAGTGGTCAGCCAATCCGTGGCTGGCAAAGTGCCAGTAGCTTGTCTGGAGTTCGTCAGCCATAACCAAGCTAGGCAGGTTCGCCCAGCCGGTGGCTGGGCTGGACAGCCTACGCTGCGCTTCGGCTGCCCCTGCTAGCGGCGTTATGTTGCCGGGCGGTAAAAGCTGTTGCCGGTGCCAGCGTGTATTTTTTACGCAGGTAAAGCGTCCAGCATTGAACTGCTAGGGTGTTCCGGGATCAAGCAGCTTCGTTCCTAGAGTGTTCTCTCTGGGTCGGTAGATATGGCTAGTCCGCTGCAGTATCGTGGAGTGCCAATAAGTTAATAAATAGGTGGGGGATGTGCCGTGTTCTTTCCTCGTAATATCGGGCGGTGGCCAGCCAATCCGTGGCTGGCAAAGTGCTAGTAGTTGGCTCGCAGCGCGGCAACCATAACCAAGCTAGGCAGGATCGCCCAGCCAATGGCTGGGCTGGACAGCCTACGCTGCGCTTCGGCTGCCCCTGCTAGCGGCGTTAGGGCTATGAATAAAATTCTCGGTACTTTTCTAATTTTTCTCTGTTGGAACACTTTTGCTACGGAGTGTCCTGAAACGGAGAACGGATTTGATCCAAAGATTCACTATGAGTACTCAAACAAAGTGTTTCTTGGATATATTTCGGCAGGTTCGTATGATCTTAAAGGCTGGGAGCATGCAACCAGTAGCGGGCCTATGTATGTGCCAACGTATGATTTAACCTTTGAGGTTCTGTACAGCTTCAAGGGTAAGATTGGTGATACGTTGAAACTTAAATCCACGGATCAAGGCTTTCACGGTGGGTGGCGTATTGGAGATTTATACATAATTTTTCTCGCGGACTCGAAAATCGGTGTATGTACAAAAGTTACTCCATTATATGCTGATTACTTCAATGAGTATGACCCATACGGTGAGCTCGAGTTTATGCTGGAAAGAGCGGATGTGCAGCTAAAAACAAAAAAAGACATTGAGTTCTTGTTAGGCACCGTGCCCTCTAAGCCCTAACAAACACAAGCAGTGGGACGCCCAACGCTATGCACCTTTTGTGCTGGTCGCTACGCTCCCATTTTGCACAAAAAGTGCATAGCATTGGTCGCCCCTGTTGCGGGCGTTATGTTGCCGGTCGGTAAAAAATCTTGCCGGTACCAGTGTGTAGCTTTTCGCACTGTTTTAGTTAGTGTCCGGTATCTGGTAGTTTTGGTGCCGCATATCCAAGCAGTTCCGTTCCTAGCGTGTCCGTTCGGGTTCGGTAGATGTGGCTAGTCCGCTGCCGTATCGTGGAGTGCCACTAAGTGAATAAATGGGCGGGGGAAGTGCGGTATTCTTCCCTCGTTTTAATCGGGTAGTGGCCAGCCAAGCTGTGGCTGGCAAAGTGCTAGTAGTTGGTCTGGCGAGCGGCAGCCATAACCAAGCTAGGCAGGATCGCCCAGCCGGTGGCTGGGCTGGACAGCCTACGCTGCGCTTCGGCTGCCCCTGCTAGCGGCGTTATGTTGCCGGGCGGTAAAAATTCTTGCCGGTACCAGTGTGTAGTTTTTCGCACTATTTTAGTTAGTGTCCGGCATCTGGTAGTTTTTGTGCCGCATATCCAAGCAGTTCCGTTCCTAGAGCGTTCTCTCCGGTTCGGTAGGTCTGGCTAGTCCACTGCAGTATCGTGGAGTGCCAATAAGTGAATAATCTGGTGGGGGAGGTGCGGTATTCTTCCCTCGTAACATCGGTCAGTGGTCAGCCAATCCGTGGCTGGCAAAGTGCCAGTAGTTGGGCTGGAGTGCGTCAGCCATAACCAAGCTAGGCAGGCTCGCCCAGCCGGTGGCTGGGCTGGACAGCCTACGCTGCGCTTCGGCTGCCCCTGCTAGCGGCGTTATGTTGCCGGTCGGTAAAAATTATCGCTGGTGCCTGCGGGTAATTTTTCGCACTGGGCTGGCGTCCAGCATTGAGCAGCTCGGTCGTTCCGCGTCTCGGCAGTTTCGTTCCTAGAGCGTTCTCTCTGGTTCGGTAGGGCTGGCTAGTCCGCTGCAGTATCGTGGAGTGCCATTAAGTTAATAATCTGGTGGGGGAAGTGCGGTATTCTTCCCTCGTAATTTCGGGCGCTGGCCAGCCAAGCCGTGGCTGGCAGCGTGCCGGTAGCGGGTGTCCGGTACGGCACCTATAACCAAGCTAGGCAGGTTCGCCCAGCCGGTGGCTGGGCTGGACAGCCTACGCTGCGCTTCAGCTGCCCCTGCTAGCGGCGTTATGTTGCCGGTCGGTGAAAATTGTCGTCGGTGCCTGCGGGTAATTTTTCGCACTGGTTTAGCGGCCAGCATTGAGCAGCTTGGAAATTCCGGGCTGAAGCAGTCTCCCTCCTAGAGCATTCTCTCTGGTTCGATAGATCTAGCTAGTCCACTGCAGTATCGTGGAGTGCCAATAAGTTAATAAATGGGTGGGGGCGGTGCGGTATACTTCCCTCGTAATATTTGGTCTGGCCAGCCAATCTGTGGCTGGCAAAGTGCTGGTAGTTGGCTCTGAGCGCGGCAGCCATAACCAAGCTAGGCAGGATCGCCCAGCCGGTGGCTGGGCTGGACAGCCTACGCTGCGCTTCGGCTGCCCCTGCTAGCGGCGTTATGCAAAATGAAATACTAAGGAGACATAGATGAAAAAATTAGCAGTAGTAGGATTCGGGTTGTTTCTCTCAATCGCTTGTCATGCACAAGACAGTAAGCGAGAGAGTGTGCAGGAGCTTCTTAAAGCCACAAATGTAGACTCCATGGTGGATACAATGTACAGCCAAATGGGGCAGGCGTTTGCGGGGATTGGGCAGCAGCTTGGTATAAAGGCCGAAGATCAGCCTGTATTTGATGCTTATATGAATAAGGTGTTTGCTACCATGAAGGAGGATATGAGCTGGGAAAAAATGGAAGGCCCAATGATAGAAATCTACCTTAAGCATTATACCGAGAAGGAGATTCGCGATATGTTGGCATTTTATCAGTCAGAAAGTGGTCGCTCGATGGTTGAAAAAATGCCCGCGGTTATGGGCGATTCAATGGCCCTATCTCAGCAGATGGTTCAATCGTTCCTCCCCAAAGTTCAAGCAATGGCAGAAGAACTCAAAACAGATCTTCAAAAACATAGAAATAGCCAGTAGTGCATAACAAGGCATTTCACACGTTTCGCCCCAAGGGGCTACACTCCGACAGTCAAAGCTCCGCTTTGCCTGCCGGGTGAATGCGGCGTTATGTTGCCGGTCGATAAAAAATATCGTCGGTGCCTACAGGAAATTTTTCGCACTGGTTTAGCGTCCAGCATCGAGCTACGTGGCCGTTCCGGGATCAAGCAGTTTCGCTCCTAGAGCGTTCTCTCTGGTTCGGTAGAACTGGCTAGTCCACTGCAGTATCGTGGAGTGCCAATAAGTTAATAATTGGGTGGGGGAGGTTCGGTATTCTTCCCTCGTAATATTGGGGGGGTGGCCAGCCAATCCGTGGCTGGCAAAGTGCTAGTAGTTGGTTCGCAGAGCGTCAGCCATAACCAAGCTAGGCAGTTTCGCCCAGCCGGTGGCTGGGCTGGACAGCCTACGCTGCGCTTCGGCTGCCCCTGCTAGCGGCGTTAGGTGTGTTTGGAAAAATGAGCACTAAAAGGGCTAAAGTAATACCTATAGTTATTTTTACCATATATCTATCAGGGTATTTCCTGCTTTATCCGCTATTTGCTAATTATACTGCTGGTTCTTATTATCATAGGTTGGTTGCATACCCTGCTCTAAAAATTCACGATACTATCTATGCTCCAACAATTAAACTCTTAGGACCAAACAGCATTTATACAAAAGTTTGGGTTTCTAATACTAAGTGGTGGTGTAATAAAATAAATGGAAGGGAATTCTGTGAAAAACACATTGCTCAACCGTAATAGCACACCTAACAAAACACGGCACGGCCGCTACGCTGGACTCACAAACCGCCGGTTTGTTCGCCCGTGCGCTCGGCGTTATGTTGAAGACTTACCCACGTTTAGTAGACACTCTGTATAGTTAGGTTTCGGCCTAACACGGAGGTGTACCATGGGTAAGAAGAAAGCTCAGGCATATACGGAAGAGTTTCGTAGAGAGGCAGTAAAGCGCG
>NZ_BAABRT010000032.1:0-7753 GCF_039545115.1 Microbulbifer aestuariivivens | reverse complement strand
GGCTAAGCAATACTGCTTTGACTTTGAATTCATCTGAGTACCGCCATGTCTTCTTTGGGTTTTTGTACTTGGGCATTGGACACCTCGTCTGTTTGACTTTGGTGTCCGTCAAAGCGGGGGAAGATCAGTAACGTACTTAATTGCCTTGTTAGGTTTTTGAACTAACATAAGCCCACGAGTCTAGTTTCTTTAATATGTGAACACCTATTTCCTCACGGAATGGTAAATTCCCTTCGTCGAGATCTAGGTCGATAAGAATTTTTCTAGACTCATCTAAATAATTAGTTTTGCAGGTTTTCCGATCAAGAACCGTAAAGTGACAAAACGCTATAGAGAACCCCGCCTCTAGATAATTCTTTGACTCTCTACTAGGCATGTCCTTGATAACTTGCCAGCTACCACCTTCATCCAACCAATAGGCTCTATACCAACCATTTTCCTCGAACTTTTCAAGACGTCGATTGCTCCACTGGCCTTCACCAAACCAAAGGTCTTGAAAATATTTCTCCTCTGCTCCGTGATACTTATAGCGCCTCACTTCTTCATCAGTTAGATAGCTTATTAATATCAGATCTTCGCGCATTGGCTCATTGTTTATATTTCTCTCGATCTCATATTCCGGTACGGCTTCTTTATATTCGAAACGTGAGAATAAAATAAGAGCCTGTGTACCTTCAGGGCTTTCATCCAAGCCAGGAACCAAACTAAATGGATTAAAGCTGATCTCGTATTCTGCCGCCTCACGTGGAACGCAATATTCTGAAGGTCCAATCTGTACATATACAGCCTCCCCACAGACACCAAAGTATCTTGAATACACTATTCCCGCTACAAGCAAGGCTATTGATAAAAGTACGAATCTACGAATCATGGTGAAACTTAACGCCGCTAGCAGGGGCAGCCGAAGCGCAGCGCAGGCTGTCCAGCCCAGCCACCGGCTGGGCGATCCTGCCAAGCTTGGTTATGGCTGACGCGCTCAGGGCCAACTACTTGCACTTTGCCAGCCACGGATTGGCTGGCCAGCTCCAATATTACGAGGGAAGAATACCGTACTTCCCCCACCAGATTATTCATTTATTGGCACTCCACGATACTGCAGTGGACTAGCCAGTTATACCGAACTAGAGAGAACGCTCTAGGAGCGAAACTGCTTGATCCCGGAACGGCCACGTAGCTCGATGCTGGACGCTAAACCAGTGCGAAAAATTTCCTGTAGGCACCGACGATATTTTTTATCGACCGGCAACATAACGCCGCGCTCAGCCGCCGGAGGTAACTGGCGCCTTTTGTGCGGTCTTTTGCACAAAAGGTGACAGTTGCCGGAGGTCGGTTGCAGCGCCTTGTTAAATGCCTGCTGCATTAAATTTACCACCACCTGACCAACCTGGGCCACGCGCAATAACATGATATTCTTTGCCAAGAATTAAATCCTTAGCCTTAACTTCTTCAGTGAAACCTTCTGGTACTTTCCCATAAGTTACCCAGCCTAACCTAACTGAATTATTTGGTGCAGACAAACGCCAAACCTCTACAGTGGATTCACCATCTAAATAGTAAACACTAAAATAGTCAGTAGGCTGCTTGCTATGAAAGCCAAACATATTCTTTGAATCTATGGCGATTTGTATATTTCCAGAATCATCAAACTGACTCTTTATACCGAATAACGCACTACATGCAGTCAGTGTTAGTAAAAATGTGAGTACTAGAATTCTCATAAGCATTTAACGTCGCTAGCAGGGGCAGCCGGAGCGCAACGTAGGCTGTCCAGCCCAGCCACCGGCAGGGCGAACCTGCCTAGCTTGGTTATGGCTGACGCACTCCAGGCCGACTACTGGCACTATGCCAGCCACCGATTGGCTGGCCAGCACCTGAATATTACGAGGGAAGAATACCGTACTTCCCCCACCAAATTATTAACTGACTCACACTCCACGATACTGCAGTGGACTAGCCAGCCCTACCGTACCAGAGAGAACACTCTAGGAACGAAACTGCGTGGACACGAAACGACCGAGCTTCTCAGTGTTGACCGACAACCCAGTGCGAAAAATTACCCGCAGGCACCAGCGATAATTTTTACCGACCGGCAACATAACGCCGCTAGCAGGGGCAGCCGGAGCGCAGCGTAGGCTGTCCAGCCCAGCCATCGGCTGGGCGATCCTGCCTAGCTTGGTTATGGCTGCCGCGCTCAGAGCCACTACCAGCACTATGCCAGCCACAGATTGGCTGGCCAGAGCCAGATATTACGAGGGAAGAAAACCCTACTTCACCCACCAAATTATTAACTTATTGGCACTCCACGATACTGCAGTGGACTACCCGGCTCTACCGAACCAGAGAGAGCGCTCCAGGAACGGAACTGCGGAGGCGCGGAATGACCGGGCTGCTCAATGCTGGACGCTAAACCACTGCAAAAAATTACCCGCTGGCACCGACGATAATTTCACCGACCGGCAACATAACGCCGCTAGCAGGGGCAGCCGAAGCGCAGCGTAGGCTGTCCAGCCCAGCCACCGGCTGGGCGAACCTGCCTAGCTTGGTTATGGCTGACGCACTCCAGACCAGCTACTGGCACTTTGCCAGCCACGGATTGGCTGGCCACCGCCCGATATTACGAGGGAAGAAAACCGTACTTCCCCCACCAAATTATTTACTTAATGGCGCCCCACGATACTGCAGTGGACTAGCACCTCTACCGAACTGGAGAGAACGCTCTAGGAACGAAACTGCTTGACCCCTGAACGGCCACATAGCTCGATGCTGGACGCTAAACCAGTGCGAAAAATTACCCGCTGGCACCGATGATAATTTTTACCGACCGGCAACATAACGCCGCTAGCAGGGGCAGCCGAAGCGCAGCGTAGGCTGTCCAGCCCAGCCACCGGCTGGGCGATCCTGCCTAGCTTGGTTATGGCTGCCGCGCTCAGGGCTAACTACTAGCACTTTGCCAGCCACGGATTGGCTGGCCACTGCCAGATGTTACGAGGGAAGAATACCGCACTTCCCCCACCAAATTATTTACTTATTGGCACCCCACGATACTGCAGTGGACTACCCAGATCTAGCGAACCAGAGAGAACGCTCTAGGAACGAAACTGCCGGGAGGCAAAATGACCGAGCTGCTCAATGATGCACGCTAAACCATTGCGAGAAATTACCCGCAGGCACCAACGATAATTTTTACCGACCGGCAACATAACGCCGCTAGCAGGGGCAGCCGAAGCGCAGCGTAGGCTGTCCAGCCCAGCCACCGGCTGGGCGATCCTGCCTAGCTTGGTTATGGCTGCCGCGCTCAGGGCCAACTACTAGCACTTTGCCAGCCACGGATTGGCTGGCCACCGCCCGATATTACGAGGGAAGAATACCACACTTCCCCCACCAGATTATTAACATATTGACACTCCACAATACTGCTGTGGGTTACCTTCCTCAGCCGAGCCAGAGAGAACGCTCTAGGAAAGAAACTGCTTGATCCCGGAACGGCCACGCAGCTCGATACTGGACGCTAAAGCAGTGCAAAAAATTACACGCTGGCACCGGCAACAGTTTTTACCGCCCGGCAACATAACGCCTCAATCACCCGGCAGGCAAAGCGCAGCTTTGACTGTCGGAATGGAGTGCCCGCAGGGCACGAAATGTGTGGATTGACTTGTTAGGCATTATTAGCACTTATTTCCATTTTTTCTGGATTATAATTAAACACTCTTTTGCCCATTTGCGTGTTTCTTCATTAATTGCGTTTAATGATACAAAAGCAATGCCAGCTACGGATGTTTCATTTAGCTGATTTATTGGCACTTCATCACACGAACGAGGCAGTTGCCTTGAGACCGCATCTGGATAAGCGTGGGTAACTACATCTGCGTAATTTTGAAGCTCTTTAGCTCGCATAGATGACACATCTAGATTACTTAAAACTCCCATAGGATAGGCGAGACCGAATTTATTAAATGGACGCCCCTCTAGATTATTAGGTGATATTTTCCTTGCTGACTCAACAATATCAGGGAAAGACCATGATTCAGGTTCTGGTATCTCGCTTTCCGCGCTAGACATGTAGTTGGTAACAAACTGCTGGTCAGCACATCCCTCTAACAAACATAACAAGCCGAACAATACTGATCTAATTATCAAAGTAGAAAACCTCATTCTTCACGATGCCTAACGCCGCTAGCAGGGGCAGCCGAAGCGCAGCGTAGGCTGTCCAGCCCAGCCCCGAAGGGGCTGGGCGAGCCTGCCTAGCTTGGTTATGGCTGCCGCGCTGCAGCAAACTGCTGGCACTTTGCCAGCCACGGATTGGCTGGCCACAGCCCAATGTTACGAGGGAAGAATACCGCACCTTCCCCACCAAATTATTAACTTATTGGTATTCCACGATACTGCAGTGGACTAGCCAGCTCTACCCAACGAGAGCGAATGCTCTAGGAACGAAACTACTTCAGGCCGGAATGGCCAAGCTGCTCATTACGGGACGCTAAAACAGTGCAAAATATTACCCGCTCGCACCAACAACAATTTTTACCGACCGGCAACATAACGCCGCTAGCAGGGGCAGCCGGAGCGCAGCGTAGGCTGTCCAGCCCAGCTTGGTTATAGGTGCCGCACTGAGCACCCACTACCGGCACGCTGCCAGCCACGGCTTGGCTGGCCACACCCCAATATTACGGGGGAAGAATACCGCACTTCTCCCCACCCAATTATTAACTTATTGGCACTCCACGATACTGCAGTGGACTACCCAGATCTAGCGAACCAGAGAGAACGCTCTAGGAGCGAAACTGCCGAGACGAGGAACGACCGAGCTGCTCAATGCTGGACGCCAACCCAGTGCAAAAAATTACCCGCAGGCACCAGCGATAACTTTTACCGACCGGCAACATAACGCTGCTAGCAGGGGCAGCCGAAGCGCAGCGTAGGCTGTCCAGCCCAGCCCCGAAGGGGATGGGCGAGCCTGCCTAGCTTGGTTATAGGTGCCGCACTGGACACCCGCTACCGGCACGCTGCCAGCCACGGATTGGCTGGTCACTGCCAAATATTACGAGGGAAGAATACCGCACTTCCCCCACCCATTTATTAACTTATTGGCATTCCCCGATACTGCAGCGGACTAGCCATTTCTTGCGAACCAGAACGAACGCTCCAGGAGCGAAACTGCTTTAGCCCAGAACGGCCACGCTGCTCAATGCTGGACGCTAAAACAGTGCGAAAAATTACATGCAGACACTGACAATAATTTTTACCGCCCGGCAACATAACGCCGCTAGCAAGGGCAGCCGGAGCGCAGCGTAGGCTGTCCAGCCCAGCCACTGGCTGGGCGATCCTGCCTAGCTTGGTTATAGGTGCCGCACTGGACACCCGCTACCTGCACGCTGCCAGCCAAGGCTCGGCTGGCCACACCCCAATATCACGAGGGAAGAATACCGAACCTCCCCCACCCAATTATTAACTTACTGGCACCCCAGGATACTGCAGCGGACTAGCCAGCTCTACCGAACCAGAGAGAATGCTCTAGGAACGAAACTGCTCTCGTCCGGAATGGCGAAGCTGCTCATTGCTGGACGCTAAAACAGTGAAAAATATTACCCGCTTGCACCAACAACAATTTTTACCGCCCGGCAACATAACGCCGCCAGCACAGGCCGGAGCACGCAGTGCGGAGGTCCAGCCCCGTAGGGGCGATTGTGCCTGGCCTTGTTAACTGTGACTCGTGCATGACTGCTGTATGTGCTGAATTAATTTGTTTAAAAATTGTTTGCCGCCTTCCTGAGCCTTAGACGGAGGATTAACACCGTAGCCATGAAGGTATAAATTTAGTACTGGAGTAGCATTGCCCTTGAACTCTATATCAAGGTTTGCTACCCCATATTCGGTTTCTAAGAGATACCGCTCAAAGTTATCATCTGTTCGATCGAAGTCGAGCTTTACGATGCCTACGACGCCTTCAAAATTAGAGGCTGACCTAATACACGAGTCTTTAACTTCAAAGCTAGGATCGGAGTCAGGCTGTATGTGCCAAGATGCTGGAGGGCAACCCGCTAGCAAAAAGCACGTCAGGACTATTATTAGTGATTTATTACTCATGACTCTCATGACAGTTAACGCCGCTAGCAGGGGCAGCCGGAGCGCAGCGTAGGCTGTCCAGCCCAGCCACCGGCTGGGCGAACCTTCCTAGCTTGGTTATAGGTGCCGTACCGGACACCCGCTACCGGCACGCTGGCCAGCCACGGCTTGGCTGGCCAGCGCCCAATGTTACGAGGGAAGAATACCGCACTTCCCCCACAAAATTATTGACTTAATAGCAACCAACGATACTGCAGTGGAATGGCCACCTTCTACCGAACCAGAGAGAACGCTCTAGGAACGAAGCTGCTTGATCACGGAACCCCCTAGCAGCCCAATGCTGGACGCTAAACCAGTGCAAAAAATTAAACGCTGGCACCGACAACAGTTTTTACCGCCCGGCAACAGTTTTTACCGCCCGGCAACATAACGCCGCTAGCAGGGGCAGCCGGAGCGCAGCGTAGGCTGTCCAGCCCAGCCACCGGCTGGGCGAACCTGCCTAGCTTGGTTATGGCTGACGCGCTCCGGACCGACTACTAGCAGTTTGCCAGCCACGGATTGGCTGGCCACTGCCCAATGTTACGAGGGAAGAATACCGCACTTCCCCCACCAAATTTTTACTTACTCGCACTCCACGATACTGCTGCGGACTACCTTTCTCTACCGAAGCAGAACGAACAGGCTAGGAACGAAACTGTTTGGATGTGCTGTACCAACGCAGCCAGATACCGGACGCTAAAACAGTGCGAAAAACTAAACGCTGGCACCTGCAACATAACGCCAAGGTAATGGGCAAAGCACGCAGTGTTTTGTCCAGCCGAAGGCGTCATTGACCGCTTTGTTATGAGTGACACAGGTTAATAAGCACGCCAACATTCTGGCCCCTCTGATGAGGCACCAACAATAATGTTGCTGGTATTGACCTCAATATGTACTTTGCACTTATTCGTTCTGGGTGGCTTTACCTCAAAGGTTTTTATCACGCCACCACTTTCAAGTTGCTTGGTGTTGTCTGGTTGGAGCTTGGCTAGGAAGCCGATATTGTAAACATATGAGTCCTTGAAATTGGTACCAACCAAACGTTCAAGATCTTCTGCAAAAACACGGTATGCGCCAGCCATAGTGCCAACACAACCGGCTAAGACTGACATTAATATTATTAAAATAGAAATCCGTATCATTCGATTCACTTACTCATAACGCCGCTAGCAGGGGCAGCCGGAGCGCAGCGTAGGCTGTCCAGCCCAGCCACCGGCTGGGCGTACCTGCCTAGCTTGGTTATGGCTGACGCACTCCAAACCAGCTACTAGCACTTTGCCAGCCAAGGATTGGCTGGCCAGCCCCAATATTACGAGGGAAGAATACCGCACCTCCCCCACCCAATTATTCACTTATTGGCACTCCACGATACTGCAGTGGACTACCCAGATCTAGCGAACCAGAGAGAACGCTCTAGGAACGAAACTGCCGGGAGGCAAAATGACCGAGCCGCTCAATGATGAACGCTAAACAATTGCGAAAAATTACACGCAGGCACCAACGATAATTTTTACCGACCGGCAACATAACGCCTCAAGCACCGGCGTCAAAACCGCGCAGCGGTTTTAACGTCCGAGTGGCTTTGTTTGTTATATGCTGACTGATAGCTCGCACGACTTTTCATCATTGGATAAGCGCCCTGTAATTTTGT
>NZ_BAABRT010000031.1:0-8369 GCF_039545115.1 Microbulbifer aestuariivivens | reverse complement strand
TCCCGCCGGGTTTTTCGTTTCTTGCCTGCATATTCAGCTTCAGCGAAGGTCAGCTGGGTCATTTTCTAGGTTCCCGGTTGGAAAACTGTATTTTGCCAGAAATGGGCTATTTTTCAGAGTTGCCCTAAGTCTATTTGAGCAGGAATAGCTTTTAGTGACATTTTAGGGTGTTCTGACAGGATGCATATTGCATGGAAGTGGCTCATCATAAAAAATCAATACGAGCAATCTTTGGGCAATGGCATAATCGATCAGAGTGTATTCAGGTCAGATCTGTTGTTTGAGCGAGCTTTGAAATATGCCTATTTCGAGGCCTGCGGGTGGGGATGCGCATAATAACAGAGTGCTTTGCTGGCTGGCGCCAAATGCTGCGTCGGATGCCTGTCTTATAAGTTGGTGATTTCACGATTCGATCAATAGGCTGTGTGACAATTAGCTTATGACTTGTGCTTCCATGATACAGTACGCTAGCGTACTGGTTCGAATACTACTTGGATTGGCCAAGCGCTGTCGAAAACTATGAATATGACCCAATACTTCGGTTGTTATGAGTAGGAAAGTCTGCAGCTTTATATCAGCTTTATTTTAAAGTGTTTTTGCAAACTTTTTTGATGGTTGTTAGAGGGTAATTGGTACTAGTAACAGCAGTTTATTACTTGTTGATAAAAATGTGATTCATGGGAGGGGTAATGAACATAGGGCTATTAGGGCAGAATGTTGGGTTGGCGCTGTGTAATGCGTTTTATATTGGCGAGAAAACGCCCGAAGATGAGCTTCTAGTTCCTTTTGGTATATTTTTCACTGAGAATGAAACCAACATGGTTCCATTTGAAGCGAATAGTCAAGCAGAAGCTATTGAAATGGGTCGCAATGTGATTGCTCATAACGAAGAGCATTGGAGTGGTTGGTGTTATGGGAGAGAGGGGCTGGTAAATTTGGAGGATGGTAGCAAGCATGATGCCTTTATCTTCGAAGCAAAATTAAAAGATATGTCAAAGCCGCTCATATTGATTCAATTGTTCGAATATCCTTTTAGGCTTTCTGGAAAATTGATTGTAAATATGCCATCAGAGTTAAACAATGTATTTGTACAAAATAGAGGGCTGTTTGTTAACAGCTTACATGATGGTGCGCGCTCACATAAGCAGGGTGGTCCTTCTTGGGAAAAATGGGAGCAGCTGGTTTGATGAGTGAGTAATTGAGGCATAAGGCCCGGTGTAAAATTCTTGCGTCAGATGGATTAGTTCAGGCCAAACCTGATACATCTCCTTAAATAATTGGGGTCAGAGTAAAATTTTGACGCATTAATCTCTGCTTGGAAGAAAAGGACTATTCGGCATGCGGCGACTGGTATTTTGAGTGTCCGTAAGGCAGAGAGATTGGATCTTATACCGCTCAGCCGTAATCAGCAAAAGATTGTGGCAGGGATTATGCAGGGGGAGAAAAGTGGTGGGCCCTCCGGGACTTGAACCCAGGACCTGCCGATTATGAGTCCCCATTAGCAAGTGCTAACTACCGCCGATTCTGCGGGCCATAGGCTAGTTTGGCGCCAAAAACAACGAATTTCGTTACCGGGTTAAGGGAGCGGTGGTGCCAGTTGTACCCCCAAGCCTAGATTAAGGTAAAACCTCTTCTATATATCGGGGTATTCAAAGAATACCGTTACCAGCCTTCATGCCGGCGCAACTTCGGGCAGGCCGCTAATGTGACTTGTTGCGTCAAAGTTAACCTGATTCATCTGCCCAAGGTTCTCATCTACTTCCCAGAACTCTACTTCGTCGGGAATTACATGGAAATGGGTTCTCACGTAATACTCTGCCAGTGATTCGCCAGTCCTAGGGTTCAGATCGCGCCTGACTGTAAAGACTTTCCTGAAGCTACGGGGAGCCAAGTAAAAATACAGCATGGCTTGATCCCACGTGGTGAGTTTGGCTGATGGGATGTTGCCACTCTCTGTCCAGGTGTGGGATTTGCACTCCACGATAATTTTTTTGTCTTTGCAGCCCAGGTCAAACTTGTGCTGTTTCTGGTGCAGATGGCCTATGGGTAGCCAAAATGGGCGAGTTAGTGATGAGATGTCATCACTTAACAGGGTGTGAACGAGTTCTTCAAAGTCTGCACCTACAGCGGCATTGCTAACGGCATTTTTTCGCTGGTGGTTTGCCATTGGGGCGACGTTCCTATTCTTGGTTGGATACTTGGGGGGGCGTAGCCTCCCCTTAATTGCAGGCAACAAGAACCTTCACTGCTGCATATTATCTCAACCAAAGAATCTGATAAACAAAAGAACACACAAATAGCAGCACTCACTTAACACGAACCCTAATTTTTTTATATATGAACGAGTGGGGCTTTAAGATATTATGAGTGGTAATCATCGAAGGGGCTGCCAACATATATTAATTTCGATGATTAAGTGCGGACGGCGAATGAAAACTTGAGCTCGCGATATATGCGGCGCTCAATGCTTGATCATTGGATATACGTTCCAACTTTCTTACTTTTTGGATGCCGTCTCGTGTGACGGTTCCCAATAGATATCCATATCGAGTGCACTGGCTGTATTGAATAGATGCCGTACTGATGTATGTTAGATGGCAACTAATAGAGATAAGCTGTGGTTCTACCTCAAAGGCGTGATCAAAAATTGCACGGACGCGTAAGGGTATTGTAACTCTAGTAAGGGGCACAGATACTAAGCCCCGGCCAGCTTGTTGGCCCAGTACAAGGGTGGGAAATGACGGTTATCGTAGCCAGCTGTACCTTAAAGCAGCTATTTGAAGGGCAACCTGTTCGGGCATCTGATGGATCGTTGATCTCTGGACATCTCGCGATTCCAGAATATCAGCGCCCATATCGTTGGAATGGGGCGCAGATTGGGCGCCTGCTAAAAGACTATCAAGCTTATACCGAAGACCTTACAGAAGGTGATGCAAAGTATGCCTATTATCTTGGTAGTGTCATTCTCCATCAGGCCGAAAAACGTGACCAACTAAACATCATTGATGGTCAGCAGCGTTTAACAACATTTGCTCTCATAGAATATCTAAAAAGAAATCAGGAAGGACAGCAATTTGATCTGGGGATGATTTATCATTCGCCTGAATCCCAAATACAGATCAAGCAAAATTTTTCGTGGCTTAAAGAAAATGCTTTAGATCAATTGAAGAATATCGACCCGAATTCCGTCAGCTTAACATTGGTGGTTACACGATCAGAGGATGATGCTTATCGATTTTTCGAAACGCAAAATACAGGCGGAGTTCGGTTGTCTGGTCCTGATATTATCAAAGCTCACCATTTGCGTGTTCTTAGTCGAGATCAGCAAAATAAGTTTGCGAGTAAATGGGAAGAGATGGGTGATTTAAACCCAATTGTTACTTCACTTATTAAGGGTCGGTATTGGCAAACTTTTCTTGCGCGGAAGGTGCCATCTCATCGCCAGCCACAATCTGTAAGAAGTGCCGTAGTCGATGAGCTCGGTGATGGCACGGGTAGGGGAGCTGACATTGCGTATGGTCGCGTAGTGAGAGAGAACCGAGCAGATGGCGCACAGCTTCTGGCTCAGGCACAGCAGGGATATGAGCTGCGCCAGCCTCTAAATGCGGGAGTGAATACTATTCACTATCTAGCATACTTTGAAGGCTTGCGCGCTACTTACTTGAAATCTCCGAATGCTAATCTTGCTGAAATCGGCTCGAAACATAAAGAAATTGATAATTTTTACCATTTTTATCAATCATTTGTCTGCCACCTAGAGGGCTGTAGCTACTTAAAAGGGCTGTATGATACTTGCTTGCTTTTATACATAAGCCAATTTGGGGAGAAGGATTTATTCCTTGCTGCCAAAAAGCTATTTCATGTTGTCTATTCCCCACGAGTGAGTAATCAGAAGGCCGTGCGAGAAGCGTCTATATCGGCCTTCATTCGAGAGACCCCGGTACTCGATTGGATAGCTGTAAGCTATACGTCAAAAACACTGTTTGAGTACTTAGATAATTTCACATTGGAGGTGGATCCAGCTAACTTAGGGCCTGAGCACTCTGGCGTGAAAAAGAAATTTGTTCTTACAGTATTAGAATATTTTGGAAAGACAGTGCCAAAAAATACGGAAGCTCAAGATCTAGCAGATGTGTTCCTTGACACAATGAATAGAAGAATTGTCCAGAACCTCAGTTCTGGAGGGAGAGTCAATGTCATTTAATCTTGCGCAAGTCGATACCGAGACTCTGACACTCTCCCATATTGAAAGCGGGAATTATAAGTTCAACATCCCTAGCTATCAGCGACCCTATGTATGGCCAGATGATGACGTTCTTAAACTTTTTATTGATATTAATGAAGCACGTAAGGCTGGTGAAGAGAACTACTTTATTGGCACGGTGTTAACATCGATTGAAAAGGACGACCAGGGAAGTAATGTCTACGAGCTTATCGATGGGCAGCAGCGCACAACAACTCTTATGTTAATTGCCTTGGCGTTCAAGATGGCAGGGCAGAAATCAAAAATAGCCGAAGTTGCCTCTCACAAGGGACAGCCTAGACTGCAATTTGCTATACGTAGCCAAGTCCAGCATCTACTCGGAAGCCTAGCTGGGCTAGGAGACTATTCTTTCCCGGGAACAGAAGCTATTGCAAAAGATCCATATTTGAAACGACTGTATGCCGCATTGCAAGTATTGTTGCAGAAAGTAAATTCATTACCTTCTAAAGATAAAATAGACTTAGCCGATTACATTTTTTTTAAAGTCCAATGGGTTAACAATATTGTTCCTGCAGAAATGGACTTAAACCGACTATTTGCAACAATGAATACGGCAGGAATACAGCTTGAACAAGCCGACATCTTAAAGTCAAAACTTTTCAGAAAAATAAAATCAAAAAAATTACTCTATGATGCGATGTGGACTGCATGTGAACACATGGAGAATTATTTTGAGAGAAATGTCAGGAAAGTATTCCCTAGTGCCCACTGGGCTGATGTAAGACCTGAAAGTTTAACCGAATTCAATGAAGGCTTCTTTTCAAAGCAGGAGCAGGGTCAGGATCTAGCAGAAGGGTTGACTATTGGTCAACTGGCTTTGGAAGGGGATGATTTTTCTTCCATCAGTCCAGCGTCGGACGCGGTTACTGAAGACGACGAGATCGAAAATGAAACCGTTTATTGCCGTTCAATAATAAGTTTTCCGTTGTTGCTTATTCATGCTTACCGAATATATCTTGCTTTCAATGGTGGGCAGGACATCGTGAGCAGAGTTCGCGCAGATAAGTTGCTCGAAGCATTTGAGCCGCTAACTGTAGCAAGTGAAGAGGAAGTAATTTCTTTTATTAAGCTTTTATGGCAAGTTCGCTATCAATTTGACCGTTGGGTAGTTAAGTGGGTCGAACGAGATGATAGTGATGATGAACAGCTGCGCTTAACGAGTCAGAGCCAAAGTCGATCAAGAGGTAATGTTTATATTACTCGTTCTCAAAAAGAACTATCAGAACTGGTCATGTTGGAAAGCGTAAGAAACTTTACTGGTGAGCGCAGCGCACAGTATTGGTTGACCCCATTTATTGGAGGCTTAATATATCAGGGTGTTAGCAAAGAAGAAGACGCACTCTCTCTCTTAGAGAAAATTGACAATGAGTTATCACTTGCCGATGAGTCGGAGACTCAGAAGAGTGCGAGTTTTAAACAGACTTGCGGAAATCACCCGAACGTCGAACGTTGGCGATCTCGTGTAGAATATTTTGATGAGCCGAAAGGCACTAGTTTCGAACATTATTGGTTTCAAAAGCTGGAATATCTACTTTGGAAATCTACAACAAATCGGGACGGAACGAAATTTAGGGGATACCGAATTACTGCTAAGAACTCGATAGAACACGTTCATCCACAGAAGGAGGAGCATGGTAATCTTCTCGCTTCAAGTGTTCTCGATGCTTTTGGGAACTTGGTCTTGCTTAGCCCGGGAGAAAATTCATCTTATAGCAATCAGGCCGTGAAAAAGAAGCTGGTTGATTTCGAGGCTAAAAGATCTTATGACTCATTAAAGCTAAAGGCTATGTTTGACAAACTAAATGAGCAGGGTGCCTGGGGGAAAGAACAAATTGAGCAGCATCAGGCGGAAATGCTGTCGGTTTTCTCTTCACACTATACAAGCGGAAACTGATTTTCAGGTTCTTTGTACTATATTACCGTGTGATCAACTACCTCGGTAAAGTTAGATATTAAAGTCTCCGACTATTGTTGTTATTGGCAATATGTCTCGTTGCCATTACTCATTTTCGGGGTGTCTGTTTTGGAGAGTAATGCTGCGAATTGCGCGGCGTCTACCAATCTTCAATTCATTAATCATCAAGAAAGCCTGGCCATCACCTACAAGTAGAGTAAGAATGTCACTTACGATTGCTGGTGGCATATAGGCGGCACCGGACCAAATTCTCGTTCCCCTCCGGCGCTCTATGAAACCAACGGATTCTGGCGACTCATATACGGGATCACTCCGATCGCCCCGCTTACGGTATTTTGGTAGACCCGCTGCATCCCGCACGTGGAACTCATCCAGAGTGGCGCTGAAATGCCCATCTTGGGGGTTATGCCCCCAAATGGAGATATTAATTTCATCGCCGGCACGATCTTCCGGATAGCTGATAGTGCCCCTCAAGTCCAAATCTGTTTCATACCGGAAAACTCTGCATTCGGGGTGAGCATACCGCCTATCGTGTATTTCATAGTTGATTTCCCCGGATACTCGAACTGAATAATCCTTAACCTCCGCACAGATGAAGCTGTATTCGGCTTTGGTTGTAGCTGACTTGCGCTTTGCGGTCATATTGGTTTCTTTACTTGTCCAGTGGGCACACAGAAGATAGCAGAAGGTTAGAGTGGAGAGCTCCTATTGTTGGCGTCTGAAGTTAAGCCTCTTACATGGATATGTTTCCAGGCTTCCCTTTTACTTTGTAAATCGAAGATAGCGCATCAATTCTTATCTGGCCGACTATCGGAGTCGATTACAAGTCGGTATTCTAAAGCGCTCGAATGATTATAAAAATATAGGTTTTTTTATGGGCGCAGAATCTGACCTTAAGTATCTAAAAAAGTCGAAATTAAGTTTAACGATCGATTCTGAAAAAGAAGCTCGCTGTATAGATGCGAGCCGCGCACTGAGAATTTCTGCGATCGATAAGAAAATAAAGGAATTAAGCTACGTAAGTAATAGATATGAAAGCCCCCTGGCTGGCGTTTCATTGCGTATGCCAGCTGTACAAGGCACTGTCCAGCGCTTGAAGATATTTGCACTATTGCCAGTTGTTATAGTATTGCTGGCATTTCTAGCAATGCTTGTTCCTGTTTGCTACGCCGCATGTTGGCTCGAATGCAGAAAAGATATTCGGTCGTTGAAAAAAAAGAAGAAGAGCCTGTTGGAAAGCATGGGAGAGGGGGATGCTGTCGGTATTAAGACGCTAGAAGCATTGTGGTGTGAGCATGGAGTTGGTAGAGATGATGCCACGCTTGACGGTCGCATACGTCTGATCGACGAGTGGATAGAAATATTGTATGGAAAGGATTGTTCGATGAACGTAGATTTCCCACGTGTCGTTGAACGAGTGCAAGCAGAGAATGCTGGGGCGAATCGTCCGTACTATGACGGAGTAGAGGGTGCACCGCATTTCTATTTTGGATGTCCTGTAGAGCAAGCGGTCGATCAAGTCTCTGAATTGCTTCCATTATATAGGTAATGACAAAGTGCCTCGGCTTTTGAAGGGGATACGGTGAACGACCAAATATCGAAGCGTATTACAAGCTTCCTAAAAAACCACTTTCAGCTGGAATGGAATGGAATTCATGGCGCCTCTCACTGGGCAAGAGTGAGGCAAAATGGATTGATTATTGCTCGGCAAAATGGAGCCGACCCAGTTGTTGTTAGCCTTTTTGCTCTACTCCATGACATAGAGCGGCGATCGGATGGTTCTGATCCCGAGCATGGCGCACGTGCGGCGCGGCTAGTCCAGGAGTTAAATGGGGAATACTTTAATTTACATGCAAGGCAAATGGATCTTCTGCGACAGGCTTGTGAGCTGCATAGCGACGGAGAGACCTACGCAGATATAACGATTCAAACTTGCTGGGACGCAGACCGCCTGGATTTGGGCAGAGTAGGGGTAAAGCCTGACCCAATGCTGCTTTGTACTGCTGCAGCAAGGAATCAGGACTTAATCGATTGGTGCTACTTAAGAGCAAAGAGATGGGCGTCTGATCTTGCCCCGATAAAACGGACACACCATCTTTTACGCTGCTATTCGCTCATATTCAATCGGGGACTGATAATTTAATGCGGAATGCAGCCGTTTACGATTGTAAAAATCATTAATATACCGAG
>NZ_BAABRT010000030.1:0-12054 GCF_039545115.1 Microbulbifer aestuariivivens | reverse complement strand
TGGAGTTTGCTGAAAAGCAAATTCCGGACGGAAAACAGAGGAATACACAGGGGGTTTCCACCCCAGAAGCCAATAAATAGAGGCTTCGGAGAGCTGCGTGGAAATTTATGAGTTGTTCAGAGCTTCCCTAGAGCTTCAATATTACCGGCTGCGCCATCAATTTGAGTAGATCTGGACTCTCCTTCAAAGAAAACGGTAACCATATTTCCACCAGAAATATAGCTTCCCTCATAAACTTTACCGTCAAGTTCTACTTCAATATCAAAATCCATATCTATTCCTATTTACACATAACGCCGCTAGCAGGGGCAGCCGGAGCGCAGCGTAGGCTGTCCAGCCCAGCCACCGGCTGGGCGAGCCTGCCTAGCTTGGTTATGGCTGACGCACTCAGGACCAACTACTGGCACTTTGCCAGCCACGGATTGGCTGGCCACCGCCCGATATTACGAGGGAAGAAAACCGTACTTTCCCCACCAAATCATTAACTTATTGGCACTCCACGATACTGGTGTGGAGTAGCCACCTCTACTGATCCAGAGAGAACGCTCTAAGAGCGAAACTACTGGAATGGACCTCACTAAGACTTATTGATAGTGGAGGCTAAATTAGTGGCCAGAGTTGTACACCGGCACAGACAATATTTTTTACTGCCCGGCAACATAACGCCGCTAGCAGGGGCAGCCAAAGCGCAGCGTAGGCTGTCCAGCCCAGCCACCGGCTGGGCGATCCTGCCTAGCTTGGTTATGGCTGACGCGCTCTGGGCCAACTACTGGCACTTTGCCAGCCACGGACTGGCTGGCCGCCGCCCGATATTACGAGGGAAGAATACCGCACCTCCCCCACCAGATTATTAACTTATTGGCACTCCACGATACTGCAGTGGAGTAGCCACCTCTACCGAACCCGAGAGGACGCTCTAGGAGGGAAACTACTCAAGCCAGGAATTGCCATGCTGCTCAATACTGGACGCTAAACCACAGCGAAAAATTACACGTAGGCACTGACAATAATTTTACCGACCGGCAACATAACGCCGCAAACAGCGGCGGATTTAAGTTGGGCGTAGCAGAGCGGAGACCAGCTTAAATCCGTCCGACTGCTTTGCCTTGTTAGCTCATTCATGCTATAAATGCCACAAATACCAGTATTTATGGTTTTACCAGAATAAAGTGCAGGCATCAATGGCAGATAAACAACGAGTTACCGTACAAATCTCATCCGATGTGATGAATCGTCTGAAAAACGCGGTCTACTGGACGCCCGGTATTACTATTTCATCAAGTATAGAATCAGCAATCGAAGAAAAGCTACGTCTTCTTGAAAAGGACAATAACGGTGAGTTTGAGCAACGCCCAGAAGAGTTGAAAGCAGGGAGGCCCGTTAAATGAACCTTAATCAAGCTGAGTTAGAATTAGCTCCCGTCAATCCGGAGCCAAACACTAAGATCGACGATACAACATTTACTTTCGACTACGGCTATGAACACTTTAGAAGCAGTCTACTTGTTCATGCAGACTGTATGGAGTGGCTAAGCCTATGTCCTAAAGATAGCATCCATGCGGTAGTAACTGACCCACCATATGGTGTTAAAGAGTACGACTTTGACCAGATAGAAAAGCGTAACGATGGAAATGGTGGGATTTGGCGGATTCCGCCTGCATTTGATGGAAGCAATAGGAGTCCCTTACCTAGATTTACTGCCCTTAATGATAAAGAACGACAGAGACTACACCGATTTTTTGTTGAATGGTCAAAACTTGTTACTAGAGCCTGTGTTCCGGGGGCTCATATTTTTGTGGCTAGCAATAGCTTCTTGTCGCAACTAATGTTCGATGCAATTATTGAAGGTGGTCTAGAATACCGAGGGAACGTTATTCGTTTGGTCTCAACATTTAGAGGCGGGGATAGACCTAAAAATTTCGAAACCGAATTTCCAGAAGTATGCAGTCTTCCTAGAGGAAATTTCGAGCCTTGGGGCATTTTCAGAAAGCCACTACCTAAGAAGATGACAGTAGCAGAATGTCTTCGGGAGCATAAAACAGGGGCCCTAAGGCGTATTTCGGAAGATAAGCCATTTCTGGATGTGATCCAAAGCGAACGAACACCTGCAGATGAAAAAGCAATAGCAAGCCACCCTAGCTTGAAGCCGCAATCATTTATGAGACAGATTGTTCGAGCTAGCCTTCCGCTTGGCGAAGGTATCGTTCTAGATCCATTTATGGGATCAGGCTCTACCGTTGCTGCTGCCGAAGCTGTGGGTTACTCTGCGATTGGTTTGGAGCGATACAAAGACTATTTCGACCTTTCACTAGGTGCTATATCAAAGCTTCATGCGCTAAAAAAATAACCGGGTTCCCGGTTATTTTTTTAGATACACCAAAGAATCATGAGAATTGTCGATTTCGTTGATAAATTTCAGAAGTCTTTCAACAGCACTCGGATTTTGTTCAATATGAGAAATGTAGTGGAGCGTACCTTGCAAAGCCGTATCTTGCTTTTTCCAGTCCCAATATGCGGCAAGAGATATAGCGATATCTTGTGTAATGATTTGTACGCCATGCTGTACAACAAGCTCAGCAGCCTCACTTGTTATTTCTCGCACGAACGCTATTCCAACAATATTATTCCCTTTGCAATTTCGGCAAAACTCACCTAGCTCTTTGTCAAAGTTTTTAACCGTTATTTCAAAATCTTTAACTTCAACTGATAACTCCAAGTCCATTCCAAAATAACAATCAATGTCTCCAAAACGCTTTTGCCTTGAGGACCCTGTCCTAACTTTATCAGCAACAATAGAAAGGTGAGGTCTATCAGAACTAAGAAATCCATACGCTAAAGCTTGAAATACTAAGCCGCCATTCTCACCTTTCACTCCTCGTTCGTAGTTTTTAAGGACTGATTCAAATATTCGAACCCGAGGCACTTCTCGAATATAGAAACTGTTCTTTGGCATAGTTAACAGACCAAAGTTAATCAATTCATAACATACCTTGAACTTTGCAGATTCAGAAAGCTGAAAACACAACAGCATTAGGTCTTGAAATTTTTTCCATTGCCCTGTGTTATAAACATAGGCGCTTGGGTAATCACTTCTATCCATTGCATGGAATAAATTGGCAACACTTTCTTCAATCTTTCGAATTCCGTACTCGTATTGCGAATACCTTAAAGTCAACGTATTGGCAGCTGTATCGCCTCGAGATTCTACAAGCCCATACCTTTCAAATATCTCATCGATGGTTAGATTAGGAGTAAATTCTTTCAATTCAATGTCATGATTTGATAGCTTCTGAGCGAGCATTGTGAAATCGAGAGCCTGCCCCAAAACATATTTCTTCCGTTTAAACTGAGAAAGTACCGTCTCTAAAATTTGTGCAATTAGCGCGTCCTCGTCTTTTAAGGCAGAAGCCTTAACGTCTCCAGAGAACGCATAGCTCATAAATTCATCAATAAGCTCTTTTTCTTTTTTTTCAAAATCCATACTGCTTCCATTGGTTGATAGTTTTCTAGCGAGCTAACGCCGCTAGCAGGGGCAGCCGGAGCGCAGCGTAGGCTGTCCAGCCCAGCCACCGGCTGGGCGAACCTGCCTAGCTTGGTTATAGGTGCCGCACTGGACACCCGCTACCGGCACGCTGCCAGCCACGGCTTGGCTGGCCACACCCCAATATTACGAGGGAAGAATACCGCACTTCTCCCCACCCATTTATTCACTTACTGGCACTCCACGGTACTGCTGCGGACTACCTTTCCTCACCGAAGCAGAACGAACACTCTAGGAACGCAACTGTTTGGATGTGCTGTACCAATTCTGCCAGATACCAGACGCTAAAACAGTTCGAAAAATTACCTGCAGGCACCAACGATAATTTTTACCGCCCGGCAACATAACATTTATATCGTAGTCGTCAGGACTGATATCCCAGCGACGCATATCTCAAAATAGATTTCCCGCCAGAATGCTCTGAAAGCCCCGGCTGGTCAAGGCTTCAGCAAATTACACGGCATTACGCCACCGGGGATATCGGTCGCTGCGACGACTATCCTGGAAAGATGGATGCCCCTGTAACCCCATGATTTCCTTACAGTATTCTTGCATTCAGAGCACTTCGGCTGGATCACAGTCGTGACGAATGGTTTCCCAGCGCGCTACTGGTCACTTTTTTGCCACTGCGCCAATAACGACCGGTTTTGTTTGGCTGGGAAAGCTGGCTCCTATAAGAGCCTCTATTAAGGTGTGCGTCTGGATTTAAAGGCCGAACAGCATTGGGAAACCCGGTGGATCATTTTTTCGTGAATGAAATCCCAATAACCAACAAGCTATGCATGAAATCGAAACCGGGGATTAGCTTCGCTGCACTCGCTTGCCTCGGGCAGGGGAATGGCCCCGGCAAGAGAGGCCGTGCTAGTCCCAGCAGCCGGCTGGCGACTTGGTGCCAGCGGGGTGGGTATAGCTCAGCGGGTCGCAGGTGGTGTCGCCAGCCTGGGCGCCGGTCGGATCGGCGGTGATGGTGTAGCCATTGCCCGCCGCGGCGGTGATGGCAATGGTGTAGTAGCCTGCCTCGCTGGTGGTGCTGAAGGCCAGGGTGCTGTTGGCCGCATCCGTTCCGCAGCTGTTGGCATTGCCAAGGGCGCCGGCGTAGAAGCGGCAGTTGGCCCGGAATTTTTCCTGCTCCAGCTGCAGGCGCAACAGCGCGGAGATGCCATCTGCCCGTCGGCTCTTGGTCACCGATTGCTGGTATGAAGGTATCGCAATGGATGCCAGTATCGTCACGATCACAATGGTGATCAGCAACTCAATGAGTGTAAAGCCACGACTGTTCTTACTCATTTTCCTACCCTCTGGCCTTGGGTAACCATTTCACAACCCGCTCATCATTGCCGCCGCCAAAACGCGACGGCAATGTAACAGGCAGCCTCCGATCAGGGGCACTGCTTTAAGCTGTTGCGGATATTAATGTTCAACTGGTTCTTGCTGGTGATGCCTGTGGCAGTTGCCACGCCGCTGCTATCCAGCACCAGCGAGCCACTGGAACCGGTTCCGGTGGCCGGGCAGATGACACCGTCGGCGGCGGTGAAGGTGACGGTGCCGTCCCAGTCCGGATTGTAGGCATCGGAGATACAGATGTAGGACAGGCCATCTACGTTCAGGCGGCAGGAGCCGGCACTGATCTGCACCTTCGACAGGACTTTCCTGAAGTTGATGGTGTCCACCTGGCCGAAGATCACGGCGAATCTCCCCGGGCTACAGTCAAAGTTCTTGCCAGCGGTATCAGCGCCGATCCCTTCGTATCCCTGCGGGTTGGGCGTACAGGAGAGCTTGTCCTCATTATCGGTGGCAGTCACAAAAATATTGCCGGTCCAGCCGGAACCCCAGTCGTAACCGTCACACTGGTAGCTGGCGGTGTAAGTGTCACCCTGATCGCTGAAGCCACCCAGGCGGCAGTTGCCCGGGCCGTCGGAGGTATCTACCACTACCGAGTCGAGGATACTGCTGTCGAATCCACTGAAAATGTTCAAGGCGACTTCAACCACCCCACTGATAATATGGCGCTCTACCGGGGGATCGGTGGGATCGTAGGGGCAGGTGCTGTAGTGGCCGTGGATGTCGGTATTGTAGGTATCCAGGTTGCCATCATTCAGGCACACGAAGTCGTCCGGGTTACCCCTGAACAGGTCGCCGTCAACGCCGCCGATGTTGGCATCGGCGCGGATCATGATGCCCTCGGTAATACAGTGGCTGCCTTCAGTCTTGGCGGTGGACATCGAGGAGATAACAAAGTCGTGGGTGTGGTCACCGGAATCCGGGTCGGGCAACACCACGCCGTCAGCGATGCCATAAGACGAATAAATGATGTCCCCTTCGCCATCGGTGATGGGCTCGTCAAAGCTGTCCTTCTGGTACAGCATGCCGCGATAGGCGCGGCGGGCGGCAATCACCGGCTCTTCCCAGCCATTGGTGGAAGCCGGGTCGCCCTGGCAAATCTTGTCCCCCTGTCCCAGTCCGCCGGGCAACAGCAAGCCGATATTACCGTGCCAGCCGCCGCCCAGATAACAGGTGTAGTTGAACACCGCATAGTCGCCCTTGTCGGTGAGCAGGTCCGGGTTACCCGACAGGTTGGAGTTTGCGTCGATCGCAACAGAGTTGCCCTGGGAATCGATGTAGTAGCGGGAACAGAACGCGGCGTCAGATGCGTGCACATAGACATCTTCCGGTGGCAGGTTCCTCTGGGTACTGAGGTCTACATACACCTTGCCATGGATCTCGACAAAGTCCGTACAGCTGCCAGTGGCCGAGTTACAGGCATCCCGCAGGGTAAGGACAATCTTGTCCCCTAACACCAGGTTGCGGTCGCCATTGATGAGATACATGGCGGTGCCGTCACCATTCGAGGTGGTGGACGCCCCTTCGGGCACCCTGCCTTTCCCCAGTTCGGCGCGGCCGGTGGGAGCGCGGATCTTGAACTCGTCCTTTACGGCTGCCAGCGCCCCGGGGGCGCCCGGGGGCACAAAGCTGATTTCCGTGTTCAGGGAGACACTCTGCGTTTCGCCGGCCTGGTCCTGCCACTGCACTTCCACTTCGACCCTGCGGATATCATCGCCGGCCGCCGCGCTGATATTTTCACTGCGGCTGAAGCTGGCATTGACGCCATTGATAGTGGCCTGATTCAGGCCTGCGGCGGCGGGATAAAGGGCATTGAACTCGGCCAGCGTGTCGGCCTCGTGCATATAGTTGCGCATGTCTTCCAGGCGCCCCTGGGCAATCGCCAGTGCCTCGGACCTGGCCTTACTGGCAGCGCTCTCGCCAAAGAACTCCCCCTGCATCTTGCTCAGCGCCAGCACGCCAAACGCCAGCACAAACATGGCAATCAGGACCTCGATCAGACCAATACCCCGCTGCTGCCGGGGAGCCTTTCCTACCTGCCGTGAATGAGCCATTGCACTTTCCATTTTCATGTCCGCAGTGTGAATTAAAAATCTTTCCAGGTTCCGGCCATGCCCACCCGCACGCCGGCATTCTGCAGGTCTGCCAGCACCTGGGAATTGAACCAGACATCCAGGCTGCCGCCGCCGGAGCTGCTCAGGTCGCCGGCAATCAGTAACGAGCCCACCACGGTGGTATTGCCAGACAGCATGACATCGCCAGTCACATACACCACGCCATTGAAGTTGGGTGTGCCGCTAAACGAGGCGTCACCGTTGACGATGAGGATCGATGGCTTCAGGTTGGCAGGCGGGCAGAACTTGTTGCCGGATACCGCCACCTCACAGCCGGTGGTGGTGTTATTGGTGAAAGCCACATCGCCCTCCACCCAGATCACCTCGTGGGTTGCTTCCTGCACATCGGCATTGGCGTCTGCGCCAGTGGTCTCGATAGTGACCAGCCCGGAGTTGCGGTAGGCCTGCGGCGTCATGCCGAAGAAGTTCTCGAACATCTCGTCGGCAGTGAGGTTGCCGAGGCTGGCATCGTTCTCGATCACATCGAGGCCCACCGTTACCTTGTTGGAGGTGGCCACGGTATTGCAGGTCATGGGGGTATCCATGCACAACGGGTAACCGGGATCACCCATATCGGGGACATAGGTGGCGGTACTGTTGTTGGAGCCCAGCTCGATGTTACCGCCACTCCAGAGGGTGCTGTAGCCCTCCTGGTTGTGCACCGTGGCCGAGCCCGTGATCACCACTTGCCCGCGAGAGATCATGGGGTTGGCCGGGTCGTTCGGCAGCGGGTCGGCAAGGGCCAGCTTCTGGCTGATCACCGCCGTGGACGAGCGATCGTCACTGTAGCCGGTGGCGGTCACCGTGATTATCCGCCCATCCTGAACCGTGGTGACCAGCACACTGCCGGGGCCCACAGGCGCCGTGGAGGAGTCACCCAGGTCATCGCCGTTGGTATCAAACACCGGGTCTACCACCCCGTCTTCATCGCGGTCTGGACCATCCCCCAGGTAGGCGATGGCTTCGGCGATCCCCGCCTCGGCGGCCTCGAACGCCTGCTTGGCCCGGCTCTCGTTGTTGGACAGCAGCAGTTCCTGGCGCACGAAATTAAAGGTGGACAGGGTAACGATGGCTGTCAGAGCCAGAATCAGTACCGCGAATATCAGGGTGGAACCCCCCCGCTGCTGGCCAATAGAGGGCAGGCTACCGCTATGCTTGTCCATTACCGCTCCCTCAACAGGTCGTTGCGTACCCGTACCGACTGGGCCACCTGGACCCGCACATCCGGGTCATCGGTCAGCTGTGCGGCAATGTTGACGACGACTTCCCGGGTTTCCACGGTGATATCGCCACTGCCAGCCGCCGGCAGGGGCAGCTGGTAGCAATCCTCTTCCTCCTGATTGTCGACCGTGCCATCGCCGTCACTGTCGACGCCATCGGGCTCACGCATATTCAGGCATTGGGAGGGAGAGCTATCAAACGTCAGGTCGGTCACCGTAAACAGATTGCCATCGGTGACATCCTGCCAGTTATCCTCGGCATCGTTGCAGTGGTCATGGCGGGCATTGGCGACCACATCGCCGTTACGGCGCATCTGCACCACGCCATTATTGAGGCGGAAACCGAACAGGTTGTCGTTATCGAGTATCCCGTCATCGTCGGCATCGTAGGCAAACAAAATGCACTGGCCACTGGTGGCTGCGGCCACCGGATCGGCGATAGAGGGGCGCACGGCCAGGGCGGTGACGTCCGGCTCGCTGAAGGGATTCTGGGTGGGATTGACGGCCGCATCGGCCCAATAACCCGCACGCCGGATATCCAGCACCATGATACTCATCAGCGTCATCAGCTCCTGGTTCAGGCGGCTGGAGGCGATGGCCGAGCCGCTCTTGACGGCGGTAGTGACATAAACGGTGGAGCCTGCGCCGATAACGACCAACCCCACCGTCAGCGATATCATCAGCTCCACCAGGGTCAGGCCGCGCTGCTTACGAAGTCTCATATCAGCAATCCGTATCGTCTGCGGGAGCGGCATCCCGGTAGCCACTCACACTGCCGTCCGGCGAACAGACACGCACCTGGCCCAGAATGCTGACCTTGACCAGCAGCTTGCGGCCGCCCTCGGACACAAGCAGGATGTTGCCGGTACTGTCACCGCCGGCACTGTCCATAGCGGTGCCGCGCACCGGCTCGAACACGATCTTGGGTATGCCGCTGGCATGGGTGAAATTCGCCAGCGACATGCGAACGCCATCATGGGCCGCGCTGGTAAAGCGCTTCAGTACCTTGTCGCCGGCATCGGTGGCACCGTTCGCGCCATGCACGGTGCCATCGCCGTCATCAATCACCAGGGTGCAGGCCTGGGCCTCGGCGGGATCGGTGAGCGCGGGGTCGCAGCTGCTGTTGCCGGTATTGAGATCGCTGAGGCCGTAGGCCCAGGTACTGCTACCGTTAGCGGAAAAGTGCACACCGATCGGCTGCTTGCGACTGATGGCCTCGGAGCGGGCCTGCTGGATATGGGAGTAAACCTGCTCACCGGCCCCCTTTACGGCCAGGGTGTCGAAAAAATTGCGGAAGCTTGGAACTCCCGTGGACAGCAGGATGGATGCGATGGCTATAGTGACGAGCAGTTCCAGCAGAGTGAAACCGGCCAGGCGGGAGTGATGGGGTGGTTTGTAACGCACGGAATTGGTTTCCTTACAATCAGCGTTAGCAGATATTTCGTAAGGATTGCGGTGAATCCATGCCGGCAATCGAGTACTTTTTATCCCGGTCCCGCGATACATCCTGGGCCCTTGTGCGGCCGCCGGCGGAACCGGATGGGCAGTATGGTCTGCGCTTGCTGGCGATCACTCCCTCGAAGCCATCCACGTACTGCCTGGCGTATAATTCCACAACAATTTGCAACAAGAGTACAGGGGAAACTCTGAGAATCAGCGCGTTATTAGAACCAGGTCACACTTTTTAATTCCACTGCCTCGATGTCCTCAGAGCACCTTGTGAAACCCGCAACACAGCACCGGTCAAACAGTGGCCGGCAAGCCGCAACCGACCGCACACCAAGGAGCGGGTCGCGCCTGCGCCCCGGCAAGCGTGGATACTGAAAATGAGCAGAGAAGTGGAGCACAGAGTGCAGCGGCTAAAGCCCCTTCCCCTACAAGATCGAGAGCGGAAATGCGGAAGGCTAGGGAATAAATAATAAACAGGTGAAAGTAGTGGCGGACAATACTGGAAGCTTGGCTTGTTCGGTTGCGGTTGCTGATGGTTAAAGCGGGGCTAAAGGAAATTAAGCGTCATAATTTTACTCTGACCCCATTTACCCTCTGACCCCATTTACCGTTGCAATATATATTAGCCACTTTCATTTCTTGAGAGACGAACAGCCTCTGCAAATGTTAACGGCGGCTCTCCTAGTGGACGAGGAGTTAATTTAGGAAGATCTAGGCATGAATTGCGAGAATCAAATTTATCGAAAATATTGAATTCCTGAAGGCAATCGATAGGGAAAATGTAATTTTTTAATGGCTTTTCCAGCAGCCACTCATTAGGGATCCAAGGCGTATCTACAGCGATATCAAAGCCGTGAATTCTAGCCAGCTTAATTAACATAAAACTATGCGCAGCAACAAGCCTCTTCTCATACCCCCACTGCGGCTCACGATTACGCATTTGCATATACCTTGGCGATGTAAGCGTCAAAAAAACATTGCGCATAGCTTCTTCGTCCTGGGAGGCTAATGCCAAGTAAAATTCATTCTCAACAGTATATGATTTAAATTTTCTATGGGGCTCACCAAGAAACTTCTCCGCTCGCGGAACCAAGAGATCCCAACTTCCAGCCAAAGCCAAACGAAATTGCAAACTACGGAAATCATAACTATTAACATTGAGGTAGGATGGATTTTTACGATTATCACCAACAAGCGGTACAAAGTACTGCTTTTCCCAATGAATCAACTCCCTAGAGTCAGATAATAAAGGATAAAACAAATAACTGTCTGCACAGTCTCCAACACGAAGAGGGTTATACCGGGAATAGATTACCCTCAACCTGCCTGCTATATATGCATATTTTTTTGCTTGCTGGAGATCACCATCATGAAACCAGGAATACAACGTCTTGGCCGAATATAATGAGTGTAAAAACAGTAACGGGGAATCCTCTTTGCCTTTTCCCTCTTTTCTGAGCCGCGTATAACTTTCTAGACACATATCAATCTTTTCTGGCCTAAGACTCGTCTCTATATGCTTTAAACCATCAATTAAATTAGGAGTCTTCAAAATTCCAACCTCTCATAACGTATTTTTGACAAAATTTTGCATGAAAATTCGCAACCCATCCAGGATCAACCATGATGAATTTAAATTCACCAGTAACCTGATCAATACCTGCGACTGCACATTTAATTGTATCGTTTGAAATTGCGGCCTCCAGAATTGCCTTTGCCTCAACTTGCTCTACTGGTAATTGCTCCTTGACATAAGTTATCCATTGGCTGAAAGCTGCATTCCACTATTTGCATAACTTTACTCTGACCCCATTCATTGTTGATTCAGGCCAAATACGCAATATATATTAGCCATTTTAGAATAATTGGGGTCAGAGTAACATTTTGACGCTTGGCACATTTTCTAACCCCGAATATATCAGCCTAAAACTAATCTTCCGGCAACAAAAAAGCCCGGCTATTGTCGGGCTTTGAATCAATGCACATCGGTAAAGCACGAGCGCTTCTGACACAAGGGGTTAGCTTCGCTGCGCTCGCTGGTCTCCGGCTCGAAGGGGGTCCTCATCCTAGTCCCCCTCGACACACGTCGATTAAACAAAAAAGCCCGGCAATAGCCGGGCTTCTCACAGAGTATCGACAGGGCCAACGCAAGGCTGCCAAAGGGATTAGCTTCGCTACGCTCGCTGGTCTCCGGCAGCTGCGCTGCCTCCGGCTCGAAGAGGGTTCTCATCCCAGTCCCCCTCGACACGGCTCGATTAAACAAAAAAGCCCGGCAATAGCCGGGCTTCTCACAGAGTATCGACAGGGCCAACGCAAGGCCGCCAATGGGATTAGCTTCGCTGCGCTCGCTGGTCTCCGGCAGCTGCGCTGCCTCCGGCTCGAAGGGGGT
>NZ_BAABRT010000029.1:0-23725 GCF_039545115.1 Microbulbifer aestuariivivens | reverse complement strand
CTGTCTATTACGCGCAAAATAATGGATTTAGCCTGGATAATATTTCTGCGATTGGTGGTGCCTCTTATAGTTCGGCTAAGCCGGTGGGTGGTGCGGGTAGCATTTACTGGAAAGATACCACTACGGGAAAAGCGGTTCTCCGAATTCTCGGTACCGCAAGTGATGATGAGAAATCTCTCCTCCGCGGACCGATTAAAAACAATACCACGCTGGAAGTTGTACTGTCCGACGTTGTGTTAGATCAGGGCTCACTAGGTGATGGGGATAAAGCCGTCGGGCGTAACCTTGTCGTCAGAGGTGATGGTTCCGGGGCTGGTGGAGTCTTGAGTCTCTACCCAGTGCCACTTTCACAGCCGAGCGAGGCCTGGGAGAGTGTTTTGCTCACCGATAATGGGACTTTGGTGAGTGAGCCGGTGGACCGAGGCAACACAGAAGCATACATAGGGTTGAACTGGTATGCCGGGTCGCTGACCATTGATGCGGATTCAAGAATCAATGTGAGTGGCCGGGGATTTTCTGGAACTTCTACCAGCAAGTATGGTGTCAGTAATTGCGGTGCTGGCGGGGGGTTACTTAACCCAACACTCTATAGCGATATCGAAGAACCAACCCGATCTGGTAGTTCTCGGTCATCCTCTGTTCGCGGTGGTGGCGCGCTCAAACTGCAGGCAAACGAAGCCATTATTGATGGCCTTATAGCAGCTAATGGGCAGAATCCCACATCGTACGGCGGATCCAGTGGTGGCTCGATCTGGCTTATCGTAAATACACTGTCTGGATTAGGGCGCATTTCCGCCAATGGTGGAAGTGGAGGAAATAGCTCGAGTTACTACGGTGGCGGCGGCGGTTGCATTGCCCTCTATTACGGAGTTAACGCAAACTTTAATTTTGACTTGATCACAGCCAATGGCGGGGGCTCTTATAGCGGCACTATGGGTGGGGGAGATGGTAGTGTTTATATTTTGTCTGCCGCACCCATGGTACGTTCGCTGGATTTGCGCGAACACGTAAACAGAAATGTTGCCTCAATATTGGTTAATTTTGGGTCTGGTATCGATTCGAACTCCATAAGTGTCGAGGATTTCGAACTGCGCAATAACGCCGATTACGTTGTGCCTGTGTCGGGTGTTTATCCTTCAAGCATTTCTCAGGTAAAAGTGATGCTTGGAGAGCCTTTAGAGGAAGGTGAGTACACGTTCTCTGTGGGTCCAAATATTTTTGGCTCAAACGGTTTGGGGATGGATCAGGATAAGGATGGTCTTGAACTAGAGCCGGAAGACGACAAATTTACATTCAATTTTACAGTTGACACTACGCGCCCCGCTGTTCCGGCTGTTGATCAGCCCGTTGCGCCTGCCGTCAATATCTCAAGCTCGCGTGATATCTTGCTATCCGGTACACGTGAGGATAGTAGCTCTATTTGGATCGATGGTGCAGAATTCATAGTTAACGGTAGTGGAAACTGGTCTGGTAGCTATCGGGCGCCAGAAGGAAGTTCTTCTGCGGCCATTACTGCGGTAGATTTGAGCGGTAATGTTTCTGACTCTGTTATCATTAATTTTAATGTAGATAGCACCCCGCCGGATATTGTCAGTGCTTATCCGAACGGACTCTATAACGTTGCCCCGACGGTTGCTGCGGTTGTCTTTAACGAGCAAGGCAGCGGTATCGACCTCGATGCCAGCTCTCTGGTGGTCAAGCGCAACGGCATTGCCCTGGCTGGTTCCCTGGCTTTATATGAAGGCCAGATCCAGTTCACTCCAGATGCGCCTTTCCTTGATGGCGAGTACCAGATTGTCGCTCGCATTGCGGACCAGGTTGGCAACCTGTCCAGCCAGAAGACATTTAACTTTGTGTTGGATTACACCCCTCCGGCGGCAACCGTACTCGACGAGTATCCGACGGTTACTACGGTCAATGCGCAGTCTTTCAGTGGCACCAAGGAAGCGGGCAGTGCGGTTCTGGTAAATGGCAGCCTTGCAGTGCTGGCATCCGCCGAGACCCGTTGGAGCACACGGGTAGCTCTGCAGCAGGGTGATAATCGCATTGATTTTGTGCTGCGTGATGCAGCGGGCAACGAGAGTGAACCCGCTTCCGCATCCATTCGCTATGACAACAACCCGCCCGGGCAGGTTGCATTGTCGATCGATGCGAGCGGCAGCGGTACCGACCTGTTGCTCGATTGGCGCAGTTACGACGAGTTCACCAACGGCAACGACATTAAAGAGTACCGTATTTACCAGAGTGCTTTGCCCTTTACCGATATCGCGGGTAAGACCCCGGTCGCGGTGGTGGGGCAGGGCACCAAGCTGTTCCGAGTGGTTGGCCTGCCCCGGGCTACCGAGGCGCACTTTGCCGTGGTCGCCTTCGACACCCAGGGTCTGTTTAATCCCGCGGTCACGTCTGTGTCCGCGGTGCCGGTGGATGTACAGGCCCCGGACGAGATCGCCAATCTGGTGGTGGTGCCCGGTGCGGATACTCTGTCCCTGCGCTGGAACCCGTCCGCCAACAGCGACGGCGATCTGGCCGGTTATAAGGTGGCGTTTATCGATGACGCCGCGGGCCGCATAGACGATCTGCCACTGGCATCGCTTCCCGACCCTGCGGCCGCAGTCCAGTACCAGGTTGCCGGTCTTGAGCCGGCCACCTCGTATCCGATCCGGGTGTACGCCTACGATGCCAGCGGCAATGCCTCCTCCGGCATCACCAATGCCGGCACCACGCTGTTGCCAAACCCGGCAACGGTCAATGCACAGGCGAAGAGCAGCCAGATCGAGATCAGCTGGTCCAGCGTTGCTCCGTACAGCCTGCTGAAGAATTATGCGGTGTATGTCGAGGAGAGCGAGTTTAGTTCTCTTGAGGGCCTGCAGCCGAAGAAGATCCAGAGCAAAGGTGGCGCCGCTGACAGCGAGCACACCTGGTCTCTGGCTGGCCTGAAAAACGGCACCACCTATTATGTGGCGGTCGCCGCGGTCAACATTTCCGGTGGCAGTGAATCGCAAGTTGCCTCGGTGGCGGTTACCCCAGTGGCGGATACCGACGGCCCGGTGATTAATGCCGGGCAGTACCAGCAGGGCAGCGGTCTGTTTGAACTGCCCTCGGCTCCGCAGCTGTTCGAGGATGGCCGCTTTGTGATCACCGCCAGTGATGATTCTGATATCGCGCGGGTGGAGTTCTATATTGACGGTACCTTACTCGGCACCGAGTACGTAGCTAGTAACGGCGTCTTTGCTCGCAACCTCGCCTTGCAAACACTCACTGATGGCCCCCACATCCTTACGGTTAAGGTCTTTGATGTGTGGGAGAACAGCACCATTGGTCAGTACACCTTCGATGTATTGCTGGCCCCGCCTGCCGCGCCAGAAATCAACGCTCCGCTCGAAGGTTCGGTCAGCAACCAGCCACAGGTCGTGATCTATGGCAGTGCGGAGAAGGGTGCCCAGGTACAGCTGTATCGTGACGGCGCCCCGGCTGGCGAGCTGCAGTTGGTGGACAGTTACGGCAAGTTCCAGATCGAAGTCACTCTGGAAGAGGGTAATAACAGCATCACCGCAGCGGCAGAGTATCCCGATCGCAGTGGCGGCTTCGGCCCGCAGAGCGGCGTGCGCACCATTGAGCTCAACACCGCCATTCCCGATGCGCCCACCAATCTCACGGTGATCGAACGGGCGCTCGGGCAGGTCTCCCTGGCCTGGGACCCGGTGGAGAGCAGCGATACAAAGAACGTCGTCAGTGGTTACAACGTGTACCGCGCGACTTCTACGTTTGCTAACCCGCAGCAGGCACAGAAGCTCAACAGCCGGTTACTCACTGAACCTAGGTTCAACGACCTGCCGGTGGAGGATGGCCATTACTTCTACGCTGTGACAGCGGTCAATACCGCTGCCACGCAGAGTGTCCTGTCCAGCGTGGTCGAGGCCGATGCCGACAGCGAAGGTCCCCATGTCCTGAGTATCAGCTACCAGTCCAATGGTCTGGTGGACCCGGCCACCGCTCGCCACGCGCCGGGTACGGTTGAGTTGGCCGTACAGTTCGACGAGCCGCTGCGCAACCAGCCCTACTTTGCCCTGGTGCCGGAGGGCGGCGTGCCGCTCGCCGTGGACCTGAGTAAGGATTACAGCGACGACACCCTGTATACCGGCAGCTTTATTATCGAGCCCGGTATGCTCTCGGGTACCGCCTACGCGGTGATGTCCGCCCACGATGATGTGGGCAACCGGGGCACCACCATTGAAGACGGCGGCACCCTGCTGATTGATGCCCGTGGGCCCGAAGTCATTGCCCTGAGCCTCAATCCCGGTGAACCGCTGAAGGTGGATGAGCAGGCGGGCCTGCTGGTGGAAGTGGTGGCGAGGCTGGATGACGAAGTGAAGCCCGGCGAACAGCCCACGCTGATCCCGCAGCTCGACAACATCGCCATCCCCGCATACAGCAGTGGCATCAGTCTCACCAGGGATGCCCAGTCCATCGAGGGCGAGCCGCTGTGGGTGGGCAGTTTCACCCTGCCCACCAGTGCCGGTCAGGATACAGCCGGCAATCCCAGCGTGGAAAATCTCAGCTTCAGCTATCAGGCTGCGGACGACCTGGATAACCTCGGCAGCAGAGTGCGCGTGCGCAATGCTTTTCAGGTGTACCAGGGTGATCTGCCACCGCTGGCTACCCCGCAGAACCTCAAAGCGGTGGCTCAGCCCAATGCCGGGGTCCTACTCACCTGGGACCCGGTGGCCGATGCGCGCTATGTGCTCTACCGCCGCGCCGGGCGCGACACCGAGTTCACCGAGCTGAAACGTCTCTCTGAAACCCAGGTGTCAGACCAGCCGCCCGGCGACGGCCAGTATTACTACGCCGTTGCCAGTGAGCGCCGCAGCAACGACCAGACCGCCCTCAGTGCAATGAGCGCTGCGGTGGCGGTGAGCGCCGACAGTATCGCCCCGGCCGCGCCTTCGGGTCTGGCTCTGGAGCTGAACGGCGCCGGCATCGTCGCCACCTGGGCCGCCCCCGCAGTGGACGCCCAGGGCAGTGCGCAATTGGGCGCGGCCCTCACCTATAACCTCTATCGACTCGACCTGGGCGAAGGTGAGAATGTCACTGCGGAACAGCTGCAGGGCATCACCCCGCTGCAGACCGGTATCCCCGAGACCATCGCGCTGGATAGCAATCCCAGCGAGAGCCAGCACGCCTATGCGATCACCGCACTGGACGAAGCCGGCAATGAGTCCGCACCCAGTGATACCGCCTATCTGAACTTCGGCCTGCTGCCGGTCAGTGATTTCAGTATCAGTGTCAGTGCCGATGGCAACCCACAACTGCAGTGGCACCACAGTGGGGCCGCCATTGCCGGTTACCGGGTCTATGTGGATGGCGCGAACGGTAGCGGCGGTGGGGAAGGTCTGCAGGAGATCACCAGCAGTCTGATCCCCCACCGCGGCAATCCCACCACCTTTATCGACGAGGGCTTCAGCGCCGGCGCTCTGGGTGTTAACAGCGAGCGCCGTTACACCGTGATCGCCGAAGACAGCCAGGGTGTCACCAGCATTGGCCACAGCCTGCTGCTGCCGGCGTTGTCCGTGGCCGTGGTCGAGCCGGAAAATGGTCAGCCGGTTCTTGAGCGCGGCGTTATGAATAAAGTGCTCTTCCGGGTGCAGAATCGCGGTAGCGTCGATATTGCCGGTCTCAAACTTTACGCCACCGTCAGTGATAACGGCACCCCGCGGCAGCATCAGTCCAGCAGCTTCAGTGTTTCCGCTGGCGGCATTATCGAAGTGCCAATCGTCATCGGTGGTTATGCCAAGCTGGATACCCTGAGCGATATCCAGCTGCGCCTGGGACACTCACCCCTGCCCGGTGAGGTGGTGTTTATCCAGACTCAGGATCAGGTTATGGTCGGCGACGCCGCCCTGCGCCTGTCTCTGGAGAGCGGCACCGTCTACCGCGGCGGTCTGGGTAAATTCCGTTTCACTCTGGAGAACACCTCCGCGGTGGAAACCGAACTGCTGATGGCGCGCAACAGCGGCAAGACTGCTTCCGACGAGGTGCGTATCCGCCTCGAAGACAGCGACGGCAACCTGCTGTCCATGAAGAGCGTGCAGCAGTTCACTGGCGACGTAATCACCGTTGCCAGCGGTGAAACGGTCGCCCGTCTGCAGCCGGGTGAGCGCTTCACCTCCGGCTGGATCGAAGTCCCTGTGCCTGCCGCCGCGCCGGATCTGGTGACCGTTGCTCTGGAAGTGGATCACTTCCGTTATCACACCGGTAAAGACACCAGAGTGCTCATCGACGGCAACGGCACCCGTACCCAGGCCTCCCTGCAGGAGACCGCCTACTACGGCACGCTGGACGCGGTGACCCCGGTCGAGGTTTACCGCGCGGAAGACAAGGTCACCCTCACCGGGCAAGCCCGCGACCGTGCCAGCGACACCGCCACCGGCAATGTCCCCTTGACTCTGGTGATGGAACTGCGTGGCTTCGAGCGTCAGGCCTCAGTGATTGCCGACAGTGAGGGGCGCTTCAGCTACACCTTCGACCCGCAAGGGCAGAGTGGTACCTGGCGGGTTTCCGTTATTCACCCGGACAGTCTCGCGCGGCCAAACCAGGGCCAGTTCAGCGTGCTCACTTCCACGGTGAGTCCAGACCGGGTCAACATTCGCGTACCGCGCAATTACAACCAGGTGGTCCCGGTTACCGTTAAAGCCGGTTACAGCGCTGAACTGACCAACGTGCGCCTGGTCTCTGTAGCCGCTCCCGGTGAGGATAAGCCGCAGATACCCGGCGGCATCCACCTGGATCGCGGGGCGGTCATCAACCTGCTCCCCCAGGCCAAGGGCGTGATCAACCTCACCCTCTCCGGCGACAACCTCGCGCCGGAAAAAGGCTTCCTGTACTTCCAGGTGCTTGCCGATGTTAACGGCAGCGAGCAGGTGCTCGAAAACATCGCCGTCGGCTACAACCTCTTGGAAAGCCGGCCGGTGATCACCGCCAAGCCATCGTTTATCGATACCGGCGTACTGCTCGGTGGCAGTACCACCGAAACCTTCGCGCTCAAAAACACCGGCTTTGATGTCCTGCGCAATGCCAGCGTGCAATTGCGGGACCAAGACGGTAACCCGGCAGCGAGCTGGATCGGCCTCAATGGCACCGCCAGTCTCGGCGATCTGGGTATCGGCGACAGCCGCGATGTAAGCATCCGCTTCGCGCCGGAAGCCGGCGTGGCACAGGGCAACTACCGCTTTACTCTGCAGGTGACCGGCGAGGGTGGTCACAGCTTCAGCGTGCCCATCTATGTGGCCGTGGTTACCTCAGAAGTGGGCGATGCCTTCTTCCATATCAGCGATATCTATACCGCCACCCTGGGAGAAAACAGCCAGCTGATTCCCGGGCTGCGGGGCGCCAAGATCGAGCTGCAGAACGAACAGGTACTCTCCCAAACCCGCACGATCAATAGTGACGCCAATGGCGAAGCCCTGTTCCAGAACCTGCCCATTGGCCGCTACAGCTACCGGGTCACCGCCTTCGATCATGAAAGTGTCTCCGGCCGCCTGTGGGTCAAACCCGGTATCACCGTCGCCGAAGATGTGTTCCTGATGAACCAGATCATCAACGTCGAATGGCAGGTGAACGAGATCAACCTCGAAGACCGCTACGAAATCAAGCTCGAAGCCACCTTCGAAACCCAGGTGCCAGTGGCCGTGGTCATGCTCGACCCGCTCAGCATCACCCTGCCGGATATGAAAAAGGGCGACGTCTTCACCGGCGAACTGAGTCTCACCAACTACGGCCTGATCCGCGCCGACAGCGTGCGCGGCAAACTGCCGTCCGGCAACGACGTGGTCGAGTTCGAGTTCCTCGCCGATGTTCCGGACACACTGGCGGCCGGGGAAGTGATCTACATCCCCTACCGCATCACCGCCCTGCGCGACTTCAATCCCAATGAGGAAGGTGGCGCAACCGGGGCTGGCTGTGGCACCCACAGCTTCCAGTACCGGGTGAGCTACCAGAGCCGGTGTGCCAATGGGCAGATTGTGCCCAGCGGCACCTCCACCCGCTGGGCCACAGCTTCCAGCGGCGCCTGCAGCACAAGCGGCAGTCGTGGCGGCGGCGGTAGCAGCAGCTTCTACTACGGCGGCGGAGGCGGCAGCGGCAGCAGTTATGGCGGCGGCTACTCGCCGATTGGCCGCGCAGTCGAGACGCTGCGTTGCGAGCCACCGCCGTGCGCGGATGGCAGCTGCAACAAAGACAACACCAGTGCGCAATAAATAAAAAAGAATCGGGGCGGACTCGCCGCCCTGTCAAAGCTTCGCGTCTATCGCAACGCAGTGAATAAGAATTGCGGGCCTGCCTAAGGCCCGGAAGAAAAATCGGGAAAATAACCATGAAGTTCTGTTCTTGGGGGGCGGCTCAAAGAGCCAAAAGGCTTGCGGGCCAATCCGGCGCTGGCAGCCGGTGGCCTGTATGGGGCACTGTTCTGGCAGCCAGTGTGGTGCTGGGGCTTTCTTCCCTGGCGCAGGCCAAGCCCGGCATCGTGAGCGATGGCGCTGCCCCGAGAGCAACCACCTCGGAAAACCGCGAAGACCTGGAAGATATGCAGGTCAAAGTGCTGGGTGGCAATGTGCGCATGCTGCGCCGCTGGACCCGCAACGGTTGGGAGTGGAACAGCCGCTGGAACCCGATCCTCACCTACAGCGAACTGCAGGCCCAGCAGGGGCAGGTGCCAGTGGTGAGCGGTAGCTGCAAGCAGCCCCACGAGTTCTATCTGTTCCGCAATGGCATGTCCTACCGCCCCGAGCAGTTCGGCAGCGACGCCAACAACTGTATTACTCCGCAAGGGGATACCTACCAGGCACAGCTGGCCCGCACACTCACCAAAACCGTGGAAATGGTGGAGGGGGAGCCAACGCCCCATTACATCTGGCGCGACCGGCTCGGTAACGTCATCCACTATACCGATGGCCAGATCAGCAGCTACCAGGACAGGAACGGCGTTCAGGTCAGTTTCACCTACGAGCAGGATCGCATCGCCAGTGTGCAGGACCACCACGGCAATACCGTAATCACCTATCACTGGCAGGCGGTGCCGGCAGAAGCCGGTGGCGAGATGGCAGCCTCCTATCGCCTCAAGGCGCTGGAGGACTACACCGGCAGAAAGGTCAGCTACCGTTATGGCGAAGACAGTGGCGACCCCCTCAATTACCGCCAGCTGATCGCCGTCACCGATGTACGCGGACAGGAGTGGACCTACCAGTACCAGTTCCGCAGCAACCAGCAGCGCACCCTGAAAAGCGTCACCGACCCCAATGGTCGCGTCACCACCTACAGTACCAACGCCGATGGCTATATCAGTGGTCAGACCAATGCCGACGGTGTCGGCGTGGTGTACAGCCACACCGTTGATGGCGATACCGGCACCTACAAGGTCACGCGCACTGAAAACTCCGGCGTCATCACCGAGACCTGGTACAACACCCTCAATATGCCGGTTAGGCAGGCTGTTGGTGGAGAGCTGCAGTACCAGATTGAATACCAGTACTCCGATAACAAGACCGCCAAAGATATGGCGGAACAGTACAGCTATGCCGGCACCACCCAGCTGGGTGCCAATGCCAACGCCGCCCCCATCCGCATCATCAGCAGCATTGCCACCGATGCCCGCGGCCTGAAGACCAAGCACTACTACGACACCTTTCGCAATATCACTCGCACCGAACACCCAGACGGCAGCTACACCACCACCGAGTGGGACACAGAGTTGACGCTGCCGCTGCGCCAGCGCGACGAGCGCGGGGTCATCAGTGAATACACCTACGATGCCAACGGCAACCTGATTACCCTGACCGAGGCCGTGGGCACGGAAGACCAGCGTATCACCCGCTACACCTACGACCAGTACGGGCAGCTGGCAACCCAGATTAGCGGCGAGTCCGCAGCTGCCAATACCGCGCTGGCCACCACCCGCTGGCAATACGATGCCTACGGCAACCTCACCAAGGTCACCAGCCCCGAGCAGGACGTGACCGAATACAAAGACTACGACGTAAACGGTTACGCCCACACCGTGCTGGACGCGCGCCTGAAGACCTGGACTCGGGATTTCGATGCGGTCGGCAACCTGTTGTCAGACCTCAACCCCTACGGCCAGGGGTTCAAATATGCATACGATGCCGCCGGCGATCTGGTCAAAGTCACCGATGCCAGTGGCAGCAGCCTGCATATCACTAACAACGCCTCCGGCCTGCCGCGCAGCGTGACCGACGACAACGGCAACCGCCTCAAGCTGGACTACGACAAGGGCGATCGCCTGGCTACTATCACCGATGCCGAGGGTTCCACCATTGGCCTCGAATACGATAGCCAGAATCGCCTCAGCGTCATCGTCGATGGTGAGCAGAACCGCACCCGCTACACCTACCAGCAGAACCTGCTGTCAAAAATCGAATACCCCACCTACGCCGAAGAGCTGGGCTACGATAAACGCGACCGTATCGAGCAGAGCAAGCAAAAGGCCAACAACCTGGAGTATTTGCGCAAGTATGGCTACGACCTGGGCAGTAATCTCGATAGCGACACCGATGCGCTGGAGAACACCGAGAAGTACGAGTACGACAACCTCAGCCGTCTGGTAGCCATCGTCGACCCCGAAAATGGCGAAGCCAAGAAGACCAAATTCAGCTACGACGCCCGCGACAACCTGCTGCAGGTGCAAGACCCGGAAGGTCGCCTCACGGTCTACACCTACGACAAGGCCGACCGCCTGAAATCTGAGACCAAGCACGACTTTATCGGTACCAACAAGCAGCGCGTCTACAACTACGATGCCAATGGCAATCTGGTTGAGGTGATCAACCCGCAGCAGGAAATGCGCGGCTACAGCTATGACGATGCCAACCGCCTGAGCAAGCTGGAAGTGTTCGCGCAGAAAGACAACACACAGCCGGTGAAGGTGGTGGATTACCATTACAACGCCAAGGCCCAGTACACCGGTTATACCCAGCAGCCCGGTGCCGACACCGCCAATGCCACCGCGGATATCGTCCATCATGGGGAAACCTATACCTACGATGCGCTGAACCGTCTGGAATCCGTGCGCGTGGATTATTACGGTGAAGGTGCGCAAGCCGCGGAAATCGCTTTCTCCAAGAGCTACAGCTACACCTATTACGGCAATGGCCTGAAGAAGACCTATACCAATCCGGAAGGTATTACCTACACCTACTACTACAACAGGAACAACCAGCTGGCGGCGGTGCATGTGCCCGGGGAAGGGCAGCTGGCGTGGACCAATTTCAACTGGCTGGCTCCGCAGACCCTGCTGCTGCCCGGTGGCAACAAGATCACTTTGACCTACGACGACTTCCTGCGGGTGAAAGAGCGGATTCTGGAAGACTCTGCCGGTAACGATAAAGCGACCGCGCTGTACGAGTATGACCTTGAGAGCAATATCAAGGGGATCGATACCGAGCATGGGGCTTATGCGTTTGGTTATGACGATCTTTATCGGCTTACCGCGGCTGATTATCCGCTAGCCAATGCGGCGAACGATGAGGAGTTTGGGTATGACGGTGTGGGCAACCGTACCGATTATGCGGCCGGTGAGGTTGAGGGGACAAGCGGCGAAGCCGCGGGGATGGAATTTATTCCGTCCTCCTCGGAGGTGTTGGAATACAACGACCAAAACCAGCTAACGGCAATCACCGGCGATGACCCGGCCAGCTTCCAGTACAACGACAATGGTCACACCACTCAGAAGGTACAGAGTGGGGTTACCTGGGATTATCGCTATAACCACGAAGAGCGTTTGATTGCTGTCGATAAGAATAGCCAGACGGTAGGCCAGTACCAGTACAACCCCTACGGCCAGCGGATTCGCAAGCAGACCGATAGCGCAACTTATTTCCTCTATAACGAAGAAGGCATGGCTGCGGAATATGATGCGGGCGGGCATCTGATTAAGGAGTACCACTTCAAGCCGGGTATGCCCTGGATGACCGAGCCGTTGTTCCAGCGGGTGGCCTCCGGGGAGGTGTATTACTACCAGAATGATCACCTGGGCACGCCGCAGCGGATGGTGGATAAGTCCGGGGCTGTGGTTTGGGAGGCGAGGTATGAGGCTTTTGGTAAGGCTGAGGTTTTGGTTGAAGTTGTTGGGAATGCGTTGAGGTTTCCGGGACAGTATTTTGATCGGGAGTCAGGACTTCATCATAACTATATGCGGGACTTGGATCCTATGAGTGGGCGATATCTACAGAGGGATCCTATTGGTTTTGAGGGGGGGTTAAACTTTTATCTTTATGTAAACGCTTCCCCATTTAAATACATTGACCCTTATGGGCTATGTTTAGGACCGGTAACAATTGCAGTCATCTCAGGAGCTGTAGGTGGCGCGATCACGGGTGCTCAAGCTGGCCTTGTCGGAGCAATAATTGGTGGTGTTGCTGGCGGAGTTACTTCAGGAGTCGCTGAACACCGGGGCGGAGGAGTTCCAAATGGTACCGCAGCAGGTGCGGTTGCAGGTCTCGCATCAGGCTTGAGAAGTGGGTCAGTTGGCGGTGCAGTAGCTAGTACTGTAGGTGGAGCTATCGGGGGTACTTCGGGAGCGGCTCAATCTGATTTCTCAAATACAGCAGGAGGGTTGCTGGGCGGTGCAATTGGTGGTGTGCTCACCCCCCCTACTGGACCTTCAAATTTTTCCAAGAATCTATCAACGATGAAGAATGTACGAAAAGGTTCAGTTTTTGGTTTTTTGGGTGGCTTTGTTCAAGATGTATTGAAAAAAACGTTGACAGACTTGTGGGGCTGCGATCGTGATGGGATATGCAGACCTAGACCGACAATTGTGGGGGTTGAGATAAAGTGAAAAAAATTGCTGCAATAACCCTATTTTTGTTATCAGCCCTTTTTGTGGTTGTTGTAACTATTTTCGTGGATCGAATCTACGGCGGTGCCGCTAATGTCCCTGAGTGGGCAAGTTTTATATCATTTATAATTTCAATTGTTCCTTTGGCTTGTGCTTCATTTTATTTGTATGGGGTTTTCTCTAATAAGTAAGAGCAAAAAAATAAAACATAAAAAATAAGGTCGACAGATCTATTTGAGGTGCCAAAATAAACAAGGCAGGGAGTGACGCCTGGAAGGATTGAGAAGAGCTATGCCAAGGAAGGCGCGAGTATTGGTGGCGAATATGCCACACCATGTTGTGCAGCGTGGGCACAACCGCGAGGCGCCAAAATAAGTAAGTAGTCTTGCGGATGAGGATTATCAGTATTACCGGGACAACTTGTTCGAGTGGAAGGATAAGTTGGGGATCAAGTTGTATGCCTGGTGTTTGATGACCAACCATGTCCACCAGCTGGTGGAGCCGGGGGCGGCGGAATTAGTGGAAAGGTTTTTCTCAGATTTGGTTCGCGATCTCTAACCCGAGAGCATGGGAAAGTATGGTCTCATAGTATCGCAAGGAAGCAGGTTAATAAGCATACAAAAGGGGCCGTCAACAAGGCGCTGAATAAACGCGGGGGGTTAAATGGTAGCTGGGTAAACCCCAAACGACACCATTTACATGATAAAAGTGCGACGATTAAAGGAGGCGGTCGTAAATTGCCGTTACCTTTGAGAGCACTAGATAGAGTGCCTGATTGGATGAAAGGGTCCGCTGTATCCGGAGGGGTTGGTGCCGGTGTGGCTGGTTGTGGAGGTTGCAAAAATGAATCTTAAATCAACCTTTAGAAGTATTCTTTTGAGAGTTTGGGATTTTTCACTTTTTATTACTGGTGAGGGAAGTTGGAAACTCAGATATCACGAAAAGCTCATAATTGATGAAGTTGTTAAGAGTTTAGGTGATGAACAGAGAGACCAAATTTGTCGCCAGTTGAGTCAACCTTTTTTTGTGCAGCGAATGCATGGTGGTAGGGTGAATACAATTTGTTTTTACCATGAAGATGAGAAACATAGAGTGCATGGTAATCAGTTTGAAGATTCTATGATTAAGGTTGATTTTACTGCAGATGGAAAGAAGCAGAGAGCTCATGTTGTATTTTATAAAGGTTTTATAAACAAAGTAGAGTTCAAAAAAGAAGGTGGTTTTTACAGGAGTAAAACGATTAAAGTTTGCTCGATATCTTGTGGAGATCCCGAAAAATCGCATTCTGCAGCCCTAGATAGACTTGAGCATGGAAGAAGTGAAGAAGGTCAATAAACATAAAGGGGGCAAACATAAAGAACATAGATAAAGGGGAAAGATCTATTTAAGTCGCCCAAATAAACAAGGCAGGGAGTGACGCCTGGAAGGATTGAGAAGAGCTATGCCAAGGAAGGCGCGAGTATTGGTGGCGAATATGCCACGCCATGTTGTGCAGCGTGGGCACAACCGCGAGGCGCAAAATGAGTAAGTGGTCCTGCGGATGAGGATTATCAGTTTTATCGGGACAAATTGTTCGAGTGGAAGGAGAAGTTGGGGATCAAGTTGTATGCCTGATGCCTGATGACCAACCCTGTCCATCTGCTGGTGGAGCCGGGGGCGGCCGAGGAAATGGCTTTATTTGAGCGAGGCTTGGTCTCGCAACCAACTGACTGGCAATAGCCGGTTTGTGGATGAGATCGAACGCAGGGTAGGGCTCCGGGTGGAGCATCGCCGGCCCGGAAGGCCGCGAATAGATATTGATTGACTTCGGGCTGCTACGGCCGCCTGACGAACAAATAATTCAATGAAAGCATTACGACCATTAGGAATAGGAATCATGTTGCAGCGTTGGGGGATTCTGGCGGCGTTTTGGATCTGCACACTGGGTGTGCCGGCCGCCGCCACCGCTCAGGAAGAGGCGCTCTGCGCAGAGGTGCGCATTGAAATCCTCCAGGAGTTGACATTGGAGCGCCAGGGCTTTGAAGCCATTATGCGCATCACCAATAGCCTGGATACCTATTCCATTGAGGATATTGCCATCTCGGTGAATTTTGCCGATGCGGATGGCAAGAGCGTCACTGCCACCTCGAACACCGCCGCCAGTGATGCCGCCTTTTTTATCCGTATTGACGACACCAACAACGTCAACTCCCTGGTAACGGCGGACAACGGTGTGGTGAGCGACGCGGTGATCAATGCCGGCAAGGTTGGCGAGTTCCGCTGGCTGATCGTGCCCACCGCCAATGCCGCCGGCGAGACCGATAACGGCGAGCTGTATTTTGTCGGCGCCACCCTGTCTTACGCTTACGGTGGCCGCGAAGAAGTGGTGGAAGTGGCCCCGGACTCCATCGTGGTAAAACCCCAGCCACTGCTGACCCTTGACTACTTCCTCACCGAACAGGTAATCGGTGATGACGCCTTTACCCCAGCGGTGGAGCCGCCGGAGCCTTATACCCTGGGTGTGCGGATTGACAACAGTGGTTTCGGCAGCGCGCGGGCGGTGAAGATTGAATCGGCCCAGCCGCGCATCGTGGATAACGAACAGGGCCTGGCGATTGATTTCACCATCACCAAGAGCTTTGTCGAGAACCGGGCCGCGCAGCCGAGCCTGCTGCTCGACTTTGGCGAGATCGATCCGCAGGGCATGAAGGCAGGGCGCTGGATTATGGAATCGACCCTGTCGGGCAGCTTCACCGCCTTCAATGCCAGCTTCACCCACGCCAATGAACTGGGTGGAGAGCTCACCTCATTGATCGATGCCACCTATGCGCACCTGCTGGTGCGGGATGTGCAGGTGGACCTGGCCGGGCGCGATGGGGTGCCGGACTTCCTCGCCAGCGGCGCCGATGGCAATTACTACGTATACGAGAGCCAGGCCACTGGGGCCGATCTGGCGTTCTGTAAGAGTTGTGCCGAGGTGCGCGCTCTTGACTATAACCTCGGCGGCGAGAGCGCCGGTACCCGGCGGTTAACCGGTAGCGCCGAGGCGGGCTTTGGCTATGCCAAAGTGCCCGACCCCTACGCTGGTGGCAAGGTGCTGCACCGGGTGGTGCGGGATGACGGCAAACAGCTGAATGCGGCCAACTACTGGACGTCCAAAGAGCGCGCGGCAAACAAGGTCGATTTCGACCACTATGTGAATGTGTTTGATTTCGGCAGTACCGGTAGTTACACCCTGTATTTCACCGACAGCCGGGAAATTCCCCAGGCGCCGGTTATTCAGGCGATTCTGGATCGCAGCACCCATGAGGGCAGTCAGGTCGGTTTCCTGGTGCAATCCTATGACCCCAATGGCACGGTGCCGCGGTTGAGCGCTGCCAGCCTGCCGGCGGGCGCTACGTTTACCGATAGCGGTGATGGGGCGGGTATTTTCCGCTGGCAGCCGGCTATTGGTCAGGCGGGGGATTATGTTGTCAGCTTTACCGCCACCGATGGCGGCCTCTCCGGCCAGCGAGCGGTCAACATCGCGGTGAACCCGGCGGATGACACCGATGGCGATGGCCTCAATGACGCCTGGGAACTGGAAAATTTCGGCAATCTGGATCGCGATGGCAGTGGCGATTACGATGAAGATGGCCGTACCGATGCCCAGGAAGAGGAAGTGGGTAGCGACCCCACGGTGCCGGAAGTGGCCCCGGGCGCGCCGCAAATCGCCAGCCCCATGTACGATGGCGAAGTGCTCGCCGGCGCAACAGCACTGTTGCCCACATTTACCCTGAACAATGGCGATCACGGCCCCGAGATGGCGGTCGCGTACGAGTTCGAGATCTACGCCGATGAGGCCATGCTCGACAAAGTGGCCGCTTCCACTCAGCCCGAGACCAGTGCCACTACCATATGGACCGTTGCCGCAGAAGAGTTGCAGCCAGGCAAGGCCTTTGCCGATAACTCGCTCTATTACTGGCGCGTGAGGGCGGTGACCCAGGTGGCGGCGGGCAGTGGGGATGTTGCGGTTGCCTCTGAATGGCAGTCGAGCCGTTTCTTTATCAATACCGTCAATGACGTGCCGGCGCTGCCCGCTATCGTGGCGCCGGCAGATAACGCCATCGTTGCCGATCTTCGCCCTGCCCTGATCGTGGCCCATGCGGTGGATGCCGATCGGGATGCGCTGTCTTATGGCTTTGACCTGTTTCATGAGTCGAATCTGGAGACCCCTGTTGCCCAGGTTTCCGGTTTGCTGCCGGGGGCTAACTCTCAGACCCGATGGCAGGTGCCGAACCCGCTGGCAGAGGACAATGCCTATGTCTGGAACGCCTGGGTCGAGGATGAGCACGGTGAGCGTGCCGAAAGCGCGGCGAGCGTCTTCCTGGTCAGCACCCGGAACAATGCGCCGGTGGCCCCGACAATGGCGGTACCCAACGGTCCGCTGAAGGATTGGCTGCCCAATAACGGGGTTACCCTGAGCGTGCGCAATGGCCTGGACCCGGAGCAACAGCCGCTGACCTACCAATTTGAGCTGGATACTCTGCCGAGCTTTGATGGCGTGGAAAAAATGCGTTCCGGCCCAGTCGCGGAGGGCGCGCAGGAAACCCGCTGGAGTGTCGAGGGACTGCTGGAAGATACCGTTTACTACTGGCGGGTTAAGGCCAGTGATGGTGTAGTGGACAGTGACTGGGTGAACGCCAGTTTCAGTGTGGATACCTACAATAACCCGCCACCGGTGCCCAGCCTGCAAAACCCCGGTGACAGCGCCGTAGTTGAAACCCTGCGCCCACTCTTTGAGGTCAACCCGGTGGTGGACCTGGATGGGGATACGGTGCAGTACCGCTTCGAAGTCTACTCCGATGCGGCGCTGACTATGCTGGTGGCCAGTCACTTTCAGGCCGGCACCCAATGGATACCCGGTTTCGATCTGGCAGATAACAGCCATTTTTACTGGCGTGCGCGCGCGGAAGACTGTGACGACGGTATCAGCCACTGGACACCGGTGAACCAGTTTGCGGTGAATGAGAACGGCATCAATGACGCGCCGACTCTTTCACCGGTCCTGCCGGATGCCGAAATTACTGTGAGCGAACCAGAGCTGCTTATTCAGTGGCAGGATGCCGATCCGGATAGCAGTGCCAGTGTGTCCCTTTATTATTTCTATGAGGGCGGCGGCCGCACACTGATTGCCGGGGATATTGCCGAAGATGCAGATGGCGCAGGCGATCAGTATTCCTGGGATGTCTCAGGACTGATGCCGGGCAGTTACACCCTGCAACTGGAAATTACCGATGGCGAAACCACGGTGGTGGCAGAAGGCTGTTGCCGTATTGTGGTGCCCCTGCAGGACAAGAATATAACCGCGACTCCGCAAACTGATTTACTCACTGATGAGGCTGGCCTCGTCGTTGCGGCGGTCAATATCGTGCTGGATAAGCCGCTGCACGCCGGTACCAGCCTCGCGCTCAATATGTCGCTTTCCGATGACAGTGAAGCAAAGCTGCTGGCGGAACATTACCTGCAGTTCACCGCGGAGAACTGGAATATCCCGCAGACGGTTCAGCTACAGGGGCTTGATGACTGCGACGTGGATGGCAACCGTCCATTCAGCCTGGTGTTCCAGCCCGCGCAGAGTGATGACCCGTCTTACAGTGGCTATATGCTCGATAGCATCGAGTTCATCAATGTCGACAACGAGGCTCCGGGGCAGACGCTCTTTATCTGCCAGTACACACTGGAGCGCACGGTTGCAGTGGCCGGTGGCGGTGGGGTGGACTCGCATTACCGGGTTACCTTGAATAATTCCGGCGTCGGTCTTGTGGGCGCTAGCGCGACGCTGGATCTGCTGCCCTCCCCAGACCTGAACTACTCGGCGACGGTACTCAGTGGCGGCAGCCAGAGTTTTCCGGAGATCGCCACCAACGCCAGTGCATCCGGTAGCGAGCTACTGGTCATTCGTCATCCTGCCGCACAGGCGGTCGACTTGGCCAAATTTGTCTGGAATATCACTCCCGGCGACACTCTGACGAATATCGACGGCGATGATGGCCACAATACGCTGCGGGGCGGTGAAGGTGTCGACCGTATCGATGGTAAAGCAGGCAACGATACCATCTACGGTGGTGCCGGGGATGACGTCATTACCGGCGGATCAGGCGCTGACATTCTCTATGGTGAAGGTGGTGACGATACCTTTGTGGTGGAGGGTAATGACGGGTATGCAGACCGTATCGAGGGCGGTGACGGCTTCGACCAGATTGTCGGCGGCGAGAGTGATGATGCGATTCGCCTGAGTGTTTTCAGCGGTGCTGCCACGGTGGAGCGAATCGATGGCAGCGCAGGCTTCAATGCCATTTATGGTACTAACGGCCCTAACGCGCTGGATTTCTCCAATACCGAGTTGCGCAATATTGCCTTTATCGACGGCCTTGATGGCAACGACATCATCTACGGCAGTGCTTCTGATGACAAGATTATCGGCAGTGGCGGCAGCGACAAACTGTATGGCAATGCCGGTGACGATATCTTTGTGATTGAAGGCAATGACCCGGGCTATGACCGTGTAGAGGGCGGTGACGGTTTTGACCGGGTAATAGGCAGCGACGGCGATGACTGGTTCCGTTTCAGTACATTCAGCGCTGATGCCCGGGTTGAAGCGATTGATGGCGGTGCCGGTACTGATCAAATCATTGCCAATAGTGGCAATAACCGGCTGGATTTCCGCGGAGTCAGCCTGGTGAATATCAGCCGCATCGATGGTGCTGAAGGTAATGACACGATTTATGGTTCAGCCACTGACGATACCATCATTGGTGGCCTGGGCAGTGACAGCCTCTATGGAGAAGAGGGCGATGACCGCTTCCTGTTGACCGCAGGCGATAGCGGCTACGACCGCTACGAGGGTGGCGCCGGCGAGGATTGGATTGTCGGCACGACCGGTGACGACATTATTGGGCTGCGGACATTCACTGCTAACGCCCGGGTGGAGGTGATCGACGGTGGTGGTGGTGTCAACCGTATTCAGGGCAACAGCGGCAATAACAGCCTCGATTTCTCGGCAACACAACTGGTTTCCATTGATGCCATCGACGCCGGTGAAGGTAACGATACCGTTAAAGGTTCAGAATTCGCCGATGTGATTATTGGTGGGGCGGGATCAGACAAGCTTTATGGTAATGGCGGCGCCGATATTTTCTATGTGACGGCGGGCGATACCGGTTTCGATCGTTATCAGGGAGGGGAGGGGGTTGACCGCCTGCTCGGTACCGATGGCGACGATACGATCCGTCTCTCGGCGTTTTCCGGCAGTAACCGCGTGGAGATTGTCGATGGCGGCTTGGGCGTCAACCGAATAGTGGCATCTGCGGGTAATAGCACCTTTGATTTCACTGAAACGCAGCTGCTCAATATTGCTGAAGTTGATATGGGTGCAGGCAACGATACCGTCTATGGCACTCATGGTGCAGACAGAATCTTAGGTGGTATTGGCTCTGACAGGCTGTATGGCAATGGTGCTGACGACGTGTTTGTAGCCACCGCCGGCGACACGGGTTTTGACCACTATGAGGGCGGGGATGGGGTTGATACCCTGTTGGGGACTGCCGGTGATGATGCGCTGGGGCTTTCCGTGTTTAGCGGAAATGCACGAGTAGAGAAAATCGATGGCGGCGCTGGGCGTAATATCATCGTCGCCGGCAGTGGCAACAATACCTTGGATTTTCGTGACACTGAGTTGGTGGCTATTGCGCTGATCAATGCGGGGGCAGGCAACGATCGGGTGTATGGCTCCGGGCAGGCTGATGTCATCGAGGGCGGTTTGGGTAGCGACCGTATTTATGGCGAAGGGGGCGATGACCTCTTTCTCATTACCGAAGGTGATACCGGGTTTGATCATTATCAGGGCGGTGCAGGGGTTGATACCTTGCAGGGCACCCCCGGTAATGATGAAATCCGTCTGGGTGCGTTCGCTGGTGAAGCGACAGTTGAAATCGTGGATGGCAAGGGTGGTCACGACATCATCCTGGCCACCGCAGGCAATAATAAGCTGGACTTCTCGAACACCCAGTTGATCGGTATCAGCGCCATCGATGCCGGGGCTGGCAATGATGTTGTCTATGGTTCCAACTCTGCTGACACGATTATCGGCGGATTAGGCCAGGATTATCTGGACGGCGGCAATGGCGATGATATCTTCCTGCTTACGGAGGGTGATAACGCCGGTGATCGCTACAGCGGTGGCGAGGGTTTCGACCAGCTGCTGGGTACAGACAGTGATGACGACATTCTGCTCAGTGTGTTTGACGGTGCGGCTAGCGTTGAGCGTATCGATGGAAGGGCGGGTGTTAACCGAATCCTATCCGGCGGTGCCGATAACACGTTGGATTTCTCCCTAACTGAGCTTCTCAACGTATCCGAGATTAATGCCGGCGCAGGCAATGACACCATAAAAGGCTCAGCGAGTGATGATGTCATCATCGGCGGGACAGGTAGCGATACCCTTTATGGCAACGCCGGTGACGATATCTTTATTCACTCCCCTGGTGACAGCGGATACGACCGTTACGAAGGTGGTGAAGGCCTTGACACACTGCTAGGCAGTGAGGCAGACGATGATTTGCTGCTGAGTGTCTTCTCCGGCGATGCGACGGTGGAAGTGATTGACGGCAAGGCGGGTATCAACCGCATCCTTGGCAGTGACGCCAACAACACCCTGGATTTTCGTAACAGCTCGCTACTCAATATTTCATTGATAGCCGCCCAGTCCGGTAACGATACCGTGTACGGGAGTGAATTGGGTGACACCATCGAGGGGGGGCTGGGAAGCGATACCCTCTATGGCGAGGGTGGTGATGATACCTTCCTGATTACAGCGGCAGATACTGGTTACAACCGTTACGCAGGTGGCCCCGGGATTGATAAAGTGCTTGGCACTACAGGCAATGATCTTATTAGGCTGGCGGCATACTCGGGAACCGATACCCTAGAGATTATCAATGGTAATGGTGGCCGTGACATTATTCTGGCTACCACCGGAAACAACACCCTGGATTTCAGTAATACAGACCTGCAAGGGATCGCCGAAATTAACGCTGATAAAGGCAATGACATCGTCAATGGCTCTAAGGGTAATGATGTGATTCGTGGTGGTGAGGGCGCTGACACAGTTTCAGGCAGAGAAGGTGCAGATATATACCTTTACTCGCGGGGAGACGGCGCCGATGTTATCCGTGATTCTGGTTCCAGTGATGGGGACATCCTTTATTTTGAAGGTGATGTCCAGCCTGAAGAAATTTGGCTTGTTAAAAACAGCTCGAGCCTTGATATCTACCTGCTTGATGGTGCCGATCCGATTAAAGTAATCGACGACGGAAACCCTGAAGTTCCAGCAGAAACAGAAACCAGTAGGCCTGTCGGACTGTTGGATATATTACTGGGTGGTAGCTTGGTTAATACCAGGAATCAGAACAGGGCACCGGGATGGGGGGTGCTGTCCCCTGAGTCTAGACCTTCACTGGATTACTCTCCGGTTGCCCGCTTTGTGGATGCCCTGGCAGAAATCGAAGTCCCTGGAAATGGGCTCGCATCCCTGAGTGCTGAGTTGCGTGCGAGGCTGGGTGAGAAAATAAAGATTGTTCATTGGCAATCGCTGGATAATCGAATTGAATCGATATCGACGCAATCCGGCGCTGTACTGAAGTACGAGAGGATCTCAGGTTTGGCTGATCGCATGACGGAGATAGGCGCCCCACAGGATGGAGTGATTTCTACCGACGCTAAGCGAAAAGCGGAACTGTCGGAAGCAACCCGGTTGGCCTGGGGGTTGTGACTTTTGGAATTTGGGGGCAGATGGCTGCCCCCAAATTCTAATCACTGGCGCGCCATATGCGTATACGATTATCCTTTTAGCACATCAACAACCCTGCCTCCCTCCATCCCTCCCTTTCCTCTTTCTTCTCTCTCTCTTTCTTTTAAACGGTCATTCCTTTGCTACCTGAGCAGTTATCGCGGCACCAAGAACCCGAAGAGAAGTTGTTTGCCATGGCGAAATTTTTAAAACTAAATTATCAATTTTATCTATGACCGACTGTGTGTCTTATGGGCGCACTGTTCTTAAGTTCAGGCAAGAATTGTTAGAGTGCATTGAGTTTTTTCAACTAATTTTGATCTATGGCTGTAGCCGCTATCGGTGTTTTTATGTGTATGTATGGCGATTTACCTGCAGTACCTGCTGAATTGGAAAGCGCACCCGCTGTAATTGACAGGATTGATAATTATTTTGAGTGAACCTGTTGGAGGGGGATAGGTGCGTGGTATCCCTATCCATAGTGGCCTGCTATTTGATTTTTCATAGAGGTGAGTCACAAGTATTTACGGGCGGAATATGTGAACAAGAGTATTTCGGATGGTTTGTTCTATGTTAGAAGTGGAGAAATTAAGTGGCTGAAAATAAAAGATAAGTAATAGCGCGATTGAATTGGGTGGGGGTCATGTTCTGATCAGGTGGGCATTCTTATCCTACCCGCCTCCTTGAGTGAGTGAATCAAGTCAAAGCATCGTGGATGCTGATCATTATTATGTGATGTTCCTGGATTTTCAGTCTCAGAAAACTATTTCGTTGTTCCAATAATGTCGTCTGTTTTTGGCTGGTGGCGAAGAGTGAGAGAGGTAGTTGGATTTACAAAGTAAAGAAGGGTAATGAGTGCTGATATGGTGTGAAAGTATGTGTAACCTTAGAAATATAGCGGGGTTTTTTTACGCTCTGATAACAACATGGAGAAATAATAGTGTGATCTTCCCCCGCTTTGACGGACACCAAAGTCAAACAGACGAGGTGTCCAATGCCCAAGTACAAAAACCCAAAGAAGACATGGCGGTACTCAGATGAATTCAAAGTCAAAGCAGTATTGCTTAGCC
>NZ_BAABRT010000028.1:0-33218 GCF_039545115.1 Microbulbifer aestuariivivens | reverse complement strand
CGCTCCAGCTTTTCCCAGGGGATCAGCCTGTCCATCCTTTCCAGAAATTTTTCCCGCCGGGTTTTTCGTTTCTTGCCTGCATATTCAGCTTCAGCGAAGGTCAGCTGGGTCATTTTCTAGGTTCCCGATTGGAAAACTGTATTTTGCCAGAAATGGGCTATTTTTCAGAGTTGCCCTAGAACGCAGAGGCCCGACGGCCAGGGAAAAAGCCACACGAGACATAAAGGTTGTAGAAATTGCGAAATGGTGAATTTGTAGAAATGAAAAAAGCGGCAAAGTGGATGGCTGCGCTTGAGAGCCGGGCAGGGGAAAGGAAATAGAGAAATAGAGAAATAAAGAGATAAAAAGGTGAACCGACTGTGCAGCTTTTTCTGAGCAGGACTCTGTTTGGGGCGAGCCGCCGCTGCTCAGGGGGAGCGGCCGCTCAGATTCTGGCGCCGCCGTCGATATCCAGCACGCGCCCGGTGACAAAATCGTTCTCGAGGATAAAGGCGACGGTCGAGGCGATCTCCTCCTGCTCGCCGAGGCGACGCAGCGGCACCTGCTTGACCAGGCTGTCGAGAATTTCCGGGCGCATCTGCGCCACCATATCGGTGCCGATAAAGCCCGGGGCAATGGCGGCCACACGGATACCGTAGCGCGACAGTTCGCGGGCCCAGGTGACCGTCATGGCGGCGACCCCGGCCTTGCTGGCGGAGTAATTGGTCTGGCCCATATTGCCGGCGCGGGACAGGCTGGAAATATTCACTATCACACCGCCCTGCCCGCTCTCGGCCATCATCGCCGCTGCGGCGCGACCGCATAGAAAAACACCGGTCAGGTTCACATCGATCACCGACTGCCACTGTGCAAGCGACATGCGATCGGTCACCTTGCCCTCTTTCACCTTCAGCAGCAGACCGTCGCGCATAATGCCGGCATTGTTCACCAGCGCGTGCAGGCCCTGGAAGTCCTCCGCCACTCTGGCAAAAACGCTATCCACTTCCTCCTCGCTGGCCACGTTGACCCGGTAGCTGCGAGCCTCGGCTCCCCTTGCCGCGCACAGGGCCACGGATTCGCGCAAACCCTCTTCATTGATATCCAGCAGCGCCAGGCGCGCGCCCCGCTCGGCCAGATAAATCGCCATGGCGCGCCCCAGGCCCTGGCCTGCGCCGGTGATGGCGATGACTTTCTGTGCAATGTTCACGATCTGCCTCTCTGCGGGTTTTCCGTCACCACTGGTAGCCGACACCGACCGTCAGTTTAGTATCTTCCTTCTCACTGCCCAGAGAGGGGGTATTGTCATACAACCAGTGATGGGCGATTTCCATCAGGACGCCCTTCACAAGCGGGGTGCGCACGCCAACTTGAGCGCTGGTCTGGTAGTCATCACTGTTGTTCATGGACTGCAGCAATTCATGGTCAAAGTAGACCTCGGGGCCCAGATCGAACTTGTAGCGGTAGTTCAGGGCGCTGCGACCAGCCGCATAGTGGCGATCCTGATCCTGGCTCAGCGCCGCGTCGATAAACGCTTCCTGCAGGCTGCTCACACCGCCCTGCAGGGACAGGGTGGCCTTGTCCGTGTCGAAGAACAGGTAACCGAGACCGAGACCATAGGTGGTCCCCAGATCGAGGTTGCGCGCCTCTTCGCGCTCGATGGCGGTGTTGGCCGCGGCAAACCATTTCTCGGCGAAAATCCAGCGCAGGTTGTAAGCCAGCTGGTAGCGTTCCAGGGAATCCACCTCGGGGCCGTTATCGCTCTGGTACAGGGCGCTGATCAGGTGGTGAAAGTCGCCAGTGCGCACATCCAGATTGACATTGAGATCCAGGTCCTGCCGCTCCCGGTTGCCGCTCTCGAAAACGCCTCCGGCATTGACGTTGCCATGAAAAACCACCGGATTGCCGACGAAGTTCACATAGGGTTCGGCGCGGTCAATGGCGGGAAAGTCCATCACCCAACCCTCGCCTTCTTCGCAGTAGAGTTCCCACTGTTCGCGGCGGTGACCGGCCAGTGCACAGGGCCCCTCGCGCCCGGCAATTTTCAGGTCGACATCGGTATCCAGTGAGAGCACTTTAGACTTCTCCACCCGGATCTCACCGAAATTCTCTGACTTCCAGACAACATGATCCCTTTCAACGAGCACCAGACTGCCATAGACGCGGTCGCCGTTATTCAGAGTCAGCACACCGGCATACCCTGGCATCGTGACAAGAATCAGGCTTGAAAGGCTGAGGGACAGGAAAAAGCGTACAACTGGATGCACAGGGTAACCTTGCTTTTATCTGGGGGTTATCGACCGCGATGAACACACGGCGCACTTATATAGGGCAATAATGCCACACTCCCGCCGGCTCTTGCAGGGGCAGCGCGCTCACAGCAGGGTGCGTTTGGCAAACGAGCCTGCGCAAACGGACACACGGCATTTTCAAGAGGTGGAAGGTGGAAGGTGGAAGGTGGAAGGTGGAAGGTGGAAGGTGGAAGGTGGAAGGTGGAAGGTGGAAGGTGGAAGGTGGAAGGTGGAAGGTGGAAGGTGGAAGGAAAAAGATGACCAGAAATACCTCAGCGGACAATACCGAGCCGGCCAGCCCCATGCTCACGGCCATTTGCCAGGTGCTGGCTCGCATCCCCACAGGCCAGGTCATCACTTACGGAGATCTTGCCGCCATGGCGGGCTACCCGCGGGCGGCCCGCCGTGTCGGCCAGTTACTGCGCCAGCTGCCCGCCAATACTACCCTGCCCTGGCACCGGGTCATCAACGCCCAGGGACGGATTTCAGTGCCGGAACCTGCGGCCTCGCAGCAGCGGCAGCGGCTGCAGCAGGAAGGCGTCATCACCCTGGCAGGGCGTATTGATCTGGCCCGCTACCAGTGGCGGCCCTAGCTGCAAAACGTTTGCAGCCTTCAAAACTTCTGCAGCGCCTCAGTGCCCGCTCCGCCGGGAGTCAATCAGCCCGTTTTGGTGCCACGCCCCCCATCTCCGGGTGTTCCGAGGCCTCTGTACCCGTTTCGAGTTCCGGGTCTTTGCGCCAGGGCGCCACAAAAAACAGCAATAACATTCCCGGTATCGCCAACAGCGCACACAGCAGGTAGAAGTTGGTCCAGCCCATCGCCTCAACCAGGTAACCGGTTGAGGCATTGGCGAAAGTGCGCGGTAGGGAAGTCAGAGCGGTAAAGAGCGCAAGCTGCGTCGCCGTATGCAGTTTGCTGGTGGTGCGGGCGATAAATGCCAGGAAGGCCGCCGTGCCCAACCCCACACCGAGATATTCAAAAGCAATCACAATCGCCAGCAGCAACAGGCTCGGTTCAAACCCCGGGGTGCCCACTCTGTCGGCATTGGCCTCGGAGAGAATCATAAAGCCAAAGATCGACACAACCTGGATCACGCCAAAAATCCACAGGCATTTGTTGATACCAATACGCACCATCAGCAGGCCGCCCAGGAAGCCGCCGATCACCGCCGGCCACAGGCCGGCATTCTTGGCCACGATACCGATGTCCGTGTTGCTGTAGCCCATGTCCAGGTAGTAGGGGGTGGCCAGCGCCGTGGCCATATTGTCGCCGAGTTTGTACAGGAACATGAACGCCAACACCATTAGCGCATGGTTAACCCCGTTGCGATTAAAGAACTCCACAAAGGGCAGCACTATCGCATCGCTCAGGCTTTTGGGCCGACTGCCGGGGTGGCGCGGCTCATTCACCAGCAGGGTCAGCAGTATGCCAACCAGCATAAAACCAGCGGTGATCAGAAAGACCTGATCCCAGGGCAAATGGTCGGACAGGATCAGGCTCAGGGAACCCGGAATAAGTCCGGAAATACGGTACGCATTGGCATGGAAGGAGTTACCCAGACCGAGCTCACGGTCCGGCAGGATTTCCCGCCGGAAGGCATCGAGAACGATGTCCTGGCTGGCACTGAAAAAAGCCACCGCAAAACAGAGCGCGGCGATCGTCCAGATATTGAAACCTGGATCGAACAGGCCGAGGGTGCCAATAAACAGCATCAGAAGAATCTGGCTGATCAGCATCCAGCCCCGCCGGCGTCCGAGCACTGGCAGCCGGTAGCGCTCCATAAACGGAGACCAGAGGAATTTCCAGGTATACGGAAAGCCGATCAGCGAGAACAGCCCGATAGTGGCGAGGCTGACGTTTTCAGATCGCAGCCACGCCGGCACCAGCTGGATCAGGACATACAGCGGCAGGCCTGAGGCAAAGCCCGTGCCGATACAAATCAGCATGCGCCGATTAAATATGGCTTCCCGGACTGTTTCCTGAGTCATTTTACTTCCTTCTTATTGTTTTATTCTCTGGCGGGCAAGGCGCAGAGGGGGCAATCAACGGCCCCAGGTCACTTCCAGCTCGGCTTCCGCCAGTTTATTGGCATTGACGTTGAAGCCCACCATCGCCGGCGAGGCCATCTCATCCAGCGGCAGCTGTTCCACACCGAGGGCAAAAATACGGAACTGGTAGCGGTGATCCCCGTGCCCCTTGGGTGGACAGGCGCCGCCATAGCCCAGCACGCCGAGATCATTGCGCGCCTGGATCGCTTCGGGAATCAGGCCGTTTTTCGGCTCCCCGGCGCCCGCAGGCAGGCTGTTCACGTCGGCGGGGATATTGAATACCACCCAGTGCCACCAGCCGCTGCCGGTGGGGGCGTCGGGGTCATAGGCCATCAGGGCAAAACTCTTGGTGCCTTCCGGCGCGCCGCTCCAGCTCAGTGCCGGAGAAATATTCTCACCCCCACAGGCGTTGGCGACCTGCTCCATCGGCATCCGCCCGCCGGCATTGAGGGTCTCCGAAGTGAGGGTAAATTCCTGGGCTGAGGACATGGCAGCGGTCACGGTCAGTGTAAGGGCAGCCACCAGTCTAGCAGTCCAGCCCGCCCCCAGAATACGCGCTGCGCGCGGGCTTAAGCTTGTCATTACAGTTTTGCTCATACGATCTTCTCCCTACTGCTGAACAGGGAGCAGGCCCTGTCCAGATCCATATTGCCGCCAGTCAGAACGACGGCGACCTGTTTATTGCGAAAGCGCGCGCTGTGTTCAAGCACCGCCGCCAACCCGACCGCAGCGGAGGGCTCCACCAGCTGTTTGGTGCGCGTCCACAGCAACTCCATGGCCTCTACGATACCGGCTTCAGAGACGGTAACGATATCCCGAACCGTCTGCCGGATCACGGCGAAGTTGCGCTGACCTAGTGTGGTGCGCAGGCCATCGGCCATGGTGTTCGGCTGCTGACTGGTGATCAGATGACCGCTGCGCAGCGAACGCTGGGCGTCATCGGCTCCAGCGGGCTCGGCGCCGAGAACCATCACCCCCGGGTCCAGCGCCGCCATGGCGAGGCCAATCCCCGCCAGCAGGCCACCGCCACCGACCGGGGCGATCACGATATCCGGGTTAAACCCGGCCTCGCGACACTGCTGCATGATCTCCAGCGCCACAGTGCCCTGGCCGGCGATGATGCGCCGATCATCGAAGGGGGGCACCACATGGGCACTGGTTTCCGCCACCAGCCTTGCCAAGGCCGCCTCGCGATCAGCGAGGCTCGGGCCACAGAGGACAATCTCGGCCCCGTAACTCGCCACAGCAACACGCTTCGCCAGCGGCGCCGTTTCCGGCATCACGACCCGACACCCCAGCCCCGCGCGGGCGGCCGCCCAGGCCAGGGCCGCGCCGTGATTACCGGAGGAGTGCGTCGCCACCAGATTCGTTCCCTCGGGCAGCCGCGCCAGGGCATTGCAGGCGCCCCGCGCCTTGAAGGCACCCACCTTTTGCAGGTGTTCACATTTGAAGTGGAGGCTGGCGCCGCTCAGGGCATCCAGCTGGCGGCTGTGCATCAGCGGGGTGGTGTGCACCTGCCCGGCGATGGTCTGGGCGGCGGAAAAAACATCCGCACTGACAGGCAGGTCAAGTTGTTCATCGGACATCAGGCGGGGTACACCTTTACAGGAAAATCAACCGGGTATTGAGCGGAAAATCAAAAGCCCGACCGCACGGGCCGGGCCTTATGGGTTGCCGGAGGCGACTCAGCGCAACCAGCGCAGCAGCTTGAACTTGGCGTCGGTGAAAGGGGCGTAGCGCACGCTCAGGTCGAGAATATTCTTGCGCTTCATGACCGCCTTGTAGTGACTGAAGGTCTTAAACCCGTGCTCACCGTGGTAGGCCCCCATACCGCTGGCACCAACACCACCGAAGGGCAGATCGTGTACGGCCATAAACATCATGCAGTCGTTCACGCAGGCGTTGCCCGAGCTGCAACGGCTGAGTATGCGGTCAGCGGTGGCCTCGTCGCGGGTAAATACGTACAGCGCCAGCGGCTTGTCTCGGTCGTTGACGAACTCCTCCACGCGACTGAAATCCTCCAGCTCCACCACCGGCAGAATAGGCCCGAAGATTTCTTCCTGCATCACCGCGGTCTCGAGGCCGGCTCCCCGCAGCAGGGTCGGCGCAATATAGCGGTTGGCGGGATCGGACTCGCCGCCCCACAACACTTCTCCGTCCTGCAGGTAGGCCGCCAGGCGCTGCGCATGTCGCTCATTGACGATACGCCCGAAATCGGAAGATTCGCGGGGGTTGTCACCGAACATCTCGCGCACGGAATTTTGAATCGCCGGCAGCAGCCGCTCGGCGGTGGCACGGGTACACAACAGGTAATCGGGGGCGATACAGGTCTGGCCGGCGTTGGTGAACTTGGCCCAGGCGATGCGCCGGGCGGCCACTTCGATATCGGCATCATCGGCGACAATGCAGGGGCTTTTGCCTCCGAGCTCGAGGGTTACCGGCGTGAGGTATCTGGCCGCCGCCGACATGACGATGCGCCCCACCCGGCCACCGCCGGTATAAAGGATGTGATCCCATTGCTGCTCCAGTAACGCGGAGGTCTCATCCACCGCACCCTCGACACAGACGAAGGCATCGCTGTCCAGGTAGCGCGGCAGCAGCTCCGCGATCAAAGCCGAGGTTGCCGGTGACAGCTCCGATGGTTTGACCACCGCGCAGTTGCCCGCGGCAATCGCCGGCACCAGGGGGGACAGGGACAGCTGCAGAGGATAGTTCCAGGCGCCGATGATCAGCACCACCCCTAAAGGCTCCGGCTGGATATAGCTTTTGCCGGGCTGGGCCGCGAGGGGGGTGGATACCCGCCGCGAGCGGGTCCAGCTTTTCAGATGCTTCAGCGTGTGATCGATATCGCCGGTCACCGCGGAGACTTCGGTCATGAAGCTTTCCAACGGCGCCTTGTGCAGATCGCTCTTCAGGGCAGCGAAAAAACGCTGTTCATTTTCCGTCAGCAACTTGCGCAGCTGGCTCAGCTGCCGCCGCCGCCAGTTCAGATCAGCGGTGGTGCCACTGCGGAAATAGGTGCGCAGCCCCGCCACCAGACCGGGGGCATTGAACTGTGTGCCATCGCTGGTGTCTTGCTCGGTGGCCATCTGGGGCTCCAAGGTTGGTGCATCCATGAGTCAGTCTCGCCTCGTGTTTATTCTTGCTTTTCCCTTTACTGCTCTTCTATCGCTGTTCCCTACAGGGAGCACTACCCGCCAAGCACAATGAGGCGGATGCAATGCTACCTGCGCAATATCTTGCCGCACTGGCAACAAGTCAACCTCGCGGTTGCAACAGTATTCCAAAGCTGGCGCCAGTTCACTGGTCAAGGGCGATACCGATCGCCGGGCGCGAACGATAGCCATCAGTAGCCGAACAGCACCACCAGCGCCATCAATGTGATCCAGAACAGCAGCGCCCGCGACAGCAGCGCCTGCAGCCCCTCAAGTTGCGCCCCGCAGGCCCGCTGGGCCTCCGCCACCTCAACGCCGGCGCTGCATTCACTGGCGTCGATACCACCGAGTGCTCCCTCGAGGTACGCCTCGAGAAGCTCGTCTGTACCGCGCTCGCGACACGTCAGGCACTGGCGCCAGGCGCGGTAGGCACCGCCAAAGTTACCGACAATGGCGAAGCTGAATCCCATCAAGCGCACCGGCAACCATTCGAGTAACCACAGCCAGCGGGCCGCCATGGCGTTGTCGCGCCCCTCGCCCTCTGCGTAGAGCGCGCTCAAGCGGAACAGCAGCGCACCGGGGATGCCGAGCAGGATAAACCAGAAGAGCACGGCAAACAGTCGCTCGAAGGCGCAGTAAGCGGCTCCGCGAAAAACCTGCTCATGCAGTTTTTGCGGCGAAGCGCTCTCTTCCTCGTGGGGAGGTAACAGCGGTGCCGCGGCTGCGCGAGCCGCCGCCACATCGCCCTGGTACCAGTAGCGCAGATAATTGGAAACCATTTCGTTGAAATTGCCGCGCCCGAGGCAGTAGAGCAGTAGCGGCACACCCGCCAGCAGCAGCCCGAGCCAGCCCAGCATCTCCTCCGCCAGCACCATAATCACCGCGGCCAGCAGGGCCGGCGGCAAAATCGCCGCCCCCAGCATCAGGCCCGGATTTTGCTGCAGAGTAGAAATTCCCGCCAAACGCTGGCGCCAGAAACGGAACCAGTCATCCCGGTGCACCGGCGCGCCGGAGCCCCAGAGCTGCACCAACGCCAGGGCAATCAACACAATGAGCAGAGCCATAGTTATTCTCGATGGGAACAAGACAGGCAACAGAATACCGCTAGCCGGCCGGCGGAAAAACCCTCGGCTTACCTCGCATCCTCAGGTCGCTGCCCGCGAACACCATCCAGCGCCCGGTAGAAACGCTGCCAGAGAAATCCAGGGCCCGGGTCCAGCTTGCGTCCCGGAGCAATATCGGAGTGCCCGGTGATGGTATCGGGGCCTACGCCCGGATACGCCGCCATAATGGCCGCTGCGACCTCGGCCAGCACACTGTACTGCGCATCGGTGTAGGTGTCGGTGTCGATCCCTTCCAACTCGATGCCAATGGAAAAGTCGTTGCAGTTGCTGCGCCCGCAAAACTCCGACTGCCCTGCATGCCAGGCACGGCGGTCAAACGGCACATACTGGGTCACCACGCCCTCGCGGTCGATGAGCAGATGCGCCGAAACCTGCAGGGCACCGATCTCCTCGAAATAGGGGTGGGCACTGGTATCGAGATGCCCCTGAAAAAAATCATCGATATAGGGGCCGCCGTACTGCCCCGGCGGCAGGCTGATACTGTGAATGACCAGCAGATCGATAGCGGCCCCATCGGGCCGGTCGTTGCAGTGCGGGCTGGGCACGCGGCGGGCACCGCTGAGCCAGCCATTTTCCACCTGATATTGCATATTGCTGCGCTCGACCTCCATGGTGATTGGGGTTTTGTAGGTGTTTACTTGCTTGGCACCCGATGATGGGCCGGTTTCTGAGATCCGCTTCTATGAGCCGTTTCTGGTATCCGTTTAACCGCAGGGTGAGCCCGATAAACACCAACCAATAATAACAACGCCAAGATAATAAATACGCCGCCAAGGGTCACATGGTCCAGCGCGACTCACACGTGTATAGCACGATCGGCCTGAGGTACACCCAGCCTAGGGGTCTGGGGTCTGGGGTCTGGGGTCTGGGGTCGGGGGTCAGAGGTCAGAGGTCAGAGGTCAGAGGTCAGAGGTCAGAGGTCAGGAGTGAGAATGCCAGCGGGACTGGCCGTGACTTAATACCGGGGTTCCTTGGCACCACCAGGCTGTTCACTGGCGTGGACTTCCGCTGTTGGCGCAACGCAGATCAGCCTTCCCGGGTTTTACGCACATTGCTGATCACCGACTGCAGGGCCCGCTCAAACAGCATGCCGTCGTCCATGGGTACAAGCCTGGCGTCACGGAGCGCATGGGCTAGTTCCAGACGGGAAAATTCCGCCACTTTGGCGCCCTTGCGGTTGACGAAAATAAACTGGTCGATGTCCTTGATCACTGCAGCTAGGCGGCACCGGAATTGCTCCCCTTCGGGTCGCTTCAGCTCGAACCACCCCCCCTGGGCGAGGCGGAAGGTCATCTGCCAGTGGGTATCGCTCTCGTCCAGCGCGGGTATCTCTCCCTGGCCGGATTCGCCTGCGGTCATTGCCGCTCTGGCTGCGGCCTGCTCAAGCTCCTCGACCTGGGGGATAGTGACTTTGCCGGCGGCTGTCTCAGGTGCCCCCCGAGAGGCAGCGCCCCCGGCCTCGCCGGCGGACCCGGGAGCCTCTGTAACTGCCTTAACCATCGGCGCCTGCGCGCCCTCTCCCGCGCCCATTCCCGCGCCCTCTCCCGTGCCCTCCCCCGCTCTGTCGCCCATATCGACGCCCGTATCGGCGTCTGTTCCCGCTTCCGTTCCATCTTCGGCGGCGGAGGCAGTCGCGGCCACAGTCGCTGTGGCAACCTCGGTCAGCGCGAAACGCTCCCGGTAGACTTCCTTCAGGTCCGCAAACAGACGGCGGGCTTCGAATGGGTTGAGGGAGGCGGACTTCGCCGCCGCCTTTAGCCTCTCCTGTAAAGTCGGCAAGAGTGCCAACAGCAGCTTGCGATTTGCGGGCATGGGTGCCAGTACGCTCCACACCAGATCCCGTGCGGTGCGCACCTCGCGGGTCCAGGTCTCGGACTCGGTGCCCTCCTTGACCGCAACCAGAAACAATACATCACTGCAGACCTTATTGAGCCAGTCCAGAACAACCACCGGCAGATCGCGCTCAGCGATCAACGCCTTTATAAGCGCCGCCACGCGGGCGCGCGCGGCCCTGGCCCGCGCCCTGCCGTCCGCCTCGTCGATAACGCGACGCTCCAGCATTTCGGCGCGCCGGCGTTCACGGGTACTGAACTGTTCAAAGGACTGCAGCAGTATCGAGAAGAGACCGATATCCCGATCGAACTCCTTGCTGATGCGGTCCACCACACGGGCAACCTCCCGGTATAGCGGCTCCTGCTCGTAGTCCTCGCCGGGCAGCCAGCCGGTCGAGACTTCGGCGAGCGTATTGAGGAGCTTGCGCGCGGGATGCTCACTTTTGGCGAACAGGGATTTATCCGCAATGCCCACCTTGAGCAGGGGCAATTGCAGCCTGCCCAGTTGGGACTTGATGGGCGCAGCCAGATTGCGATCGTCAAAGATGAACGAGAACAGCATTTCCACCAGTTTGATGACATCGCTATCCACTTTGGCCAGCGATGCGGACTGCTGGGATTCCACCAGGCGCTGCTGCAGCAGCTGGCTCACATCGAGCAGCTGGGGCCCATCCGGCTCGCCTGCGACAGCTGAGAATTGCAACTCTCCAAGATGCCCCAAAAGATCCGTGGCCGGCATGGGTGGCAGCCCGGCGCTCGGGGGGAGCAGCCCGCCACCGGCAAACTGTGCGCTTTGCGCCGCCAGAATGGCCGCGATGCCGTCGTGATTTGCCGTTCCCTCAGAGCCGGGCTCGCTGGAATCAGCGGTGTCAGGGGAGGCCGCGGGGAGGGTCCACTGCGGCTGCGCCCGGCGTGCGCGAGCCTTTGCCTGCCGCGCTTCCCGCTGCCGCTGCTTCAGGTCGGGAAGGATGCCCTGCTCCACCAGTGTCTGGTTGCACTCGTCGTAGAACTCCCCAAGCGGCACCATCATCACTTGCTCGAACTTCTTCAGCACCGTCAACCGCGCGCGGATATGGATGTCGAGTGGCCGCAAGGCGTACAGGAAAGCCTCGCAGAGGGCCTCCGGACGCAAGGGGTTATTTTTTTCGTCAACCCGCACCGGATAGAGTTCATCCAGGCGCAGCAAAAGTTCTTCGAGGGGGTCGGCAAAGGCCTTTTCGGCATTGGCCGCCATGGTTTCTACCGCGACCAGTTGCTCCAGGTCATCATTGTGAATAAGGGAGAGATCGTTTGAGAAAAGCGGCTCATCCTCTGCCTCCAGTTCCTCGGGCAGGCGGAAGTTGTCGTCTAAATTTTCACCAAAGCGGGTGGCTATATTGCGGCGCTCCACGCGCAGAACCCGCAGGGCCTGAAAAAGGCCATCCTGCTCCTCCTGGCCGTGAGCCCGTTCCGCCATGGAAAACAGCGAATCGTCCACCTTGCTGAACAGCTGCTTGAGGCGGTTAAGCAGCAGCTCGCGCCCCATGTCCCGAAGAGAGAGCACGATGGGAGGCAGCTTCAGGGAGCTTTCATCCAGATCCTGACGGACGCCCTGCCGCGCAGAGGCATCGTCTTCGGAAAGGGACGCTTCCTTTATCTCTTCCTTGATCTCCACCTTGTCTCCCGAGGGCCCCCGATGGCAGTCCATTCCATGGTGTATTAATCGCTGCAGCTGGCTGTGCCTGCGATTCCTGTACATTGCCGCAGCTTTTTATAATGCTTTATAACGCTTATATCGCAACGTCCGTACAGCTTTCGAGCTTACAAGCATTCTAACGCCAATTTGTCACAATGCGACAGGAATCACGTAAGGATTTTGGGATACCGTTCACAGCCCGGCCCAGTTTGACACGTTAAACCCACTAAGTGCCACAGAAGCGGCCGGGGCAATTTCCATAGGTGAATTCTGCTAAGATGCCGCCCCTGTAAAAAGCCGCCCTGGTTAAAAGCCGTTTCGGTCAGAAGCCGCTCCGGTTAACAGCTGCCCCGGTAAAAAGAGGCCCCGCGATGTATCCGCAAGCAACCGACATCCCCAATCTGTTCGAAGATCTGAAACGCGCCGTTCGCTATGCGCTGGAGGAGGACGTGGGCAGCGGAGATATTACCGCTCAGCTGATTCCCGCCGATCGCGAGGCAAGGGCCAGGGTCATCACCCGGGAAGACTGCACCGTCTGTGGCCGCGCCTGGGTTGAAGAGGTGTTTCAGCAGCTCGACCCGGGGGTAAAGCTCACCTGGCATTGTGAAGATGGCGATAAAGTGGCGGCGGAAACGGTGCTGTTCGAGCTGGAAGGTAACGCGCGCTCCATCCTTACCGGCGAGCGCACAGCCCTGAACTTTCTGCAGACCTTATCGGGCACCGCCACCACTGCGGCGGAATATGCCGCGCTGGCGGCGGGCACCGGGGTAAAGATTCTCGACACCCGCAAGACGATCCCGGGGCTGCGCAGTGCACAGAAATACGCCGTGCTCTGTGGCGGCTGCAGCAACCACCGCTTCGGTCTCTACGACGCCTTCCTGATCAAGGAAAACCATATTGCCGCCGCCGGCGGTATTGATGCCGCGGTGCGCCAGGCGAGAGACATCGCCCCTGAGGCGCTGGTTGAGGTGGAAGTGGAAAACCTGGATGAGCTGGCCACGGCCCTGGAAGCCGGCGCCGATGTAATTATGCTGGACGAATTCAGCGATGCCGACACCCGCACGGCGCTCAGCCTGGCGAAAGGGCGCGCCAAAATCGAGATTTCCGGCAGTGTCGACGCCGCGAGACTGGCGCAACTGGCCGCGATGCAGGCGGACTACATTTCATCGGGCAGCCTGACCAAGCACTTGCGGGCCATCGACCTGTCTCTGCGTATCGACCTCTGAAGGCTATTCGCCTCTGCGTGCCTGCGGCTCAGCGACTCAGCGACTCAGCGACTCAGCGACTCAGCTACTCAGTATTTCAGCACCGCCGATCCGACTCCAGCAGGCGGCTTGCCCGCGCAGCTGGACGAGGTCTGTTCGGTGCTGGCAAACAGCGCGCTGATTTACGCGCTCCGCCACGCCCGTTTGGGATGACGCCCCCCTTTCACCGACTGAGTCATCAGAGTTTCTACTATCCCCGCCCCCGCCTGGACCAGCCTGGAAAAGTTGCTGATTGACCCCGTGCGGGCGGTCGTGCGGCGCCGAACCACTCAGTGGTGGTGGTGATGCCCACCCTGCTCGGCGGGTTCGGCCACACTGTTCTCAAGGGCTGCCGGAAGAGCTGCCGGGCTGGCATGGCTGGAGTGGGCGCCATGGCCACTGTGGGCCAGCGCGCCCCATAGGGTCCACAGGCCGAAAAGCAGGATCACCAAAGCCATCAGGGTACGCACCAGCGGACGCTGCACCAGTGTGCGCACCCGTGCCCCGGCGGCCCCGGTGGCGAACATCGCCGGCACGGTGCCGAGGCCGAAGGCAAACATCGCCAGGGCCGCCTGAGTGCTGCCCCCCTGGGCCAGTGCATAGGTAAGGGCACTGTACACCATGCCGCAGGGCAGCCAGCCCCAGATGGAACCCAGTACCAGCGCCTGCGGCGCCGAGCGCACGGGCAGCAGCTGCCTGCTGAAGGGCTGCAGATATCGCCACAGATAGGCGCCGCCGCGCTCCAGCCAGGTCAGTCCCTGCCACCAGCCGCCAATATAGAGCCCCATTGCCACCAGCATCACGCCGGCGATGATTCTCAATGGCGTCAGGGTGGGCAGTATCGCCGCACCCAGTGCGCCAGCAATCGCTCCCATTAGGGCATAACTGCCGATACGCCCGGCCGAGTAGGACACCAGCTGGCCCCAGGCTGGCTTCTGGCCGGGCACCGCCATTCCCAGAGCGGATGAGATGCCCCCGCACATGCCAATACAGTGGCTGCTGCCAAAAAAACCCACCGCCAGCGCGGCCGCGATAAAACTCCAGTCGCCCACCGGCGTCATCCCCCGTTGTTGTGATTCAGGTTTTCCCCTTGCTCCTGCCGAGCTCCGGCAGGTGCCCCATGGGCGGTGCTGCTAGGTTCTTGCCGGTTTGCAGAGTGCTTTTGCTCCGCCGCCACTGCGCTGGGGGCATCGTCATCAAACAGGATGCGCCGGCCCTCGGTTTCCAGGTCGTCATACTGGCCGTTGTTCACCGCCCAGAAAAACACCTTGATGGCGATCGTCACAAAGATAATGGCAATGGGTATGAGGAAATACAGGCTTTCCATGGGTCACCTCACAGGTTGCGCCGCCGTGCTCAGCTCCACTCCCGCCTCACTGCGTCGAGGTGTCCAGCGCGACAGGCGCAGGGCATTGAGCACCACGATCAGGGAGCTGGCCGACATCCCCAGGGCCGCCATCCACGGGGGCACCAGTCCACAGACCGCCAGCGGCAGGGCCAGCGCATTGTAACCCAACGCCCAGGCCAGGTTCTGGCGGATGACAAGACGGCTCCGGCGCGCCAGCTCCAGCGCATTGGGTATTACCTCCAGGTCGCCATTGAGCAAAATGGCATCCGCCCGCGACTGCGCCAGATCCGCGGCGGAGAGCATGGCCACCGAGGCATCGGCACCGGACAACACGGGCACATCGTTGAGGCCGTCGCCGACCATCAGCACCCGATCACCACCGGCCTGCAACTGATGCAGCCGGGTGAGTTTTTCCTCGGGCGATACTCCAGCCCGGTATTCGCTGATTCCGACGATACCCGCGAGACGCGCCACCTCGGCCGACTGGTCGCCGCTCAGCAGTTCGAGCCCCAGCCCCGAGTGGCGCAGCCGAGCCACCGCCGCCATCGCCGATGGGCGCAGTTGATCGCCGAGTGCTATCCAGGCCACAGGGCCGCCATCATCTCCCAGCAGCAGCCACTGGCCTTCATCCGCTGGCGGCGATGGCGGTTGCGCCACCACGAAGTCCGCCCGTCCCAGCCGCAAAGAAATCCCATCGACCCGCCCCTCTACGCCGCGACCGGTATGGATGACCACCTCGCGCGCCTGCAGATTGTTGAACCAGGGCCGGAATGCGCGTGCCAGCGGGTGGTTGCTGCGGGATTCCAGCGCCGCGGCCATATCCCGCACCCGCTGCTCTGTCCAGCCATCCCGCAACAGCCGAATGGCGAGAATGTGCGGCTCGCCCCGGGTCAGGGTGCCGGTTTTGTCGAACACCACCCGTGTCAAGCGCGGCAGCGTCTCCAGCAAATGACCACCGGCCACCAGCAAGCCGAGCTGCTGCAGCCGCAGGGTGGCGGCGGCCAGCGCCGCCGGGGTGGCGAGGGACAGGGCGCAGGGACAGGTCACCACCAGCACGGAAAGCGCAATCCAGAAGGCCCGCTCGGGTTCTACCTGCCACCAGAACACAAAAGCGGCGCCGGCCGCGGCGAGTACCACCGCCACAAACCAGCCGGCAATCCGATCCGCCAGGGCCACCTGCTGGGGCTTTTCCAGCTGGGCGCGCTCCACCAGCCGCTCGATGGCCGACAGGCGGGTAGCCTGACCGGCGGCGGTGACACGCACTTCCAGTGTCGAGTCACCATTGACACTGCCGGCATAGACCCGGCTGCCTGCGGTCTTCTGCTGCAGGGCGGACTCACCGCTCAACAGGGATTCATCGACGCCGCTGGTTCCTTCCAATACTTGTCCGTCCGCTGGCACCGTGTCGCCGGGGCGCAACAGTATCCGGTCGCCCGCGGCAAGCGTCGCCACGGGCACCTCGCGGCTTTCCTCGCCCTCGAGTTTGCTGGCAGTCAGCGGCAGCAGTTGCGCCAGGCCACCGCTGGCGAGGCCGGCCCGATGCCGTGCGCGCATCTCAACGGTGCGCCCGAGCAGGAGGAAAAAAGTGAACATGGAGATGGACTCGAAGTACACATCCCCGGTGCCGGTCAAGGTGGCATAAAAGCTGGCGGCGTAGGCGAGGCCGATGGCCAGGGAGACCGGCACATCCATGCTGAGGTGACGGCTGCGCAAGCTGCGCCAGGCGGCGGAAAAAAATGGCCGCGCGGCGAAGAGCACCACGGGAGTGGCCACCAGCAGGGACACCCAGCGGAAATAACGCTCCACTTCCGCATCGATACCGGAGGCCTCGCCGAAATAGAGGGCGATGGCGAACATCATCACCTGCATGGTGCCGAGTCCGGCGACTCCCAGGCGTCGCAGGGCCGCGCGCCGCTCGCGCTGAATCAATTCCTCGCTGTTGGCCGCGGTGGCGGCGGCCGGGCGGTAGCCGATACGGGCCAGCTCCGCGAACAGCAGACTGACTTGCAGCCGCCGGGGGTTGAAGACAATCTGCGCCCGCTGGGTACTGGCGTTGACGGAAACGCGCTCCACCCCCTCCAGCCCTCCGAGGTGTTTCTCAATCAGCCAGACACAAGCCGCGCAGCTGATTCCGCCCACCAGCAGGCTGGCCATTTTCACAGAGTCCTCGCCGCCCTCAGCCGGCCCCCAATCGCGCACAAACTGCTGCTGCAGCTCGGGCAGGTCAAAGGCATCCCAGCGGGCCTCGCGAGGGCTGTCCGCCTCCGGTCGCTGGCTGGGGGTATCGCGGAAGCGGTAAAAATTGTCCAGGCCACCGGCAACGATGGCCCCCGCTACAGCCTCACAACCGGGGCAGCACATGGGGCGATCGGCACCGTCGATCACCACCGAGTGGTGGCTGCCGGGCGGTACCGGCAAGCCACAGTGGAAGCAGCTGTCTCCGCTCATTGCACGGCGGGATTCAGCGGCGCCGCATGGCCCAGCTCGAAATTAATCTCACCCTTGAGGCGCCAGTCGGAGTCCAGGTGTTGTTTGGGGTCCAGCTGCGGCATCAGGCGCAGATACCAGCGGTAATGCAGCTCGCCTTCATAGGTTCCGCGATAGCGTCCTGAGGATACCTGGGAAAGGGGAATATGGTGATCCAGATCCTCCTCCACCGGGTGGCTGAGGGACAGCAACAGCTGCTGTGGATAGTCGACGATACCGGTCAGATCAAGACTGACGGTATTGTCTTGCGGAGTGAACTGCACCAGAGCCGCAAGCTGCAGCGCCTGGGCGCGCTCATCCTGGTCGGCGGTATAGTGATACATGCGGCTGTCTTTGTAGTAGGTATCGCTGACCGTATCGTCCGCATGCCGCACAGCAATGGACACCATGGTCAGGGAAACCAGCATCACCAGAATCAGTGGTGCCAGCACAAACCACAGCCAGGTTTCCCGGTACCAGGGTTTCGGGGGTAGATCGTTCACGATTTTTCTCATAATGACAGGGCGGCTGGTAGCCTCTCCCGCCACCTGGCCGCCCTATGGAATCCAGAGCCGACACCCACGCCATAGCGCCCGGGTGCCGCTCGATTGCTATTTCTTCGGGCCGATAAATACCGTCTTGTGTCGATCGGCCAGCGCCTTCTCATCCAGCGCTTCGACGATGATATCAATATTGTGCTTGGTATCTTGCAGCTGCTCTTTCGGCACACTGATACGGATCGGCACAGCGTAGATCTCGCCCGCCTCCAGATAGATCTGGCGGGGCATGCGCAGGGTGTAATCGAGACCGTCTTTGCCTTCAACACGGATCGTAAACTGGTGCGCAGCCTGATCCATATTGTTGATTTTCACCGTGTACACATTCTGGATATCACCGCGATACTCCCGATAGAGTCGCGCGCCGCGATCCCGCAGGACTTCCGCCTCGATAGGACTGCGAGTGAGAATCTGCTGGGTAAACAGACCGACCATGGCTGACAGCACGATCGCGTAGCCGATCAGGCGCGGGCGCAGATATTTGGTCTTGCCGGTTTCCAGCTCGTCTTCGGAGGTGAAGCGAATCAGCCCTCGTGGGTAGCCCACTTTGTCCATGACACTGTTACAGGCGTCCACGCACAGGCCGCAGTTGATACATTCATATTGCATGCCGTCGCGGATATCGATATCCACAGGGCAGACCTGTACGCACCAGTAGCAGTCGATGCAATCGCCCATGCCCTCGGCTTTGTAGTCCACACCCTTTTTGCGCGGGCCGCGGGTCTCTCCGCGACGGGCATCGTAGTAGACCGCCAGTGTGTCCTGATCGTACATCACCGACTGGAAACGGGCGTAGGGGCACATGTACTTGCACACCTGCTCACGCATAAAGCCGGCATTGAAAAAAGTGGCAAGGGTAAAAAAGCCCACCCAGAAGGCCCCGGCGGGGTGCGCGTTAAAGGTGGCCAGATCCACCACCAGTTCCCGAATCGGGTAGAAATAGCCCACAAATGCCAGCGCCGTGGCGAGGGCAATAAATAGCCAGATCGCGTAGGTTGCGGATTTTCGCAGCGCCTTCTCGGCGCTCATCGGCGCGGCATCGAGCTTCATGCGCTTGACCCGGTCACCCTGGCAGATTCGCTCCGCCCACATGAACATCATTGTCCAGACGGTCTGGGGGCAGGTAAAACCACACCACACACGACCCAGCCAGGTGGTGACCGCAAACAGCGCGAAGGCGGACATGATGAGAATCCAAGCCAGCAGGAAGCCGTCCTGGGGACCAAAGGTGGCCCAGAGAATATTGAACTTGCGCTCCGGCAAGTCAAAGTGCACCGCCTGGCGGCCGTCGATATTGATCCAGGGGATAAAGAAAAACGCAGCCAGCAGCGGCAGGCCGGTGTATTTGCGAATGCGGGTATAAACGCCACGAATGTGACGGGTATAGATCTTGTCTTCGGATTCGTAGAGCATCCGGTAACGGACATTGCCCTCGCCTTCCTGCTCTTCGCGGGTGGGTATCAGATCACTCAAGACAAACCTCACTTATGCTCCGGGCCCTGCCTGCAGGGGAGCACTCCTCGTATGGCTAACAATGAGGCCTTTATTATTCGTCCCTGTGCGCCCGCTTCCTTGTCTGGCCCCGCCGAAGCGGGGCCCGTATTTTATGGCTCAGTGAGAATCACTGCTCCACTTCGTCCTGGCGAGACAGGCTATACACATAGGCTGCCACCAGGCGAATCTTGTCGTCGCGCAGTTTGTCATTCTGGGCCGGCATCTTGTTGGTGCGGCCACCGCGGATGGTGTGCTGGATCTGCTCGGGGCTGCTACCGTACAGCCAGACATTATCAGTCAGGTTGGGTGCGCCCAGAGCCTGATTGCCCTTGGCATCCATACCATGACAGGCCATACACACCTGACCATAGATTTGCTGGCCCTTAGCGGCCATCTCCGCGTTGTGCTCCAGGCCGTTCAGGGAGAGCACGTACTCGGTAGTATTGCGTACGCCTTCCTCGCCAATAATCGGCCCTTGCGGCGGCATCATGCCCTGGCGGCCCTGATACAGGGATTCCAGAATCTTTTCCGGGCTGCCGCCGTACAGCCAGTCGCTGTCGGTCAGGTTCGGGAAACCGTAGTTGCCGCCACCGTCAGCACCGTGGCATACGGCGCAGTTATTGGCGAAGATCCGCGCACCCATCTTGAGGGCATCGCGATCCTGGGCGACTTCCTCGATCGGCATCTGGGCATACTTGCCAAAGGTCTCGTCGAACTTTTCCTGCGCCTTTTCTTCACTCTTTTCCAGGGCTCCGACAGATGTCCAGCCGCGGACCCCCTTGAAGTTGCCCATGCCGGGGTAGATAACCAGATAGATGGCGCTGAATATCAGTGAACCGACGAACAGCATGAACCACCAGCGCGGCAGCGGATTATCGTACTCCTCGATACCGTCATAGACATGACCGGTGGTCTGGTTACTCGGTGCGGCCTGGTCATCCACCGCCACCTTGCGGTTAGCGAACAGAACCCAGCACACCAGCGCCACGTTGGCGAGCGTGAGCACGATTACCCACAGACTCCAGAAAGTTGTCATTTTTCGTCCTGCCCCTTCTTGTGCTCGGCGGAGGCGCTGTGGTGGCGATCACCCTCAGCACCCTCTTCCGCAGAGTCTTCATCAGTATTTTTCTTGTCGGCATCATATGCCGAACGAATGGATTGCTCTTCGTCCGCGAACGGCAGCTTCGCATCCTCTTCGAAACGCTTCTTGCGCTTCGGTGAGAAGGCCCACCAGCAAACCGCCAGAAAGGCGACCGCGCCGAGCACAACCGCAATCTGCCGCAATATATCGATGGTCAAGAGCAACTCCCCCTTAACGTTTCTGCTGTACCAGAACACCCAGCTGCTGCAAGTAAGCAACCAGTGCGTCGATTTCCTTCACGTTGCCACCGATAAACGGCTCGCTGGCGGTGGCGATGTCCTCGTCAGTATAGGGAACACCGGCGAAGCGCATGGCGCGCATCTTGTCGGCGGTACGCTCACCGGTAACGACGTTGTCAAACAGCCACGGGAATGCCGGCATATTGGATTCCGGTACCACATTGCGCGGGTTGTACAGGTGTGCACGGTGCCACTCGTCGGAGTAGCGGCCGCCAACCCGAGCCAGATCCGGACCGGTGCGCTTGGAGCCCCACAGGAACGGATGGTCGTACACGAACTCCTGGGACATGGAGTAGTGGCCGTAGCGCTCCACCTCGGCGCGCAGTGGACGCACCATCTGTGTGTGACAGACGTGGCAACCCTCGCGGATATAGATGTCGCGACCTTCCAGTACTATAGGGTCCCAGGGCTCAAGTCCCTTAATCGGTTCGTGGTTCGCCTTGATGAAGAACTGCGGAACAATCTCCACCAGCGCGCCGAAGCTGATGGCGACGGCGACCAACACGATCATCAGACCGATGTTTTTTTCTACGATGTCATGATTCTTCACGATCTGGACTCCTATGCCGTGTGCGCCAGAGGAACAGTGTTGTCCTGCTGATTGGCGTTTTCCTTATCGGTAATGGTGCGGAAGACGTTGTACGCCATCAGCAGCATACCCAGCACGAAGAGCGCGCCACCGATAAAGCGAACGTAGTAGCCCGGATAACTCGCCACAACGCTCTCCACGAAGCTGTAGGTCAGAGTGCCGTCGGCGTTGAATGCACGCCACATCAGGCCCTGGGTAATGCCGTTCACCCACATGGCGGCGATGTACAGCACGGTTCCGACAGTCGCCAGCCAGAAGTGCGCATTGATCAGCTTCACGCTGTACATTTCCTTGCGGTGGTAAAGGATGGGCACCAGGTGATACAGGGCACCGATGGAAATCATTGCCACCCAGCCCAGCGCGCCGGAGTGCACGTGGCCCACGGTCCAGTCGGTATTGTGCGACAGGGCGTTCACGGTCTTGATGGACATCATCGGGCCTTCAAAGGTGGACATGCCGTAGAAGGACAGGGACACCACCAAAAAGCGCAGGGTCGGGTCGGTGCGCAGTTTGTGCCAGGCACCGGACAGGGTCATGATGCCGTTGATCATGCCGCCCCAGGAGGGTGCCAGCAGGATAATGGACATGATCATCGCCAGGCTCTGGGTCCAGTCCGGCAGTGCGGAGTAATGCAGGTGGTGGCCACCGGCCCAGACGTAAATGGAAATCAGCGCCCAGAAGTGCACGATGGACAGCTGGTAGGAATATACCGGGCGCCCGGCCTGCTTGGGCACGAAGTAATACATGATGCCGAGGAACGCTGCGGTCAGGAAGAAGCCCACCGCGTTGTGGCCGTACCACCACTGGATCATGGCGTCGGTGGTGCCGCTATACAGCGAGTAGGCCATAAACGGCGCGTAGGGCACAGCCAGGTTGTTGACGATATGCAGCACGGCAATGGTGATGATGTAGGCGCCGAAGAACCAGTTCGCCACATAGATGTGGGAAGTGCGGCGCTTGGCAATGGTGCCGAAGAAGACCATGGCATAGGCCACCCACACCACCGCGATAAGGATATCGATCGGCCACTGCAGCTCGGCGTACTCCTTGGCGGAGGTCAGCCCCATGGGCAGGGTGATGGCCGCGAGCACAATCACCAGCTGCCAGCCCCAGAAGGTAAAGGGCACCAGCCAGCCACCCCATAGCGGCGTCTGGCAGGTTCGCTGCACCACGTAATAAGAGGTGGCGAACAGCACACTACCACCGAAGGCGAAAATCACCGCGTTGGTGTGCAGCGGGCGCAGGCGACCAAAGTGGCTGAACGGCTGAAAGAAGTCGTTCAGTTCCGGCCACGCCAGCTGGGCGGCAATCAATACCCCCATTGCCATTCCGAAAACACCCCAGACCACCGACATAATGGTGAACTGGCGCACGATTTTGTAGTCATAGGCCGGAACGGGTCCGGTCTTTGCCACGGTTGTCGTCATTGTGTCACTTCCGTTGCTTTTTTGAGATTCTTTTCAGCAAACGAGCGAAGGCCCGCCATCCTGATTCCGGCTGCTTCTATTCAAGGTAGACACGGCCGGACGGCAGGCGATGATTTAAACGTATCAATCACCCGCCAAACCTGATCTAGGTCAATTCGCGCCCTTTGCCTGCGGCTATTCGCAGACGCAGCGCGTTCAACTTGATGAAGCCTTCGGCATCTTTTTGATCGTAAGCGCCGGCGTCATCCTCGAAGGTGGCAATGCGCTCGTCGAAGAGGCTGTCTGGCGAACGGCGACCCACGGCGCTCACGCTGCCTTTATACAGTTTCAGGCGCACTTCACCGTTTACAACATGCTGGGACTCATCGATAGCCGCCTGCAGCATGCGACGCTCAGGAGACCACCAGTAACCGTTATAAATCAGCTGTGCGTAGCGGGGCATCAGCTCATCTTTCAGGTGCGCCACCTCCCGGTCCAGAGTGATGGACTCAATGGCACGGTGTGCCTTCAACAGGATGGTGCCGCCGGGGGTCTCGTAGCAGCCGCGGGATTTCATGCCCACATAACGGTTCTCTACGATATCTAGACGACCGATACCATTGGCACCGCCCAACTTGTTGAGCCTTTCCAGCAGCGTGGCCGGAGACAGGCGCTCGCCGTCGATTGCCACCGGGTCACCGTGCTCGAAGGTAAGCGTAATGTAGGTGGGCTTATCGGGTGCCGCCTCGGGGCTCACACTCCAGCGCCACATATCCTCTTCCGCTTCCGCCCACGGCTCTTCCAGCACACCGCCCTCGTAGGAGATGTGCAGCAGGTTGGCATCCATGGAGTAGGGTGACTTCTTCTTGCTGGAGGAGAAGTCCACGGGAATCTTGTGCTGCTCGCAGTACTGCATCAGCTTTTCGCGGGAATTAAGATCCCACTCGCGCCATGGCGCGATCACCTTGATGCCCGGCTTCAGGGCATAGGCGCCGAGCTCGAAGCGCACCTGATCGTTGCCCTTGCCGGTGGCGCCGTGGGAAATGGCATCAGCGCCGGTTTCGTTGGCGATTTCAATCAGGCGCTTGGCGATCAGCGGGCGAGCGATGGAGGTACCCAGAAGATACTCGCCCTCGTAGATGGTGTTGGCGCGGAACATCGGGAAAACGTAGTCCCGCACAAACTCTTCGCGCAGGTCATCGATATAGATTTCCTTGACCCCGAGAGCCTCGGCCTTGGCACGTGCCGGCTCGACTTCCTCGCCCTGGCCAATGTCAGCGGTGAAGGTCACCACCTCACAGCCGTAAGTATCCTGGAGCCATCGCACAATCACAGATGTGTCGAGCCCGCCGGAATACGCCAGTACTACCTTGTTGATATCACTCATTGTCATCCTCTACCGGGATTTGGTGTCGCCCCAAATACCCACGACCACACCCCATGCCATTGGTCGTGCGCAAAGCGTTTATCTGGGGGGATTATTGTTTGAGATGCGCCCAGGAATGGCAGCTGCGCTGCCTTTTTCGGGTCGCGATTGTATCGCTTCAGATGGCGGACGACTAGCGCCGATTGGTCCCGCGGCGGAAGAGTTTACTTTTTAAACAGGCGGCAGATCGCATTTTGAACGGCGTTCGGTTAGCATCTGCGCCCCAATCACCCGGCCCACTGTTTGCATTCGCGGAATTGATCATGGACCAACTCACCCTTCGCGCTCCCGATGACTGGCATATTCACCTGCGCGATGGCGCCGCTCTTCGGCGCACCGTCGGCGACGCCGCGCGGCAGTTTCGCCGCGCCATTGTGATGCCCAATCTGGTACCGCCCGTCGTCGACGCGGAAGACGCGCTTTTTTATCAGCTGCGCATCCGCGAGCAGATACCGGAGGGCAACCCCTTCGAACCCCTGATGGTGATCTACCTGACCGACCGCACCGACGCCGAAACCGTGCGCCTGGCCCACAAGGCCGGTGTCGTCGCCGCCAAACTCTACCCGGCTGGCGCCACCACCAACTCCGACTCCGGTGTTACCGACATCGCCAACATTTACCCGGCGCTGCAAGCCATGCAGGAGTGCGGCATGAAACTGCTGCTGCACGGAGAGGTAACCACCGCGGACATCGACATCTTCGACCGCGAGCAGGTGTTTATCGAGAAGATACTGTCCCGCGTCGTGGACGATTTCCCGACCCTCAAGATCGTACTGGAGCACATCACCACCGCCCATGCGGCGGAATTTGTGCAAAAGGCCCGCGACGGAGTCGGCGCGACCATTACCGCGCACCACCTGCTGTACAACCGCAACCATATGCTGGTTGGCGGCATACGGCCGCATTACTACTGCCTGCCGATCCTGAAGCGGGGCTACCACCAGTCCGCCCTGATCGAGGCCGCCACCAGCGGCAGCCCCAAGTTTTTCCTCGGCACCGACTCGGCCCCCCACGCGCAGGATAAAAAAGAGACCGCCTGCGGCTGCGCCGGATGCTATACCGCCTACAGCGCCATCGAGCTCTACGCCGAGGCTTTCGAGCGCGCCGGCAAGCTGGACCGGCTGCAGGCATTTGCCAGCGAGTTTGGCCCCGACTTTTACGGCCTGCCCCGCAACGAGGACACCATCACCCTGGTCCGCGAGCCCTGGCGCCTGCCGGAGAGCCTGCCCATGGGCGACCTGCGCCTGATACCGCTGGCGGCGGGTGAAACCCTGAATTGGCGGCTGGTATGATCCATAGCCGGTGAATCCCTGTATGCGTAATGTGCGGGTATCCACTGCCCTGCACGCGACTTTCGGCGAGAGGGATCTCGCCACATACCCGACAGGGACGCCACAGACCCTATTTTGAACCCGCAGACAATCAAGGATCTTAAGTGACCCCCGCCGAAGAACCCTCCGGACCCAAAAGCCTTCTGGCCCAGCGATTTCGCGGATTCCTGCCCATCGTGGTGGATATCGAAAGCGGTGGCTTCAATGCGCGCACCGATGCCCTGCTGGAAATTTCCGCCGTTATCCTGGACATGGATGAAGACGGGGTGATCTTCCCCGCCGAAACCCACAGCTTTCATATCGAGCCCTTCGAGGGCGCCAATGTGGAGCAATCCGCTCTCGATTTTATCGGCATCGACCTGGAATCCCCGGACCGGGAGGCGTGGCCCGAGGAAATCGCCCTGCCGGAGCTGTTCCGCAAAATCCGCGGCGCGGTCAAAAAGCACAACTGCACCCGCGCCGTGCTGGTGGCACACAACGCCCACTTTGACCTGGGCTTCGTCAACGCCGCCGTGGATCGCTGCGGCATCAAGCGCAACCCCTTCCACCCCTTCTCCTGCTTCGACACCGCCACCCTGGCCGGCCTCGCCTATGGCCAGACTGTACTGGCCAAGGCCTGCCAGGTGGCGGGTATTGAATTCAGCAACAGCAGCGCGCACTCGGCGGAGTACGATGCGGAGAAGACCGCGGAACTCTTCTGCCTGATCGTCAACCGCTGGCGCGCCCTCGGTGGCTGGCCAATGCCACTGCAGGCCGCACCTGCGGAAGCAGAAAACCACACCGCAGCGGGAGAGTAACTTTCACCTCAACGCCCGGAACCCGGAACCCGGAACCCGCTAAAAGGTTCCGGGCGCCTCATGCGCCGGTGCCAGCAAAACTCTAACCCAGCTCCTCTTGCCATCAGCGCCAGCTTCCGACCCTCCACCGACCCCGCACAGCCCTGCCCACACCGCCCCCTAACGAAGAAGGCTGAGTGGCTGATCCTCAACGGCCGCATAGTGTGGCTAACAGTAGTCAAGCAGCAGTCAGCTGAATTCGCCCTAGCCAAGGGCTGGAGGTACCCGGAGCGATAAAGCCGGGAAACTGGCAGGGCAGTAGAGGGGGGCGGCAGGCAACCTGGGGCGGAGAAAGCGCTCAGGGAGTAACGGGGTAGTGGAACAAAGCAGGAATGGAGATGAAAGGTGGGATGCGCAGGGACAAACTGCAGAATTCGCGGCAGGCCTCAGCCGTGCAGGCCGCTCAGGCAACTCATACAAGTGAGCCACTCAAGCAATGCCACCCAGCCCACCGGCTACCCAGCGGGCGCCATTGCACAGCCAGCAGGCAAGTGGGTGATTTTTTATCCAACCTGCTGTAGAATGTCCGGTTCACGTAGAAAACCGGATAATTATTGTGGCCAAGAAAGCTTCCAGCGCGTCTAAACGCAAGCAACCCACCGCTTTGGAAACCCGCGAGAGTATTGAAGAACAGGTAAAGGCCTTCCTCTCCTCCGGCGGTGAAATCCAGCAGGTTCCCAAGGGAATCAGCGGCCAGACCAACACCTCCGGCCCCAAGCATATTACCCTGGGCAACAAGAAGCCCCGCGCCTAGGCCTGAGCAGAATTCAGGGCACAGCTCAGGGAAGAAATACCCAAGCTGAAACCGCGGACCGGCTGAGGTCTCTCCCGGCCGCGCGCTCCTCCTGCCCGAGCATCTTTTGCCTGTGCCTCTCTTCCCTGCGCCTCTCTTGCCTGCCTGTGCCTCTTAGCTAAAGCCCTGCGGCTTTACCGTTCAGACTTTTCAGACCCTACTACCGCTTAAGCTCTGTCGCGCTGCGGCCCACAGCGGCTATCCAGCCAGTTAATCTTTGCCAGTTTGCCAAAATTCTCTGCTGGCCTCTGCCTTCAGCCTCTGCGCGGCAGCCAACTCTCCGCAACAGTCAGGTTTGCTGCCGGTTCGCGTTTGCGGCGCTGCCTGCACTCCGCCGAGGAGAAGATGCCTTAAGGCATCTCCTCCAATTCCGCTCCCTCTTTGACCGGCGGCATCAGGTCTTCCTTAGTAATCCCCATCGCCATCAGCACGTTCGCGGCTACATAGATAGAAGAGTAAGTACCAACCACCACACCCACGATCAACGCCAGGGAGAAATTGTGAATCAGTTCACCGCCGAAGAACTGCAGGGCCCAGAGCACCAGCAAGGTAGTGAATGAGGTCATAAAGGTACGGCCGAGGGTCTGGCTGATGGAAATATTGATAATTTCCTCAGGGCTCGCCTTGCGCACCTTGCGGAAGTTTTCGCGGATACGGTCCGCCACCACGATGGTATCGTTCAGCGAGTAACCGATCACCGCCAGCACAGCGGCCAGCACCGTCAGATCAAAATCCAGCTTCAACAGGGCAAAGAAGCCAAGCACGATAATCACATCGTGAATAAGGGCCGCGACTGCACCGACCGAGAATTTGTACTGGAAGCGCAACGCCACGTAAGCCATCACCACCACCAGCGCAAACAGCATCCCCAGGCCGCCGTCGTCACGCAGCTCTTCGCCGATCTGCGGGCCGACCATTTCCACCCGCCGCAGGGTCACGGTTCCGGGAGAAGCCTCGCCCAGCATTGTCACCAGTTTGTCACCGATGGACTGGGTCGCCTCCTCGTCCCGGGCACTGATCTGTGTCTGTTCTTCTGCAACCGCCGGCGGCAGCTTGATCAGAATCTCACGGTCGGAGCCGAAGCGCACCACCGTCGCCCCCTGATAGCCGGCTTCCGTCAGCTGCCGGCGCACATCCTCGATGCGCGGCGCCTGTTCATAGCCGACCTCGATCTGGGTGCCACCGGTAAAATCCAGGCCGAACTTCAGGCCATTGATTGCCAGCGCCGCCAATGAGGCCAGCACCAGAATGATGGACAAAGCCGCAGCCGCTTTGCGCCAGCGCATGAAATCGTATACGCGCTGCCCCATGTACTCGGTGAACTTGCCGTTTTCCACTTTGGTCTCACTCATTGCCAGCGCCCTTAAATCCAGAGTTTCTGTACACGGCGACCGCCGTAGAACAAGTTAATCAGTGCCCGCGTGCCCATGATGGCGCTGAACATGGAGGTCAGAATGCCGATGGACAGGGTCACCGCGAATCCCTGTACCGGGCCTGAGCCGATGGCATAGAGGATCACCGCCACGATGAGCGTGGTGATGTTGGCATCCACAATGGTGCTGAAGGCGTTGTCAAAGCCAGCCGTGATCGCCGATTGCGGCGGCATACCGTTACTCAACTCCTCCCGTATTCGCGAGAAGATCAGCACATTGGCGTCCACCGCCATACCGACGGTGAGAACGATACCGGCGATACCCGGCAGGGTCAGGGTGGCGCCGAGAATCGACATCACCGCCACCAGCAGGATCAGATTCACCGCCAGTGCGATGTTGGCCGCGAGGCCAAAAACGCGATAGAACAGCAGCATACAGATCACCACCGCCAGCAGGCCGATCTGCACAGAAGTCACACCCACCTTGATGTTATCGGCACCCAGGGAGGGGCCGATCACCCGCTCTTCCACGAAGTACATAGGCGCGGCCAGGGCACCGGCGCGCAGCAGCAGCGCCAGCTCCTGCGCCTCGGCGGGGCTGTCGAGGCCGGTGATCCGGAACTGGCGGCCCAGCGCGCTCTGCACCGTTGCCAGGCTGATGATTTTCTTGTCGTCGGTGCGGCGCTGCACCACGATCTCGTTGCCTTCCGCATCCGTGGTGGTTTCCGGCACAAAGCGGCTCTCAATAAACAGCGTGCCCATGCGCCGGCCCACATTCTTCCAGGTGGAGCGGTGCATCAGCTCGCCACCACGGGCATCGAGGGTGATGTTCACCTGCGGCAGGCCGTTCTCGTCGTAACCGACGCGGGCATCGGTCACACGGTCACCCTTGATAATGACCTTGCGCTCCAGCCAGGCGCCGCCGTAAGCCTGGTTCTGCTGCTCGTTGCGGAAGTCGAAGAACTCCTTGTTGGTCACCAGCGCCCCCGGCTGGGCTTCCATGCGGTATTCCAGGTTGGCGGTTTTACCGATAATGCGCTTGGCCTCGGCGGTGTCCTGCACGCCCGGCAGCTCCACCACAATCCGGTTGGCGCCCTGGCGCTGTACGATAGGCTCGGCCACGCCCAGCTCGTTCACCCGGTTGCGCAGGGTGGTGAGGTTCTGGCTTACCGCATAGTCTTCCAGCTTTTTGATTTCCTGCTCCGCCAGCGTTGCGCGGATTTCAAGATTGCTGCCGCTGCCGGCTTCCATCAGCTGTAGCTGCGGAAACTCCTTGCGCAGGGTAGAGAGCCCCTGATCGCGCAGCGCCTCGTCGCGGAAGCGGGCGACAATCTCGCGGTCATCCACCAGGTCCACACTGCGATAACGGGCCTTGGCCGCACGCAGCTTGGCTTTCACATCCTGGAGGTAGCCCTCCATATTGGTGCGCACGATGGTGTTGGTATCCACCTCCATCAGAAAGTGCACGCCGCCGGCCAGATCCAGACCCAGCTTCATCGGGCTGGCGCCCAAGTTGGCAAGCCACTCCGGCGTGGTGGAAGCCAGGTTCAGGGCCACCACGTAATCACCGTGGCCAAGGGCCTGCTGGATGGCGCGTTTTGCGGGCAGCTGGTCCTCGATGGACTTGAGGCGCAGCAGCACGGCTTTACTCCCCACTTCCCCGCCGAAGTACTCGATACCCGCCTCATCCAGAGCCTTGCGAGCCTTGTTCAGAACATTCTCACCGATCTCCATAGTGGTGGACTGGCCGGAGATCTGTACGGCCGGATCGGGCTTGTAGAGGTTGGGGGCGGCGTAGAGGAGGCCAAAGCCCACCACCGCGAGAATCAGGAGGTATTTCCAGAGGGGGTAGCGATTCATGCTGCTCTCGTTGTTGTAATACGGCCCTGCGAGCCGATAAATCTTGGCAATGTCGAAGGATATGCGGGCCGAGCCGCCATAATGCAAGGCGCGACCTTCCCCAGGTGGGGCCGATTATACGGGGATCATCTGAGGGTACAAATGGCGGGGCCGCCCGCTAGTCCAGCGGCGGCACTTCGCGGCCCAGTCGCGCATAAAAGGCGGCCACGTAGGCTTCCAGCTCGCCCTCGGCGATGGCATCGCGCAGGTTCTGCATCAGGCGCTGGTAGTGGCGCAGGTTGTGGATGGTATTGAGCTGAGCACCCAGAATCTCGCCGCAGCGATCCAGATGGTGCAAATAACTGCGGGAGAAATGCTCACAGGTATAACAATCGCACCCCCCCTCCAGCGGGCGGGTGTCGTGGCGATGCTTGGCATTGCGGATCTTCACCACCCCGTCAAAGGTGAACAGGTGGCCGTTGCGGGCGTTGCGGGTCGGCATCACGCAGTCGAACATATCCACACCACGGCGCACCGCCTCGACGATATCCTCCGGCTTGCCCACGCCCATCAGGTAGCGCGGCTTGTCCGCCGGCATCTTGTGGGCCAGGTGGTCCAGCACCTTGATCATTTCCTCCTTGGGCTCACCCACCGACAAACCGCCGATGGCATAGCCATCGAAACCGATCTCGGTAAGGCCGCGCAGGGAGACATCCCGCAGCTCAGGGTACATGCCGCCCTGCACAATGCCGAACAGTGCCGAGGGACTGTCGCCGTGTGCCGCCTTGGAGCGCTCCGCCCAGCGCAGGGAAAGCTCCATGGACTTGCGCGCCTCGTCCGGGGTGGCCGGGTAAGGGGTGCACTCGTCAAAGATCATTACAATATCGGAACCCAGCGAACGCTGAACCCGCATGGACGCTTCCGGGTCCATAAAGACCGGACTGCCATCCACCGGCGACTTGAAGGACACACCCTCCTCGGTGATCTTGCGCATCTTGCCCAGACTGAACACCTGAAAACCACCGGAGTCCGTCAGGATAGGGCCCGGCCACTGCATAAAATCGTGCAGGTCGCCGTGCTCTTCGATCACCTCGGTGCCCGGTCGCAGCATCAAATGAAAGGTGTTGCCGAGAATAATATGCGCACCAATAGCCTCCACATCCCGCGGCAGCATGCCCTTGACCGTGCCGTAGGTGCCCACCGGCATAAAGGCCGGGGTCTCCACCACGCCCCGGGGAAAGCGCAGCCGCCCGCGGCGGGCCTTGCCGTCGCTGGTGTCCAGTTCAAACTGCATAAAACATTCGCGGCTCAAGGGGCTCTCCTCGGTTTATTCGTTGGCAAGGGGCGGGCAACTACCAGGGGCTGACGCTGGGGTTGCGGTCGATCAGCATGGCATCACCATAACTGAAGAAGCGGTAGCGCTCCCGCACCGCCTCGCGGTAGGCGTTCATCGTCTGCTCGTAGCCAGCAAAGGCGCTGACCAGCATCATCAGGGTGGATTCCGGCAGGTGGAAATTGGTGATCAGGCGATCCACCACCCGGAACTGATAACCGGGATAGATAAAGATATCCGTCTCACCCACCGTCGGTTTCAGCTCCCCGGTGGCCGCAGCGCTCTCCAAGGCCCGCACACTCGTTGTTCCGACGGCGATCACGCGACCGCCACGGGCGCGACAATCGGCGACCGCCCGGCACACTGACTCGGGCACGTTCAGCACCTCGCTGTGCATCTGGTGCTCATAGATATCGTCCACCCGCACCGGCTGGAAGGTGCCGGCGCCCACATGCAGGGTCACAAACGCAGTTTCCACGCCCATAGCCCGCAGGGTATCCAGCATCGCCTCGTCAAAATGCAGCCCCGCCGTGGGCGCGGCAACGGCTCCCGCCTCGCGACTGTAAACCGTCTGGTAGCGCTCGCGATCCTCCTCGTCATCGGGCCGGTCGATATAAGGCGGCAGGGGCATATGGCCGAGGCGTTCCAGCACCGGCAACACACCCTGCGGGGGGAACGCCAGCTCGAACAGGGCATCGTGGCGCGCCACCATCTGCAGCGGCGTATCGTCCTCCAGCAAAATGGCGCTGCCGGGCTTCGGCGACTTGCTGGAACGGATATGGGCCAGCGCCCTGCCCTCGTCGAGCACCCGCTCGATCAGTATCTCCAGCTTGCCGCCGCTCTCCTTGCGCCCGAACAGCCGCGCCGGAATCACCCGGGTATCGTTGAATACCAGCAGGTCGCCGGACTGCACCAGTTGCGGCAGCTCCGCGAACTTGCGGTGCGCAATGGCCCCAGTGGGCCCATCCAGGCACAGCAGGCGGCTGCCCCGGCGCTCCCGGGCGGGCGCCCGGGCAATCAGCTCATCGGGCAAATCAAAGTGGAAATCCTGGCGACGCATGGCTTCAGTTTAGGAGGTTGAAAATCGGCCGCGAAGATTAACGGAAACCCGCCCAAGCGCCAAATCCGGTTGACCGGCACCGGGCCATCGCTATAATCACCCACCTGTATGAGGCACCCGATACCATGCCTCCAGACGCTGCCAGAGTGGTGAAATTGGTAGACACAGGGGATTCAAAATCCCCCGCCCTTAAAAGCGTGCCGGTTCGAGTCCGGCCTCTGGTACCAAACAGAAAGGCCCGCAACTGCGGGCTTTTTTCGTTTAAGGCCTTTAAGGCCTGAGCCAAGTACATCCCACGCCCCCCCCGCGACTGTCACCGCTGCACAGTCAGAATCAGCAACGAAGCGCCAGTAATACTCGCCACCATCGTGCGGAGCCGATGGCGGCATGCCGCCAGAACCACTCAGCGTCAGGGGCACTCACCGCTGCACCATGCAGGCCGCATATACCCGGCTAGGGAAGCTCTGAACAACTCATGAATTTCCACGCCGCTCTCCGAAGCCTCTATTTATTGCCTTCTGGGGTGGAAACCCCCTGTGTATTCCTCTGTTTTCCGTCTGGAATTTGCTTTTCAGCAAACTCCAGGCGGAGTTATCCCGTTATGTCGTCCTATATGAATCTGCCCGCAGCAGATTGGTAAAG
>NZ_BAABRT010000027.1:0-34613 GCF_039545115.1 Microbulbifer aestuariivivens | reverse complement strand
TTTGCTGAAAAGCAAATTCCAGACGGAAAACAGAGGAATACACAGGGGGTTTCCACCCCAGAAGCCAATAAATAGAGGATTCGGAGAGCGGCGTGGAAATTCATGAGTTGTTCAGAGCTTCCCTAGATGGTTACTAACAGGTACTTTGTGTCGGGAGTCTCGGCACAAGTAACAGTCACGGGCATTCGCCACTGACATCTCTCAGTTTAATGTGGCCCCGCCATCATTGGGTGACCGACGGCGGTTTAACGGCTTATGGCGGAGCATGCCGGATGGGCTGGATGACACGGGCAGCAACCCCCCAGTACTGCCGATGGGGTATTGAGACCTGTTGCGGGTCAGAGAGCGATTACTTGGGAGGCAGAGAGCCTGCAAACTCGGCACCGCGACTGACCCAGTTATCCAGGTCGGCCGCGATGGCATCCTCCTCGACATACACCATGCCCTTTAGTGGCCTGCCGGTATAGTCCATCGGGCGGGTGTACCTTTCGCCCAGCGCCGCCTGGTAATTGTCAGGCCCGACGCGAACCATCAGCTCCTCGCCCACCACTCCGCAGGCCATGTTGCCGTTCAACATAAAAGCGAGGCCGCCAAACATCTGCTTCTCGGTCAAGCCATCATTATCCTGCAGTAGCTCGCGTACTTTCTCGACCAGATCTTCGTTGTAAGCCATAACAACCTCCTTTGCTTGGTCTCTGCCTGTGGTCAGGGTGAAAAAGGGTGTACAGCACAGATTTCAATGTTTTCGTTGGGCCAGTATTTGACTGCCACCAATGCGCACTTCGCGGCACCTGTTCTCTCGGGCAAGCCAGCGCAATTGGCCGACTCTGTTTGCGGGCGCGGGTATAGACGCTGGTATAGAAAGAGGTGGCCGGATTTACACTGGCGTTAGATTGAGGAAAGCAATGGGCGCAGGTTAGATGGGATGGATGAGCAGGATGTAAGAAAGAAGAGAAAGCAGACGGCCGTACCGCTCTAGCTGGCTTGCCAGCTAAGGCCAGCCCGCGCAAGGTTGCGCCGCCAAACCTATCGCTAAATCTAGCACCAAACCCGTCACCAAACTCTTTGACCTGCTTCATACGCTGCATTTTATTGTCAGTCCATCTTTCAGCTTAGCAGGGAATCCGGCAATTGCCGGGCCGGCTGGAAGACTGCCACCAAATAAAGTGAACGCCAGGGGCGATGCTACTGACACACTCGCCCACTAATTAATGCCCACTAATGCCCAGAAATCAATGGTAATGACAGACAGGTAAAAGCCCGCCATCCAACAGACAGTGCCAGGGCTACCGCTTCAACAGAAATTTGCAACCTCCCCTGTTCGGCCTCCCCTGCCAGAGGCAGCCAACCTTCAGGAAGTCTTTAGCGTGAAAAATGAGCCTTCATCGGATGGTCAGAACCCTCGGTGGGTATAGGGAACTCAGCAGGCAAGCGCCTTCAGCGAGAGAGAAAAGCCTGCAGCGGGTAAACCGCCTTTAGTGGGGGGAGAGCCCTCAGCGGGGATAAAGAGCCTTCGGCAGGTAGAAACAGACAGCCGGCGGACACAAAAAAGCCCGCAACACTGTGCGGGCTTTTTTGTGTTATCAGCCGTGGGCTGGCTCAGTCCACAAACACGCGGGCGTTGCGGAACAGACGCATCCAGCCGGAATCCTCCTGCCAGTCGTCCGGGTGCCAGCTGTTGCTGACAGCACGGGCGACACGTTCCGGGTGCGGCATCATGATGGTCACGCGGCCATCCTCGGAACAGAGCGAGGTGATACCGTTCACCGAGCCATTGGGGTTGGCCGGATACATTTCGGTGATCTTCTGCTGGTTGTTGAGGTAACGCATGGCGATGGTGCCGGATTGCTCACAGGCTTCCAGCGCCTGCTGATCGGGGAATTCCACCCGCCCCTCGCCGTGGGCGACCGCCACCGGCATCCAGGAGCCGGCCATGCCCTTGAACAGCACTGAAGGGGTCTCCTCCACACCCACCAGCGCGAACCGCGCCTCGTACTGCTCGGACAGGTTGCGCACAAAACGCGGCCAGTGACTGGCGCCCGGGATCAGTTCCTTGATCACGGAGAACATCTGGCAGCCATTACACACGCCCAGTCCAAAGGTTTCCCTGCGGTTGAAGAAGCTCTCGAACTGGTCCCGCGCGCGACCGTTGAACAGGATGGTCTTGGCCCAGCCCTCGCCGGCACCGAGGACGTCACCGTAAGAGAAGCCACCACAACCCACCAGTCCCTTGAACTCATCGAGAGTCACCCGGCCAGCGAGGATATCGCTCATGTGCACATCCACCGCGTTGAAACCGGCGCGGTGGAAGGAGTGCGCCATCTCTACCTGGCTGTTGACACCCTGCTCGCGCAGGATGGCCACCTTGGGTCGCACCCCCTTGTTGATATAGGGCGCGGCGATATCCTCGTTGAGATCGTAGGTCAGGTTCACGGACAGGCCCGGGTCATCCCGAGTGATGGCTGCAAATTCCTGAGCCGCACAGTCGGCGTTGTCACGCTGCGCCTGAATACGGTAGCTGGTCTCCGACCAGATCTGCTGCAGCTCTGCCCGGGAGCGGCTGAACAGCTTATTGCCCTGACGGGTGATGCGCAGGGTCTCGTCCCGGTTCAGGCAGCCGATCTGATGCGCCGGCACACCCATTTCACCCAGACGCTGCACCAGCATCTCGGCTTCGTTGACCGGCACCTGCAGCACCGCGCCCAGCTCCTCGCTGAACAGTGCGGCGATGGGGTCTTCGCCCAACTCGTAAATATCGACATCCACCCCCACGCGACCAGCAAAGCACATCTCCGCCAGCGTCACGAACAGACCGCCATCGGAGCGGTCGTGGTAAGCGAGGAGGATGCCCTCTTCCAGCGCCTGCTGGATAACCTCGAAAAAGGCGCGCAGGCGCCCGGCATCGTCCAGGTCCGCGGGTTTGTCGCCCAACTGGTTGTAAACCTGCGCCAGACAGGAACCACCCAGGCGGTTTCGGCCCGCCCCCAGATCCACCAGGATCAGCTCACTGTCCTGGCCCGGCTTCAGCTGCGGGGTGACCGTCTTGCGCACATCGGTTACCGGCGAGAAAGCGGAGATAACCAGCGACAGTGGCGCGGTCACAGACTTCTCAACCCCGCTGTCATCCCATGCCGTGCGCATGGACATGGAGTCTTTGCCCACGGGGATGGTAATGCCCAGCTCCGGGCACAGCTCCATGCCCACCGCCTGCACGGTGCGGTAGAGCTTTTCCTCTTCACCCGGGTGGCCGGCGGCACACATCCAGTTGGCGGAGAGTTTGATATCAGACAGCTGACGGATACGGGTGCTGGCGATATTGGTAATCGCCTCACCTACCGCCAGGCGACCGGATGCGGGCGCATCCAGCAGCGCCACCGGGGTGCGCTCGCCCATGGACATCGCCTCGCCGGCGTAGCTGTCGTAAGCCACGGTGGTTACCGCGCAGTCGGCCACCGGCACCTGCCAGGGGCCCACCATCTGGTCGCGGGATACCATGCCGGTTACGCTGCGGTCGCCGATGGTGATCAGGAAGTTCTTGCTGGCCACGGTGGGCAGACGGAGCACACGCTCCACAGCTTCATTGAGGTCGATATCAGAGGTCTCAAACGCCGCAGTTTCCACCTCGCGCTTTTCCGCGGTGCGATGCATTTTCGGCGGCTTGCCGAACAGCACCGACATGGGCAAGTCCACGGGTTTGCTGTTGAACTTCTTGTCGTTCAGCAGCAGGTGCTTGTCTTCAGTGGCCTCGCCCACCACCGCGAAGGGGCAGCGCTCGCGGGCACAGATCTTTTCAAAACGCTCCAGGTCCTCCGGCATGACCGCCAGCACATAGCGCTCCTGGGATTCGTTACACCAGATCTCCAGCGGGCTCATACCCGGCTCGTCGGAGGGCACATTGCGCAGCTCGAAGCTGCCACCGGTGCCACCGTCTTTCACCAGCTCGGGGAAGGCATTGGACAGGCCGCCGGCGCCCACATCGTGGATAAAGGCGATGGGGTTCTTGCCCCCCAACTGCCAGCACTGGTCGATGACCTCCTGGCAGCGGCGCTCGATCTCCGGGTTCTGACGCTGCACGGATGCGAAATCCAGGTCCTCGGAACTGCTGCCGCTGGCCATACTGGAGGCGGCGCCGCCACCGAGGCCGATCAGCATTGCCGGGCCACCCAGCACCACCAGCTTGGCGCCGGGCTTGAACTCGGGCTTGTCGATATGCTCTTCGCGGATATTGCCGTAGCCGCCGGCGAGCATAATCGGCTTGTGGTAGCCGCGCCGCTCGCCGTCGAAGTCCTCTTCAAAAGTGCGGAAATAGCCGCAAATGTTCGGGCGGCCAAATTCGTTGTTAAAGGCGGCACCGCCGATGGGGCCCTCGATCATGATGTCCAGCGCGGTAACGATGCGCTCAGGCTTGCCGTAATTCACTTCCCAGGGCTGAAGGTAATCGGGGATCTGCAGGTTGGAGACGGTGAAGCCGGTCAAACCGACCTTGGGCTTGGAGCCGCGACCGACAGCGCCCTCATCGCGGATTTCACCGCCGGCGCCGGTACCGGCCCCCGGGAAGGGCGCGATGGCGGTGGGGTGGTTGTGGGTCTCCACCTTCATCAGCAGGTGGATGGCCTCATGGCTGAAGCCGTACTCCTTGGTTTCCGGGTCCGGGTAGAAACGGCCGGCCTCGGAACCCACCACCACTGCGGCGTTGTCCGAGTATGCGGACAGCACATTGTCACCGCCCTTCTGATAGGTATTGCGGATCATCGCGAACAGCGACAGGTCCTGATCTACACCATCGATGGTCCAGCTGGCATTGAAGATTTTGTGGCGGCAATGCTCCGAGTTCGCCTGCGCGAACATCATCAGCTCGACATCGGTGGGGTTGCGCTCCAGTTCTTCAAAACTGGTCAGCAGGTATTCGATTTCGTCATCCGCCAGGGCCAGACCGAGGGTTACGTTGGCCTGTTCCAGTGCACTGCGGCCACCACCGAGCACGTCGACGGAGGTCATCTGGCGGGCCTTTTCTTCCTTGAACAGCTGCTGCGCCTCACCCAGGTCGGAAAAGACACTTTCCACCATGCGGTCGTGCAACTGCGAGGCCAGGTCCTGGCGTTCAGCTTCGGTTAACTCGACCCCGGTAAGGTAATAGGCGACACCCCGCTCCAGGCGGTGGATGTCGGTCAGACCGGCGTTGTGCGCGATGTCTGTCGCCTTGGAGGACCAGGGGGAAATGGTGCCCGGGCGTGGCACCACCAACAGCAGCTCGCCCTGGGGATCGTGTTTTTCCTCGGTGGGGCCGTACTGCAGCAACCGCTCCAGCAGTGCGCGCTCCTTGTCGTCAAGCTTGTCGCTGTCCGCGAAATGCACGAACTCGGCGTACACGTCTTCAATCGCGGGCTGCAGCGCGCGCAGCTGGCTGAGTAACTTTTGATGGCGGAATTTCGACAGTGCGGGAGCACCACGCAGAACTAGCATCGCGGGAGTTTGCCTCTTGTCTGAACTTGGGGAACCGCGCTGCAGAATTATTGCGCAACCCCCGGGAATTGGAGAGGGCGCAATTGTACCCGAAGCCACGCCGCTCCAACACTGCCCCGCCCCTTTGGGGCGCGGTAAATTTGCCGGACGCCCCACCGACAGTGTAACCGGTGAAACTGGCACCTATTTCATGCCGGCGTCCTTTCAGTCTAGCGGGCCGGGCTAAACTTGACCTGTGGGCCTGAGCCCTCATATTGAACGGTAGGGAGCTAAGCCAGAGGTCGTCGTTCAATCGGCCAAGCCGCGGCTGCCCGATTAGGCAGCCAAGACCCCTTGAGGTAGAATTGGCCACCTTTTGACCGGCGCAGCCTGTGATCTGTTCAGATGACCTGAGACCTGATCAGATGCCCTGAAGAGAGCGCATGACCAGAACCCCAGCGGCAAGAAGCTTGGACGGCTCCTCGGGAAAAGCCCGCACCAGCGCGAGCATTGTGAGACAGACAGTTCATGCAGGCAGGCAGTACAGCAGCACCGCACAGATAGTGCTGAGAGTAAAGATAGTGCCCACAGTCATATCGCTCACATAATGAGTCAGTAGGCAGGGGCGTAGCCGGTGCCGGGAAACAAAACCCGTGATATATCCAGGCATGAAATATTCATGAAAGTCACAGCCACTGACAAACATCAACGTAATAACTACTCAGAACCGTCAAAGTAACAACCATCAACAAGCCATCGGGGACAAGGGTACAGAGGTAAGGGACTAACGAGAGGTATAAGGGATTAACGAAAGGTAAGGGACTCAAAGGGGACGCGTATGATCATGAAAAGCCGTATGCTGCGTTACAGCCGCCGCCTCGCCAAAGGCCTGGCGCTCGCTTGCTGTGCGTCGCTGATGGTGGCCAGCAAGGCGCCCACCACCCTCGAACGCGTCAAGACCTCCGGCAAACTGGTCGTATTGTCCCAGAACGGACCCACCACCTATTACGAAGATGCCAGTGGCAACCGTACCGGTTTCGAGTACGACATGCTCAAGGCCTTCGCCGACGAGCTGGGTGTGACGCTGAAAATCCGCGATGCCCACGATCTCGACCATATGTTTGGGCGCCTGACGGACCCGGACGAAGGCGCACACCTTGCCGCCGCCGGCCTGACGGTAACCAAGGCACGCCGTGAGCAGGTACGCTTCACCCCTTCTTATTTCGAGATTCGCCAACAGGTCATATACCGTTTGGGAGAGGAACGCCCAAGCGGCATCAAGGATCTCGAAGGCAAAACGCTGGCCGTACTCGCCGGCAGCGCCCACGCCGAAGAACTCAAGCGCCTCTCCCAGCGCTACCCCGGCCTGCGCTGGGAAGAAATCAGCGACGTGGATGCGGTAGAACTGATGGAAATGGTGGACCAGGGGGAGTTCGATTACGCCCTGGTTGATTCAAACGCCTACGCCGTCCACCGGGGCCTGTTTGCCAATATCCATTTGGCCTTCAACCTCACCCAGTTTCAGCCCGTCGCCTGGGCCTTTCCCAAAGGCAGTGACGACAGCCTGTATCTAGCCGCGCGGCAATTTATGCTGCGCGCCAATACCAGTGGCATGCTGGCGGAACTGCGGGAAAAATTCTTCGGCCATGTCAGCGAGCTGAACCCCGGCGGGGCCAAGACTTTTGCCAGAAGCACCCGCGAGCGCCTTCCCAAGTGGCGCGAGATTATGCAGGAAGTGGCCGAACAGCATGATCTCGACTGGCACCTTCTCGCCGCACTCAGCTATCAGGAATCCCACTGGAACCCGCGCGCCAGATCCCGCACCGGTGTGCGCGGACTGATGATGCTGACCCGGACTACCGCCAAGGAACTGGGGGTCAATCGCCTCGACCCCCGGGAGAGTATTGAAGGGGGAGCCCGCTACATAGTGCAGATCCGGGAAAAACTGCCCGAGCGCATCCGCGAGCCCGACCGCACCTGGATGGCACTGGCGGCCTACAACGTGGGCTACGGCCACCTCGAGGACGCGCGCATCCTGACTGAAAAATCCGGCGGCAACCCGGATCGCTGGACCGATGTGCGCGAGCGCCTGCCGCTACTGGCCAAGCGCCAATACTACAAACAGACCAAGCACGGCTACGCTCGCGGCTGGGAGCCGGTGACCTATGTGCAGAACATCCGTCACTATCAGGCGCTGTTAAGCTGGAGCAGTCGCATCGAGGAGCAGCGTCTGGCCGAGGCTGAAGCCGAGCGCATAGCCGAAGAGGCACTGGCGGATAATTCGCCCTCCGTGGAGGCTGCCGCCGCTTCCGCCCTTTGAGCCGACCCGGCGTCGGCACCGCTCCCGGACCAACTTATCTATTCAGCCCCATTCGGCACGCCCGACCCAACCAGCCCATCCACCCCGCCGTTCTAGCCACGGCGCCAGCGGTGAAACCATTCCAGCAGCTTTAAGGTTTTCTTAGGCGCATTCGCCCTCTTCCAGGCCCCGGCGGCAAAACGGTTGGCCTCCATCATGGTGGGGTAAGTGTGGATAGTCCCCAGCAGCTTGTTCATTCCCAGACCGTGTCTCATGGCCAGCACAAGCTCGGCGATCATTTCGGCGGCGTTCTCCCCCACAATCGATGCGCCGATAATCCGGTCTTTGCCCTTTGCGGTCAGCACCCTCACAAAGCCGCTCCGACTGCCGTCGACAATAGCCCGATCCAGCTCCCTCAATTCATAACAGGTGAGCTCATAGGCAATGCCCCGCTCCCGGGCCTGCACTTCGGTGAGCCCGACACCGGCCACTTCCGGGTCCACAAACACGGCTCTCGGCACCACAGAATAATCCACGGAGAATTTCTTCAGATCACCAAACAGGCCGTTGACCGCCGCATACCAGGCCTGGTGGGACGCCATATGGGTGAATCGGTAGGGGCCAACGAGATCGCCCGCCGCCAGGATATGCGGATATTTCGTGCGCAAGCAGGCATCGGTCTGCAAGCGCCCATCGTCGTCCACAAGCCCCAGTTCCTGCAAACCTAAATCCTGGATATACGGACGGCGCCCCAGCGCCAGCAGCAACAGATCGAAAGCGAGTGTTCGCTCACCCTGTACGGATTTCACCACCGCCGTGCCGGCACCTTGCCGCGCTGTGTCCGCCTCGAATCGCTGCGCCTCGGTGCCGGTCAGTACAGCGACACCTTCACTCAGCAGGGCCTCGGTGACAACTTCCGAAATGGGCTCATCCTCGGCGGGCAGCAGGCGCGGTGCTTTCTCCACCAGTGTGACACTGGCGCCGAGACGACAGAACGCCTGCGCCAGTTCACAGCCGATAGCCCCACCTCCCAACACCAAGAGCTTTGCAGGGACGCGCGGCAACTGCGCCAAGCGGCCCCAGAGGGTTTCGCTGGTGACATAGGACACCTGCTGCAGGCCGGGCAGCGGTGGCACCACCGGAACGGCGCCGGTGGCCAGCACAATCGCGCGGCCAGTGAGCACCTGCTCACTGCCATCGTTCATGCGTACCTGCACAGTCCAGGGGTCGCGCAGCCTGGCATAGCCCTGCAGTACCTCGACACCAAGCCCGCTGTAGCGCTCGATACTATCGTTTGGCTCAATGGCCTCGATGGATTCCCGCACATGTTTCATCACTGTGGGGAGATCGATTTCAGGCTCCGGCAGGCCCACCCCGAATCGAGCCGCCCCACGGGCCTGCTGGGCCATACGCGCGCAGCGAATCAGTGCCTTGCTGGGAATACAACCGGTATTAAGGCAATCCCCCCCCATCTGGCCCGCTTCGATCAGTGTCACATTCGCCTTCACCGCCGCAGCGATGTAGGCGCTCACCAGCCCGGCCGCACCGGCGCCAATAACGATCAGGTTGCGATCAAACTGTTTTGGCCTATTCATCGACTACCCCTCCTTCACCGACTTATAGCGCTTGATAGCCCGCAGTGTCCTCTTGGCCAGCAGTGGAAAGGCCCCCAGCAGAACAAAGGAAAGAATCAGCCCCGGAGAAAGGATTCCGCTAAGGCTGTCGATACTGGCCAGCTGGGTACCTGCATTCACATAAACCACGGTAGCCGGCAGCATGCCGACCTGGCTCACCCAGTAAAAAGTCCAGGGGCGGATACGGGTCAGCCCCATCAGGACATTGATGATAAAAAACGGAAACAGCGGCACCAGACGCAGCGCGAACAGATAAAAAGGCCCCTCCTGCTGCACCCCTTGATTAATCGTCTGCAGCCGCTCGCCAAAGCGATGCTGCACCCAATCGTGCAGCAGATAGCGGGCCACCAGAAAGGCCACCGTGGCACCGATGCTGGAGGCAAAAGAGACAATCAGGGTGCCCCAGGCCAGGCCAAACAATGCCCCGGCCGCCAGCGACATGATTGCCGCACCCGGCAGCGACAATCCCGTTACCAGGATATACAGGAGCGTAAAAAACAGCCCAACCAATAATGGCCGCTCCTCCTGCCAGGCCTGAAACTGGATCTGCCCCGCCTTCAAGTGTGCCAAGGTCAACCAGTCATTGAGATCGAAAAAGAAAAAGCTCGCTGCAAGCGCAACGAGTGCCGCAATCAGTATAAGTTTCCTGGTCAAAGCCGAGTCCTGTTGGCAATCCCCATGGGAGGAGGATAAGAATCATGCAGCAGTTACTGGTTAGCGGCTGGCAGCCGCTGATGCCGATTGTAAGTAACCGCCCTTCGCTATTAATAGTTAATGCTGGTTATTCGTCGTTGTTGGGGGCGGTGGATAGTGGCTGATATCGGTCAGTGGTTGTTACGTCACACAAGCCACAGTAGACTGCCCGCCTCCCCTTTACACCTATCGTTCTAGCCTCAACCCTCTCCGCTTCTCTACTTTTTCTACTCTCTCGAACTCTTTACACCCTCTACACCCTCTTCGCTCACCCACCTACCCCCACAGGTTTACTCTCGCGGATTGACTTTGGTCGGCCTGATTTCAACCCGCTAGGGTTTACCGCCTTCTCCCGCGACTCTATTCACACGACCTCCTCGCCGCGCAGAAAGACACTGCCAACCCTGCCAAACGCAATGGTATCGGTTGTTATCGCATAGATTTCATGGCGCAGGCCAGTAAGCACTTCCACAGTGTCGCCATATCCAGCCACTGTAGTTCCTTGAGGCAATACGCTCCTGTCTGCCGGTGACTGAGAGCGGCTTTTTACCTAGCGAACAGACACAAAAAAGGCTGCCTTAGGGCAGCCTTTTTTGTGCGTGAAATCAACGGCGAATTACCAGCCGGTAACTTCCTTCAGTGCACTGCCGATATCGGCCAGGGAGCGGACGGTTTTAACACCGGCGTCTTCCAGCGCGGCGAACTTCTCGTCAGCGGTACCCTTGCCACCGGAGATGATCGCACCGGCGTGGCCCATACGCTTGCCGGGAGGAGCGGTCACACCGGCGATATAGGAAACCACCGGCTTGGTGACGTTTTCCTTGATGTAGGCCGCAGCCTCTTCTTCCGCGGTACCGCCGATCTCACCGATCATCACGATCGCTTCGGTCTGCGGGTCCTTCTCGAACATTTCCAGAATGTCGATGAAGTTGGAACCGGGAATGGGGTCACCGCCGATACCGACACAGGTGGACTGGCCGAAGCCGTAATCGGTAGTCTGCTTGACGGCTTCGTAGGTCAGGGTGCCAGATCGGGAAACAATGCCCACTTTACCCGGCTTGTGGATATGACCCGGCATGATGCCGATCTTGCATTCGCCGGGAGTGATAACGCCCGGGCAGTTCGGGCCGATCAGGCGCACGCCCAGCTCGTCACACTTCACCTTCGCGTCCAGCATGTCCAGAGTCGGAATGCCTTCAGTGATACAGACCACCAGCTTGATGCCGGCATTGGCGGCTTCGAGGATGGAGTCCTTGCAGAAAGGGGCCGGGACGTAGATCACGGAAGCTTCCGCACCGGTCGCTTCCACGGCTTCCTTCACGGTATTGAATACCGGCAGACCGAGATGTTCCTGGCCGCCTTTACCCGGAGTAACACCGCCAACCATCTTGGTGCCGTAGGCGATGGCCTGCTCGGAGTGGAAGGTACCCTGGGAGCCGGTGAAGCCCTGGCAGATGACCTTGGTATCTTTGTTAATCAGTACGGACATGATTATTTACCCTCCGCCGCTTTAACCACTTGCTGAGCCGCGTCGGTCAGGCTGGTGGCCGCGATAATGTTCAGACCGCTTTCGCTCAGTACCTTGGCGCCCAGGTCTGCGTTGTTGCCTTCCAGGCGCACCACGACGGGAACTTTCACGCCCACTTCTTTCACCGCGCCGACAACGCCTTCAGCGATCATGTCGCAGCGCACGATGCCGCCGAAGATGTTGATCAGAACGGCTTTTACATTTTCATCGGACAGGATGATCTTGAACGCCTCGATCACACGCTCCTTGGTCGCGCCGCCACCAACGTCCAGGAAGTTGGCTGGCTTGCCGCCGTGCAGGTTGACGATGTCCATGGTGCCCATGGCCAGACCCGCGCCGTTGACCATGCAGCCGATATTGCCATCCAGCGCAACATAGTTGAGATCCCACTGGGCGGCATGTGCTTCGCGGGGATCTTCCTGACTGGGGTCGTGCATTTCACGCAGGTCGGCGTGACGGTACAGCGCGTTGCTGTCGATTACGACCTTGGCATCCAGACAGTGCAGGTTGCCTTCGTCGGTGATAACCAGCGGGTTGATTTCCAGCAGGGCCAGATCTTTCTCTTCGAACATCTTGGCGAGGCCGAGGAAGATCTTGGTGAACTGCTTTACCTGGGTCGGGTTGAGGCCCAGTTTGAAAGCCAGCTCGCGAGCCTGGTAAGGCTGAGCGCCTACCAGCGGATCGATAGTGGCCTTGAGGATTTTCTCCGGAGTCTCTTCCGCAACCTTTTCGATCTCGACACCACCTTCGGTGGAGGCCATAAACACGATGCGACGGGTAGAACGATCTACCACAGCGCCCAGGTACAGTTCCTGAGCGATGTCGGTGCAGCTCTCAACCAGAATACGGGAGACCGGCTGACCGTTTTCGTCTGTCTGATAGGTTACCAGACGCTCGCCCAGCCACTTCTCGGCGAACGCTTGAATTTCCGCCTTGGAATCCACCAGCTTTACACCGCCGGCCTTGCCGCGACCACCGGCGTGTACCTGGGCTTTTACCACCCACTTGTCGCCACCGATTTCATCTGCCGCCGCTGCTGCCGCTGCCGGGGTTTCCGCTGCTATGCCTTTGGAAACCGGCAATCCGTATGCTGCAAACAGTTGTTTGCCCTGATACTCATGCAAGTTCATAGTTGATACCAATTCACTTTTGAAAAATTAGGGGTCGGGTAGTCCCTCTCCCGTAACCATGATGGGCGGGCACTCGCCGCGAATGACGCAAAGGCAGGCCCACCGGAATGGATCCTGCCTTTCAGCCCGCCCGAACAAGACGGGGCGAACATGAAGTTCGCCCTGCTTCCTGACTCTTACTTGCGCTTCTTGCGGTTGGCGATATGGATCGCGTGACCGTTGACTGCGAGCGCAGCTTCCTTAACCGCTTCGGACAGGGTCGGGTGACCGAAGACAGTCATGCCGATATCTTCCGCACTGGAACCGAATTCCATCGCGATCGCCACCTGCTGAACCAGATCGGCAGCAGACGGGCCGATAATATGCGCACCCAGCACACGGTCAGTCTCGGCGTGGGCGATGATTTTGACCATACCACCGGTATCGTTGGCGGCCATGGCGCGACCGGAGGCCGCAAACGGGAAGACGCCTACATTGTAGGGCTCGCCGTCGGCCTTCACCTGCTCTTCAGTGCGACCAACGGAAGCGATTTCCGGATGGGTGTAGATCACATTCGGGATCACATCGTAGTTCATCATCGGCTTTTGGCCGGCGATGCGCTCGGCGACTACCACACCTTCTTCAGATGCCTTGTGCGCAAGCATCGGGCCACGCACTACGTCACCGATAGCCCAGACACCCGGTGCGGAGGTCATGCACAGATCGTTGACATAGATGAAACCGCGCTCGTCCAGTTTTACACCGGCATCGCCGGACAGCAGCCCCTCGGTGTAGGGACGACGACCCACGCATACGATCAGGCGGTCGAAGGTTTCCTGATGCTCTTTGCCATCCTTGTCTTCGTAGGTGACAACGACTTCGTCTTTTTTGACTTCAGAGCCGGTCACACGACAGGACAGGCGAACGTCCAGGCCTTGTTTTTTGAAGGTTTTCTGCGCTTCTTTGGCGATCTGCTTGTCCCAGATGGCAAGGAAGTCATCCAGCGCTTCCAGAACCACAACGTCGGAACCGAGACGGCTCCAGACTGAACCCAGTTCGAGACCAATCACGCCCGCACCAATCACACCCAAACGCTTTGGCACCTGCGGGAATTCCAGCGCGCCTGTGGAGTCGACGATAATCTTGTCATCCACCGGGGCCGGCGGGATGTTCACGGGCACGGAACCGGAAGCGAGGATAATATTCTCGGCTTCGTATACGGTGGTGTTGCCCTCGTCATCGGTCACTTCCACTTTCTTATTGGCCAGCAGCTTGCCGCTGCCCCAAATGGAAGTCACCTTATTGGCAGTAAACAGACCGGCAACACCGCTGGTCAGTTTTTTGACGATGTCGTCCTTGCGCTCGATCATCTTGGGCACATCCATCTTGACGCTCTTGGTCTCGATGCCGTGGATGTCAAAGCCGTCTTTGGCCTCGTGGTATTTCCAGGAGCTGTCCAGAAGAGCCTTGGAAGGAATGCAGCCGACGTTCAGGCAGGTGCCGCCATTCACACCCTTGCCTTCCTTGTTCTTCCACTTTTCCACACAGGCGGTCTTCAGGCCGAGCTGGGCAGCGCGAATCGCCGCTACGTAACCCCCCGGACCGGAGCCAATTACGATTACGTCAAATTTTTCCGACATGGTCAGTTCCAGATATTCGTGTGTTCAGGATTGCAGCGGGAGCAAAGCTCCCGCATGACAGGTTGTATCGCGTACTTAAACTTCCAGCAGGATACGCGCCGGATCCTCGATCATTTCCTTGATCGCCACCAGGAAGCCGACGGCTTCTTTACCGTCGATCAGACGATGGTCATAAGACAACGCCAGGTACATCATCGGCAGGATTTCCACCTTGCCATCAACCGCCATCGGGCGCTCCTGAATTTTGTGCATACCCAGGATCGCCGTCTGCGGCGGGTTCAGAATCGGCGTGGACAACAGGGAACCGAACACACCACCGTTGGTGATAGTGAAGGTGCCACCGGTCATTTCGTCGATGGACAGCTTGCCGTCGCGGGCACGCAGACCCAGGTCACGGATATTGTTTTCCATATCCGCCAGGCCCATGTTCTCGGCGTTGCGCAGGATCGGCACGACCAGACCTTTGGGGGAGGAAACCGCAACACCGATATCCTGATAACCGTGATAGACGATGTCATCGCCATCAATGGAAGCGTTGACTGCAGGGTAACGCTTCAGCGCTTCAACTGCGGCCTTCACAAAGAAGCCCATAAAGCCCAGGCGAGTGCCATTGTGGACCTTCTCGAACAGGTCCTTGTAATTCGAGCGCAGGTCCATGATCGGCTTCATGTTCACTTCATTAAAAGTGGTGAGCATGGCCGTGGACTGGGAGGCATCGAGCAGGCGCTCGGCAATGCGCTTGCGCATACGGGTCATGGGCACGCGCTTTTCAACCCGCTCGCCGGCGGCAACGGCCACTTCTGCAACAGCGGCAGCCGGAGCGGCTGCAGCGGGCGCCTTCTCCGCTTTCAGGACATCTTCCTTGGTGATGCGGCCACCTTTGGCAGAGCCCTCGAGCTTGCTCAAGTCAACGCCCTTTTCTTCAGCCAGCTTGCGCGCCGCCGGATTCACCAGCTGTTCGCCAGCGCCGCTTGCGGCCACAGCCTCTTCCGCCTTGGCTTCAACCTGTCCGCCATTATCCTTGGACTCGCCACCAGCGGCGCCTTCCTCAAACTTGGCGATCACCTCATTGGAGAGGACCGTGTCGCCCTCATCCTTGATGATTTCGCTAAGGGCGCCGTCGGCAGGTGCCACCACCTCCAGGACAACCTTGTCGGTTTCGATATCCACGATCAATTCATCGCGGGAGACAGCCTCTCCAGGTTTCTTATGCCAGGTGGCTACAGTGCCATCCTGTACGGATTCCGGGAAAGTTGGCGCTTTAATCTCGATCGTCATTGTTCCTGTTCCTGAGATTGACTCTTGGGGGCATCCTGTTGGTAACGCCCTATTCACTAATTACTGCCGCCGATTTACTTGACGGTCAGCGCCTCGTTGATGAACTTGTTCTGCTCTTCCATGTGCGTCGACATATAGCCCGCAGCCGGGGCGGCAGAGGCCGGTCGGCCAACATATTCCAGTTCCAGCTTGGGATGCGTTTCCGACAGCAGGCGACGCATATGATGCTGGCTGTGATACCAGGCCCCCTGGTTCATCGGCTCTTCCTGACACCAGGCGACGCTCTTGATGTTCTTGAACGCTGAAACCGCGTCAACGAACTCCTCGTCCGGGAAGGGGTAGAGCTGTTCGATACGCACGAAGGCCACATCTTCCTGCTCGCGCTCCATGCGCGCTTCGAGCAGGTGGTAGTAAACCTTGCCTGAGCAGATGATCAGACGCTTCACCTTGGCCGGATCGACACCTTCGTCCTGAATCACATTGTGGAATTGGCCGCTGGCCAGTTCGTCCAGGCTGGAAGTGGCGAGCTTGTGACGCAGGATCCACTTGGGACTCATGATCACCAGCGGACGCCGCATTGGCCGAATGGCCTGGCGACGCAGCAGATGGAAGATCTGTGCCGGCGTGGTGGCGTTACACACCTGAATATTGTGCTCCGCACACAGCTGCATAAAGCGCTCGAGACGGGCGGAGGAGTGCTCCGGGCCCTGCCCTTCGTAGCCGTGCGGCAGCATCATAACGAGGCCGCACATACGACCCCACTTGTGCTCACCGGAAGTGATGAACTGGTCGATCACCACCTGGGCGCCGTTGGCGAAGTCACCAAACTGGGCTTCCCAGATAATCAGGGACTTGGGCGTGGTGGTCGCATAGCCATATTCGAAGGCCAGCACACCCTCTTCAGACAGCAGCGAGTCATAGATATAAAACTGCGGCTGGCCATCGTGCATATGTTGCAGCGGCACATAGGACTGCCCGTCCTTCTGGCTATGGATCACTGCGTGACGGTGCGAGAAGGTGCCGCGACCCACGTCCTCACCGGTCAGGCGCACCATATAGCCCTGCTCCAGCAGTGTGCCGTAAGCGAGGGTTTCGGCCATACCCCAGTTCAGCGGCAGGGCGCCACCGGCCATCTTGCGACGGTCTTCATAAATTTTGGAGACCTGGCGCTGCAATACCACCCCATCCGGCACGGTGGTCATGCGCGTGGCGACATCCTTGAGCTTGGGCAGCGGATAACCGGTATCGGCCGGTGTTTGCCAGTCGTGATCGAGGTAGGGGCTCCAGTCCACGAACATGGACTCATCGGGCTCCTTCACCAGGCCGGTGGCAACATCTTCGCCCCGGTCCAGCTTGTCGCGGTAGTCGTTGGCCAGCTTGTCGGCCTCGGCCTTGTCCAGAACACCCTCGTCCACCAGCTTCTCTGCGTACAGGGTGCGGGTGGTCTTGTGCTTGCGGATGGCCTGGTACATCAGCGGCTGTGTACCGGACGGGTCGTCGGTCTCGTTGTGACCGCGACGGCGGTAACACACCAGATCGATGACGATGTCTTTTTTGAACTCGTAACGGTAATCCACTGCCAGCAGCGCTGCCAGCACAACGGTTTCCGGGTCGTCGCCGTTCACGTGCAGCACCGGGGCATCGATCATCTTGGCGGGATCGGTGCAGTATTCGGTGGAGCGGGCATCTTCGCGCTTGTTGGTGGTAAAGCCCACCTGGTTGTTGAGCACGATATGGATGCTGCCGCCAGTGTAGTAACCGCGGGTCTGGGACATCTGCAGGGTTTCCTGCACGACGCCCTGTGCGGCGAAAGCGGCATCACCGTGGATATTGATCGGCATCACCTTCTCGCCGGTCTTGTCCGCGCGGCGATCCTGACGGGCGCGCACAGAGCCCACCACCACTGGAGCACAGATCTCCAGGTGCGAGGGGTTAAATGCCAGTGCCAGGTGCACCTCACCGCCCGGAGTCATCACGTTGGAGGAGAAGCCCTGGTGATATTTAACATCGCCGGAGGTGTCGAGGGTTTTCTTACCCTCAAACTCTTCGAACAGGTCGGCCGGGTTCTTGCCAAGGATGTTGACCAGGGTATTGAGGCGACCGCGGTGCGCCATGCCCATCACCACTTCCTTGACACCGTAAGTGCCGGAGCGGCGGATCAGCGCATCCATCAGCGGGATCAGGCTCTCGCCGCCCTCCACGCCAAAACGCTTGGTACCGGGATACTTGGAATCCAGGTGGCGCTCAAGGCCCTCGGCCGCAGACAGCCGCTGCAGGATTTCCTTGCGCACATCGGCACCGAAATTGGGGCGCGCCTGGCTGCGCTCAAGGCGCTGCTGGAACCACTGCTGCTCTTCGAGGTTCGAGAGATGCATGATCTCCGCACCGAGGTTACCGCAGTAAGTGCGCTCTAGCCCCTCTACGATTTCCCGCAGCGTCGCTTCGCCCCGACCAAAGAACAGGTCGCCGGTCTGGAAGGTGGTGTCGAAGTCGCCTTCGGTGAGCCCGTGGTAATTCAGCTGCAGGTCCGGCACCTGTTCGCGGGCCATCAGACCCAGCGGGTCCAGTGTGGCTTTTTTGTGACCGCGATGACGGTAGGAATTAATCAGCTGGAGGACGCGAACCTGCTTGCGCTCGTGTTCGACATTGATGGCACCGGCACCGGGAGCTGCCAGCGGGCGGGTTCGGTTCTTGGCAAGCAGCTCAAAATGAGCGCGGATGGCTTCGTGGGAGACATCACCACCGGATACCCGGGGAAGACTGTCAAAGTAATCGCGCCACTCTTCGGAAACACTACTTGGATCGTGCAAATAGCTTTCGTAGAGGTCCTCCACGTAGGCGGCGTTACCCCCGGAGATATGGGAGCTACGCCACAGCTGCTCCATGGTGCTTTCGTGCATGTTGATGCCTACCTCGTTGCAGTGCCCGTCGACACCGCGATTCTCAAAGTTCCTGCCTGCCGCAGCTGTACCCCTTACTGCGACACCAGCGCCTTCCCAGCCGGCGCCAAAGCCTGATTGCAACAAAACCTCCATCGCCACTGCCTTGAATCGACCCTTTAGCCAACTCACAAAAGGGGAGGTGCCGCAGTCACCTCCCCTTTTAACTCTGGCAGCGGCTCAGACGCCGTCGCTCAAATACCGCCTCCCGGCCCGGCTACGCCGGCGGGAATCCGCCCCTCAGACACCTTCGCCGAATTTAAACGGCGCGGGTCAACAGCATGTTGCGAATGTGGCCAATGGCCCGGGTCGGATTCAGACCCTTCGGGCACACATTCACACAGTTCTGGATACCGTGACAGCGGAACACGCTGAAGGGATCGTCCAGGTTGGACAGGCGCTCTTCAGTTGCGGTGTCGCGACTGTCAGCCAGAAAACGATACGCCTGCAGCAGACCCGCCGGGCCGATAAACTTGTCCGGGTTCCACCAGAAGGACGGACAGGAAGTGGAACAGCAGGCGCACAGGATACATTCGTACAGGCCGTCCAGCTTCTCGCGCTCTTCCGGGCTCTGCAGGCGCTCGATCGCCGGAGCCGGGGAGTCATTCTGCAGATAGGGTTCAATCTTCTTGTACTGCTCGTAGAACTGCTCCATATCCACAACCAGATCGCGGATAACCGGCAGACCCGGCAGCGGACGCAATACCAGCTTGCCCTTAGGCGCAGCTACAGACAACGGCGTGGTGCAGGCCAGGCCGTTGCGACCGGAAATATTCATGCCGTCGGAACCACACACACCTTCACGGCAGGAACGACGGTAGGACAGGGTCGAGTCCTGAGCTTTCAGCAGCTCGAGCACATCCAACACCATCAGGTCCTTACCCTCGGTGTCCAGCTCGTAATCCTGCATGTAGGGAGCCTTGTCGGTCTCCGGGTTGTAACGGTAAATGCTTACTTTCAACATATGTCAGCTTCCGAATGAAGGGCGCATCCTCGCCCTGCAAACTTTTAGTAGGTGCGGGCCTTGGGCTCGAACGCCTCCATGGTGGTCGGTGCGAAGTTCACCGCGCGCTTGCCGACACGTTTTTCGGTCGGGAAGAAGATGGAGTGGCACAGCCAGTTTTCGTCATCGCGCTCCTGGAAATCCTCGCGGGCGTGGGCACCGCGACTCTCGGTGCGGGTTTCCGCGGCGATCGCGGTGGACTCGGCCACTTCCAGCAGGTTCTGCAGCTCGAGCGCCTCGATACGGGCGGTGTTGAACGAGCGGCTCTTGTCGTCGAGGCGGACGTTTTCGATGCGCGAACGCAGTTCGTCCAGCTTCTTAACACCATCGGCCATATAGTCGCCACGGCGGAATACACCAAACTGGTTCTGCATCACAGTCTGCAGCTCGCGACGCAGGTCGGAGGCTTTCTCACCGTCGTTCTTGCTTTCAAGACGGTTCAGGCGCGACATGGCGGCCTCGAGGTCGGACTCGGACGCCTCGCGGTGTTCGATACCCTCACGCAGGGACTGCTCGATGAACAGACCGGAAGCGCGGCCGAACACCACCAGATCCAACAGCGAGTTGCCGCCGAGGCGGTTGGCGCCGTGCACGGATACACAGGCAGCCTCACCACAGGCATAGAAACCGTCGATCACCTGATCGTTACCAGAGGCATCCTGGGTCAGAGCCTGGCCGTGTACGTTGGTGGGGATGCCGCCCATCATATAGTGACAGGTGGGCACCACCGGAATCGGGGCCTTGACCGGGTCCACATGGGCGAAGGTCTTGGACAACTCACAGATACCCGGCAGGCGGCTGTTGAGCACTTCTTCACCCAGGTGATCGAGCTTCAGGAAGACATGGTCGCCGTTGGGGCCGCAGCCGCGACCTTCAAGAATCTCCAGCACCATGGAGCGGGCCACCACGTCGCGGCCAGCCAGGTCTTTGGCGTTGGGGGCATAACGCTCCATAAAGCGCTCGCCATCCTTGTTGATCAGATAGCCACCTTCACCGCGGCAACCCTCGGTTACCAGAGTGCCGGCACCATAAATACCGGTGGGGTGGAACTGCCACATCTCCATATCCTGCACCGGGAAACCGGCGCGCAGGGCCATACCGACACCGTCGCCGGTATTGATGTGGGCATTGGTGGTGGAAGCGTAGATACGGCCGGCTCCACCAGTAGCCAGCACGGTGGCCTTGGACTTAATGAAGACCACTTCACCGTCTTCAATGCAGAGTGCGATTACGCCCACCACTGCACCATCCTGATTCTTCACCAGGTCGACAGCGAACCACTCGTTCAGGAACACGGTCTCGTTCTTGACGTTGTTCTGATACAGGGTATGCAGCAGCGCGTGGCCGGTACGGTCTGCCGCGGCACAGGTACGCGCGGCCTGGCCACCACGGCCAAAGTCCTTGGACTGACCACCGAACGGGCGCTGATAGATGCGGCCGCTTTCAGTACGAGAGAAAGGCAGACCCATGTGCTCGAGTTCGAAAACGGCTTCGGGGCCGGTGGAACACATGTATTCGATCGCGTCCTGGTCGCCGATATAGTCGGAACCCTTGACCGTATCGTACATATGCCAACGCCAATCATCCTGCGGATCGGCACTGGCAATCGCACAGGTAATACCACCCTGAGCGGATACAGTGTGCGAACGGGTGGGGAAAACCTTGGTAATTACCGCAGTCTTAAAGCCGGACTGTGCCATCTGCAGGGCCGCGCGCATACCCGCACCGCCACCGCCAATCACAATCCCATCGAAGGAAATGGTTCGCATGTTTGCCATAAATTACACACCCCACAAAATTTGAATGCCCCACACCGTGTAGATCACGGCAACTGCGCCCAGCACTACCTGGGCCAGGATCCGCAACACAGTCGCTTTAGGACCCATCATGCGATTGGTGAGGTAATCGGTCACAACAGACCAGAGACCAATCCAGGCATGCGCCACCATGGACAGCAATGCCACGAGACTGAAGGTCCGCACCCAGAAGTTCTGAAACAGCGCAGACCAGGACTGATAACTGAAGTCATCAGCCAGAAAAATGTAACCCACTATAAAGAGGGTATATGCCGCGAGCACCAGCGCAGAAATACGCTGATACAGCCAATCAAAAGTACCGCTGCGACCGAAACTTGTAACGGTGGTTACCATAACCATACCCCCACAGCCAAAATCAGAATTACACTCAGGATCAGCACCAGCACGGCGCCGCGCAGGCCGCCCTCAAGCGACTCACCAATACCGATATCCATCAATAGATGACGCACGCCAGCCACCAGGTGATAGGCGAGCGCAGCGAGGGAAGCCCAAAGAATCATCTTGGCGGGAACACTGCTGAAAATCTCGGCTACACTTGCAAAGCCCTGCTCGGACTCCAGGCTGGTGCCCAGCATCCACAGCAACAGCGCCATCACGGCGAACAGCACCACGCCGGAAATACGATGCAGAATGGAAACCAATGCGGTAGCGGGAAGCTTGATAGTGGAAATGTCTAAATTGACAGGTCTGTTTTTGTTCACAGGAAAAACACCTTGTTGCCCTGAACGACCGGGCGCCCGTTAGCTTTCAATGGAGGGGCGAATAGCCTGCTGCTCACCCTACACTCAACCTGATTAAGATTTGCGCAAAGCAGCCTTACCTTGGCGCAGGCCGCGCGGATTATAGGCATTTGCTCCCCAAAAGACAATGAAACTGCGGCCGCTTTAACGCGACACCCCCGATGCATCAAACCGCAGATAGGGAGGCAAGCAGCCGCCTCAATCTGCTATTTCCCCTTCCCAGCACCAGCGTGACCGAATATTCTGCAGCATCCTGCCAACGGATTCGCTCTCTTCAGTTTGACAATTGGGGGCGCGGCACTTAAGTTTGGCCCCGCCCAAAAGCCCGCTACTGCCCACACTGACAGGGAGTCAGGCGGAGTAAGAACAGTTTTAGGAGTCCGCAATGTCCGATAAAAAGCGCAACTGACGGTCGACGGTATCGACGGCACCATTGAGATGCCTGTGCTCTCCGGCACACTCGGCCCCGATGTTGTTGATGTTGGCAGCCTGACCGGCAAGGGCTTGTTTACCTACGACCCAGGTTTTGTGTCCACCGCCGCCTGCGAATCCAAGATAACCTTTATTGATGGCGCCAAGGGCCAGCTACTCCACCGTGGCTACCCTATCGAGCAGCTGGCGGAGAAGTCCGACTACCTGGAAACCTGCTACCTGCTGATGCATGGCGAACTGCCGAATGCCGAGGAGAAGAAAGAGTACGTAGAGACCATCATGAACCACACCATGGTGCATGAGTCCATCGTCAACTTCTTCAAGGGCTTCCGCTACGACGCCCACCCGATGGCCATGATGTGTGGCGTTGTCGGCGCCCTCGCCTCTTTTTACCATGACTCGCTGGACATCAACGATCCGGAACACCGCAAGATCTCTGCGCACCGCCTGATCGCCAAGATGCCGACCCTGGCCGCCATGTGCTACAAGCACTCCAAGGGCCAGCCGTTCATGTATCCGGACAACAACCTCAGTTACGCTGAGAACTTCCTGCACATGATGTTCGGCAACCCCTGTGAAGACAGCAAGATTGACCCCATCGTCGCCAAGGCCATGGACATCATCTTCCTGCTGCACGCAGACCACGAGCAGAACGCCTCCACCTCCACGGTGCGCCTGGCCGGCTCTTCCGGTGCCAACCCCTTCGCCTGTATCTCCTCCGGTATTGCAGCCCTTTGGGGGCCGGCGCACGGCGGCGCCAACGAAGCAGTGTTGAACATGCTGCAGGAGATCGGCGACGAGAGCCGTATCGACGAGTTCGTCAAGCGCGCCAAAGACAAGAATGACCCGTTCCGCCTGATGGGCTTTGGCCACCGCGTATACAAGAATTTCGACCCGCGCTCCCGCGTCATGCAGGGAATCTGCGACGAGGTTCTTGGAGCCATGGGTGCAGAGAATGACCCACTGCTGCGCATCGCCAAACGACTCGAGCAGATCGCCCTGGAAGACGAGTACTTCGTAGAGAAGAAGCTCTACCCGAACGTGGACTTCTACTCCGGCATCATCATGAAGGCAATCGGTATCCCCACCGATATGTTCACCGTGATCTTCGCCACCGGTCGCACCGCCGGCTGGATTGCGCACTGGAACGAAATGATCTCCAACCCCTACAAGATCGGCCGTCCGCGCCAGCTCTACACCGGCTACACCCAGCGCGATTACGTGTCACTGGACGAGCGCAAGTAAGCAGACAGCCCATCTCCAGTCGTGACAACGCCGATCATCCCGGCGCACTGTCGCAAAAAACCCGGCCTTGCGCCGGGTTTTTTATTCCTGCCATTCAGCCCCCGCATACACAACGAAAACCGCATTACTGAATCAGCATAAGCACACCTGCCGCACCTCATGACTAATAGCTACTAATGCCGCTCAGCACAGCGTCTCGATACTCTTCACTGGCAACCCGGCCTAAAAACTCTAGCGGGAATATGAACAGGGTAACCCTTTACGGTGGAAATGCTGTTTCGCCTAACCCTTCGTCTAACCTTGGCCAACCTTCACCCAACCAGCTAACCTTCAATCCCTCAAAATTTCAAAGGCGATTAGAGAATGGGAAATGGAAATGGCAAATGAAGATAGCCTGAAGGAACTAGGGGCTAGAATTTAGAATTAGGCAAGTGGTCAGACAGAACCAGAACCAGAACCAGAACCAGAACCAGAACCAGAACCAGAAAGAGAATAGCGGCCGAATTCGTTTCGACCGCTCCCTCTCTTTAAGCTGTCCGAACGTTAGTACCGCGTGTTCACTCGCTGAAGTCACTATTCCAGACCAGTGGTCACCCGCTGTGGGCCTATTTACGGTCTTGTCCGGGCTCCATTGCGGACCGCTTCTTCTTGCTGCTTTCCGCTACAAACAGCGTGAAAGCTTTCTTACCTAGGCACTACCCAGTCTAGTATGGACAAGCTGTAATCCAAACGGCCAAAACGCGTAAGCGACTATGGCAAAACATTTTTTTCAGGCTCAATAGCCCCCTGTGTTCGCAGAGGAAATCTGTCGACAAGATTTCCCCGGCAATGGGAAACCCAGCTGCCATCCCGCAGGCCATTGACCCACAGTGAAGTCTGCAACAGCCTCTGCGCCGCTATGAAAACCGGGAGCAGCCTATAAAAAATGATGGGTAGCGTCTCCGCAAACCACGCCTCCCAATTCCACTGCCCTCACTCCCTCTCACCGCCTCTACCGCCTCTACCGCCTCTACCGCCTCTACCGCCTCTCACCGCCTCTCACCGCCCAGAGGTGCTGCAAGTGCGCCTGATGACGCAATCGGTACTGCGCACTGACTGAACACTCCCAAGTATCTCAGTATCAAGCTTCTAGCGACCTCGATCAGTTTTATCCTTCATTTTCAGTGGCCGGATTAAGCCCTCCAACCCTTCAATTTTGATCTCCAATGTCAGGGCCATCAGATAACCAAGCCGGCCTGCGGGAAACTCTTTCTTCTTAAACCAGAGCAGATATTCCTCCGGCAGGTCGATCAGCGCACGACCCGCATACTTGCCGAAGGGCATAGGCACTCGGGCAATGTCCAGCAAATCCTGTTTTTCAAACACACTCAAACCTCTACAACCAATAAATCGACTCTTCGTTATGCCGCATCTTGCTCATCACTGAACTCCTGAATCTTCCCGGTCATATTGTGACCCTAGCAGCGGCACTAAGTCATGAGTAGCGGCATCAGGTCATTAGCAGAAAATGCCCACGGCCAGCTGTGAGCCATTCAGCAAGTGCCGCGCACTAACCGTTATGGGGAAAAGCGTGAAACAACCATACACTCTTTTTCACGTTGCGCGGGCCTTGGTTCCTTGCCCGCTATGGATTGGCTGCCATGCAATCGACAGGGTGTTTGTCCGCGCGCTTTCGTTATGCGACAGGGCAATCCCTGTCTCGAACAGCCAGGACGGTCGAACCTCAGGAGTAATTTGGAGTAATGATGATGAAACTTTCCCTCAAGCGCGCGGGCCTGGCGTCACTGGTTTCCGCCACTGTACTCGCTGGCAGCCTTACCACTGGCTGCGCCAATATGAGTGATACCGACCGCCGGATTGGCACGGGTGCAGGTATCGGCGCCGTCACCGGTGCCCTCATTTCCGGCGGGCGTCCGGGTGGCACCGCAGCCGGTGCCATCATTGGTGCGGGCGCGGGCTGGCTTTATGACCGCGAGAAAAAACGCCACTATTACTACGATCGCCATGGCCGTCGTGTCTACCGCTAGACTGGCAACTGGTAACTGGCAACTGGCAACTGGTAACTGGTAACTGGTAACTAGAGAGTAGTCAGCTACGCCACGTTTTCATTTTTGATGACAGCCACTACCAACAGGTCACAGCGGCAATAATTTCCTCATATCGGAACCGGTAAGTCAGCAGCTCTTACCGGTTCCTGCGTTTTCCCGATCTGCCATTTATGGGAATATGGCTTTCTCGCGGTAAGGTTCCGCTACCGCAATCCACTTTCACACCATAAGCGTTATCAATAGGGATTGATTGTGAAAAATAACAAGTTATGCCATCTACTCGGGCTTGGCCTTGCCACCGCATTGCTGGCGGCCTGTGACGGCAGCCCCACAGAGACAGGGCAGACAACGCCGGCGAACCAAGCCAGCTCCGAATCCACGCAACCGGCCCTCGCCGCAACTGTCTCCACCGAGGGCATGTGGATGCCCAGCCAGCTGCCGCTGCTCTCGGACAAACTGCAGGAGTTCGGCCTGCAGCTGGATCCTGAAACCATGACGGACCTTACCCAGTTCCCCATGAATGCCATCATCAGCCTTGGCGGCTGTTCGGCATCCTTCGTTTCCCCCAAGGGGCTGGTCGCCACCAACCACCACTGCGCCTACGGCTCAATTTCCTACAATTCCAGCGAGGACAACGACCTGCTGGCCAATGGCTTCCTGGCCGAAACCCTTGCCGAGGAACTGCCAGCGGCGCCCGGCTCCCGCGTTTACGTCACTGTGGATATGCAGGAAGTGACGGACAAGATCAAAAGCAAACTGAACGAGCGGATGGATGGGGCCGAGCGCTTCAAGGCCATCGAAGATGCCGAGAAGTCGCTGGTTGCCGATTGTGAGGCGGACCCGGGCCATCGCTGCGAGGTTTACAGCTACTATGGCGGCGCCAGCTACTACCTGATCAAGCAACTGGCGATCCGCGACGTGCGCCTTGTACACGCCCCGGCCTCTTCCATCGGCAAGTTCGGTGGCGATATCGACAACTGGATGTGGCCACGTCACACCGGTGACTATGCCTTCCTGCGCGCCTACGTGGGCCCCGATGGCAAGCCCGCGGACTACTCTGAGGACAATGTCCCCTATCAGCCCAAGCACCACCTGAAAGTCGCCAGCAAAGGCCCCAATGCAGGGGATTATGTAATGGTGGCGGGCTACCCGGGCAGCACCAACCGCTACCGTACCGCGGCTGAAGTGGACAACAACTTCAACTGGTATTACCCCACCATGCAAAAAGTGCTGGCGGAGTGGTCTCAGGTAATCGGCAAGGCCAGCGAAGGGGACAAGGATGCGCAGCTGAAATACGCCAGCCTGGTTGCTGGCCTGAACAATTACTCCAAGAACTTCACCGGTATGCTGGAGGGCTATGAACGCAGTGACCTGCTGGAACGCAAGCAACAGCTGGAAAAAGACCTCCAGGCCTGGATCGAGGCCAACCCGGCTTCTGCCAAGCAATACGCATCCGTGATTGCGGATCTGCAGGCACTGATCACCGAGCAGCAATCTACCCAAGAGCGTGATCTGGTCATGCGCTATATGGGCCGCTCGGCCATGCTCAGCGCCGCCCAGCGCCTCTATCGCCTGAGCCTGGAAAACCAGAAACCGGATATGGAACGCGAACCCGGCTACCAACTGCGCGACATGACCCGTTTCACCGAGGGCATGAAACGCATCGAGCGCAACTTTAACCCGCAAGTGGATCAGGCCATCTGGACCTATTTTATTCAGCGCTATAACCAGTTGCCGAAAGAGCAGCGTGTAGCCAGCTTTGACGCCTTCCTCGGCGAAGCCGCCAGCGGCGAAGCGCTCCAGGAAAAACTGTCCGGCATGTACAAAAACACGAACCTGACAGATACAAAGGCCCGCCTGGCCTGGATGAAAAAGTCCCCCGAAGACTTCCGCAACAGCAGCGATCCGTTTATCCAACTGGCCGTGGCCATGTACGACGACCTCTACGCGATGGAACAGCGGGACAAGGCCATGAGCGGCCGCTTTGCCGAACTTCGCCCCAAATACATGGACCTGCTGATCGCCTACTACAGGGAACAGGGCAAACCGGTCTACCCGGATGCCAACAGCTCGCTGCGTGTTACCTACGGCCTGGTGAAGGGTTACACCCCACCGGAGGGCACAATCGACGGCCCCGCTGACGGCAACGACGGCCACAATGGCTTTGTGCCCTTCACCACCCTGCGCGGTATCCAGGAAAAATATACCGGAGAAGATCCCTTCGATGCGCCGAAGGCACAGCTGGACGCGATCAAAAAATCGGCCCACAGCCGTTTTTACAAGGAATCGCTGAATTCCGTCCCGGTGAACTTCCTCAGCACCGTCGACATTACCGGCGGCAACTCCGGTTCCGCCACCATGAACGGCAAGGGCGAGCTGATTGGTCTCGTTTTTGACGGCACCTACGACAGCATCAATGCCGACTGGGACTTCAACGACAACACCCGCGCCATCCACGTGGATGTGGCTTACATGCTGTGGGTGATGGAGAATGTTGATGGTGCCCACAACCTGCTGGAAGAGATGGGAGTGGCAGCGGAGCCCGCGGACAAAAAATCAGAGGAGTGATTTCTCACGTCCAATAAAAAACCGGCGCCAGCGCCGGTTTTTTATATGTAGTAGTTCAGACTTGATCTGACAGTTACCGGTTTTTCAGAAGGTGCTCTGTCAGGTCAAGTTCAGTTTGCGAACTTTTCCATCCAGATCTTTTTGCCAACCTCGAGCGTTTGTATCGGAGTTCGGCCGCAGCCCCTCTTCGCAGCTCCCTCCCCGCAGCTAATCGCTCATACAGTCGTTGCCATAATCGCACTGACAACCGCACTTTCATCCGCACGTCCAACCGTATTTACAAGAGCTTTGTCTTGGTCTTGCCGCAACGCTCACAGCGGTACTCCGTCACCAGTTTGCCCTGTTTGACATCGAACTTGCGCTCGGTGACCACCTGCCACTTATGGAATCCATCGCGGCAGAGACTGCTGCCCTTGTGCTTCTGCCATGCGGTTTTGCGCTTGAAAGGAATCACATCGCCCATGGGTGGCCGCCTCCTGACCGGTTGATCCTGCAGTTTGCAATGAGGTAGGGGTATATTAAAGCACTGTTCTTGATGAGCGGCCCATTTACGGTTGCTCATTGCACGGCTGTTGCTTGAGCAATTTTTATTAGACCACTTCACCCGCGGCATGGGCGGAAGACCAGGCCCACTGGAAGTTGTAGCCACCCAGCCAACCGGTGACATCGAGCACTTCGCCGATAAAGTACAGGCCCGGCTGCGACTTGCACTCCATGGTGCGGGAGGAGATCGCATCGGTATCCACCCCGCCTAAAGTGACTTCTGCGGTGCGGTAGCCCTCGGTTCCGGCGGGCACCAGCTGCCAGGTCTGCAGCTTTTCCCCCACCTCCGCCAGTTCCGCAGCGCTGAACCGTTTCAGGGGCCGACTCTCAATACCCCGTTCGGCGAGAAAGTGCGCCGCCAGCTTCTTGCTCCAGAGCCCTGCCAATACCGTGTGCAGGTGGGCCTCGGGTTTATCTTGCCGCAGCCCGCCGAGCCAGTCGGCCAGATTCCGGTCCGGAGCCAGATCAAAGGAGACAGTCTCGCCCTCGCGCCAGAGACTGGAGACCTGCAGCACCGCAGGCCCGCTCAGCCCCCGATGGGTAAACAGCATCTGCTCATGGAAGCTGCCCGCACCACAGCTGGCGGAAACCGCTATCGCCGTGCCGGGAAGCTCGCGCTGCCGCTCCAGCTGGCGCTTGTGCTGGGTAAAGGGCACGAGCGCGGCGCGTGTCGGCGTGATGCGCAGGCCATACTGGCGGGCAATATCATAGCCAAAACCAGTCGCGCCCATGGTGGGTATCGACAGGCCGCCGGTGGCAATCACCAGGGACTCGCACTGCACCGCCCCCAGGCTGCTCTCCACTACATAGCCACCCTGGCGCCCCTGCACCGAGCCGATACTGCAGCGGGTACGGACCTGCGCTTTGGCTGTGCGGCACTCCGCCAGCAGCAGGTCGACAATATCCTTGGACTTGTTGTCGCAGAACAGCTGGCCGAGGGTCTTCTCGTGGTAGGGAATACCGTGCTTTTCCACCAGCGCGATAAAGTCCCACTGGGTATAGCGAGCCAGGGCCGACTTACAGAAGTGGGGATTCTCGCTGTAGTAGTTGTCCGGCGCGGTGTAGAGATTGGTGAAGTTACAGCGGCCACCGCCGGACATCAGGATCTTCTTGCCAACCTTGTTGGCGTGGTCCAGCACCAGCACACTGCGCCCCCGCTGCCCGGCCACCGCCGCGCACATCAGGCCAGCGGCGCCGGCGCCGATGATGACCACATCGACCTGCTGAGGGAGTTCATTCATAACTCAATATTCAACGCTAGCGACGGCAAAGGAGGCCTGTGACTTCGGGGTGGAACTCGCTGCAGGCCGCTCTTCTCGTCGGCCCTCTGCCCCTCTGCCCCTCTGCCCCTGCCAAGGTTCGGCAACGGCGGAGGAGCCAAAAAAGCACAGGGTTTGAAAAGCACCAAAGAAGCAAAAGCCCCAGAGGCCGGTGAGGATCGGAGGGCCGGCGGGCTTACAAAACGACTAGGCTCGAAGGGACCAATGGAAACATCGGAGCCAATCAGGCCCGCGGCAGTGTCACCCCACGCTGACCCTGATACTTGCCGCCGCGGTCCTTGTAGGATACATCGCAGACCTCGTCGGACTCGAAGAACAGCATCTGCGCTACACCCTCATGGGCGTAGATCTTGGCCGGCAGGTTGGTGGTGTTGGAGAACTCAAGGGTCACATGCCCCTCCCACTCCGGCTCCAGCGGCGTCACATTCACAATGATGCCGCAGCGGGCGTATGTGGACTTGCCCAGGCAGATGGTCAGCACCGAGCGTGGAATGCGGAAGTACTCCACCGTGCGCGCCAAAGCAAAGGAGTTGGGCGGAATAATGCAGGAATCGCCTTCCACATCGACAAAGCTGTTCTCGTCGAAGGTTTTCGGGTCCACCGTCGCCGAGTGCACGTTGGTAAAAATCTTGAACTCACTGGCACAGCGCACGTCGTAGCCATAGCTGGAAGTGCCGTAGGAAATCAGGCGGTCGCCATTGGCGTTCCTGCGTACCTGGCCCGGCTCGAAAGGCTCGATCATGCCCTGCTGCTCGGCCATCCGGCGAATCCACTTGTCGGATTTGATGCTCACTCCGCCCCCCGTCGCTGTGCGTATTCTGGTCATTGAAAGAGGCGGAATCATAGCCGGTTTGCACTGCTCAAAAAAGTACCAGTAGCGACGGGAACCCACAGCCCGCATTCACCAGCCACTGCGCATGGGTGCTGGGCTGGGCTGGGCTGGGCTGGGCTGGGCTGGGCTGGGCTGATCACAGAGTAATGCGAGCCAAAGCCCAATCACTCCCCAGTGCTCACGCCATCCCACAAATGCCATGATCTGCATGGCGGCCATGATGAAATCATGAAATGACTTCAAGGTCGAAGGTCGAAGTCTTCCACACCTGGCGCCCGCATGGCGAACAGCCCCCCCTTTAGGCAACATCGCCCCTTCGTGATAGCCGCTGGGCACAGCGCCTATAGCGCCCTCCCATTCGCAGAATAACATTCAAACCCGGCATCAGTTTATGGGGGTTAATGTAAGCCCCAGCGCAACACGCCCCGCCCGATGAATACTCCCGCTCCGGCTGCCTCACCATCAGCGGCAGCCAACAACCCCCTCTACCCCAATGCGGCCACACTCTCCCCCCTTGCTCACATAAAGCGGCTGGTACCAGGGTTGGACCTCTCCGCATCTATTGACGCCTACGCCTCTTACCCCTCTTACCCCTCTTACCCCTCTTACCCCTCTTACCCCTCTTACCCCTCTTACCCCTCTTACCCCTCTTACCCCTCTTACCGCTCTTGCCCCTCTTACCCATCAACAACATATCGGCAGAACTTAACCGGCCACCCTGGTGATCGCTGCGGCGGCTCCTGCAAAGAGTCTCCCTGAGGGGAATGACCTGTAGCAAGCTGCAAGTCACAGGTACTTGTAGCGAGGGAATTGGCGTCATCCGGTACCACAAACGCTTGTGGGGCCAAGTCGGTTACTGTATAAAACACCAGTATCAGCTGTACGGATATACAAGCCTCTGGCCAGGATAGAAGAGTCCCGAAGCCACAACCAAGCCAGAGACAGCGAAACGACATAAAGAGACAACTAAAGAAGTAACAACAGAAACAGCCAAGACACAAGCAATAGAACCAATAGCAAGCTAGGGCTCTAAAGCGAGGGAACTGATCATGCCAAACACCGAACAGCTGTGGGTCCACAAGCCCCTATACACTCAGGGCAAAACCCAGCCGCAAAATCGCCTGGCAATCCACCCGGATACCCGCCACACCACCCGCGAGCAACCACGCCGGGGTATAGGGGGCATTGAAAGCGGCTATCCCACTCTCGATGCCGCACTCAAAGGCAACGGCTGGCCTCGCGGAGCCATGACCGAGATACTGATGGACCAGTCCGATAATGGCGAACTGGCCCTGCTGCTCCCCGCACTGGCCGCAATAACCCAGAGTGGACAAATGGTGACGCTGGTAAACCCGCCTTTCATCCCCCATGCCCCGACACTGGCGGCCGCAGGAATCCGGCTGGAAAAACTGCTGATTCTGCACCCCCGTAGCCAGCGCGATGAGTTGTGGGCCATGGAGCAGACACTGCAATCCGGGTGCTGTGGTGCGCTACTCAGCTGGCAGAGCGGCAGGCAAGCTGCCGACAGAGACCTGCGCCGACTGCAGCAGGCGGCACGCGATGGCCATTGCGCGCATTTCTATTTCCGCCCCAGCTCCTGCGCGCAAAGCCCCGCCGCCCTCCGTCTTCGGCTCGCGGTTGACGATGAACAACTGCATGTACAGCTGCTGAAGCGGCATGGCGGCCCGGCCGGCCAGCGGTTACGCCTGCCGCTCAGCGCCGGCCTGTCCCACCGCCAGCGGCAGCTGCACTGACCGGTGACAACAGGCGGCTGCAACAGATGGCTGCGAAAGATGACTGTAAAGGATGGATGTAAAGGATGGATGTAAAGGATGGATGTAAAGGATGGATGTAAAGGGTGGATGTAGCCGATTCTTGGGGAAGCAGGGAGGCAGGGAAGCAGGCCTTAACAGAAGCTTCTCTCCCCCATATGCACTCGGATCGATAAGCAATCCGCTTATTCAGTGTGCTCAACCAGCACCCTCAAAGCGATTAAACAGGCCGACAGACGAAATCCCGGAACGCTAAAGGCGCCCTTAAACGCAAACCCAAAACAGGAAGAGGTATCACCTGAAAACAACGCTTTAAACCGCACAGGAGTATCCCATGCTCTGGCTCTGCCTCCAGTTTCCCAGCCTGCCTCTACAGGCACTCACCCGCGCTCAGACCAGCACCGCTCATAACAACCCGCAAGCGGTCATCGAACAGCAATGGATCGTTGCCGCCAATACGCAGGCTATGCAATGTGGTATTGAAAGCGACCTCGCCGTCGCCACCGCCAGAAAACGGTGCCCAAAGCTGCAGCTGCTGACCAGGGACAACCACCGCGAGAAAGAGCTGCTACAGGAACTGGCGCAGTGGGCCTACAGTTTTACACCGGTGGTTTCGCTCCAGCCCAGCGCGCCAATACGCAATTCAGATAGCCGGCCCGCCTGTCTTTACCTGGAACTGAGCGGCTGCCTGCGTGCCAGCGGTGGCCTGCAGGCACTGCTCAAGCAACTGCGGCAAGAGCTTGGGCAGATGCAGGTGACCACCTCAATGGGGCTTGGCCACAGCCCCAGTGCCGCCCGCATGCTTAGCCAGCTGCCGCAACATCAGCAGTGGCTGACCGAAGCCCAGTCACTGCCCACCGCTCAACTGTGGCGCCAGTGGATCCACTGCTGCCCCTCCAAACTGCTGGATTGCGACAATGAGACCATCGCCAGCCTCTATGCCTGCGGCATCACGCGGGTAGGCCAATTGCTTGCGCTCCCCCTGTCCGAGGTAAGTAGCCGTTTCGGCCGTGAATTTGTCGACTACCTGGCACGGCTGAATGGCGGGCGCCAGGATCCACTGCCCCGTTACCAGCCCCCGCAGCAACTTCATTGCGCACTCGTCTTCCCTACACCGCTGGAAACCAGTGAGCAACTGCTCTTTCCCGCGGCTCGCCTGGTACGGGCGCTGTGCCGGCAGCTTCAGCGCCGCCAACTCTATGTGCAATATCTGTACTGGAAAGTGGATTTCGGGAAAAATGGCTGCAGGGTGGTCAGCGTTGATCTGTCCCAACCCTTGTTCGATCCCCAGCGTCTGCTCGCACTGACGAAGATACAACTGCAAAGCCTGCAAATTGAACACCAAGTTCACGCATTGCACCTTACCTGCGGCCAATGGCAACTCCTTCAAGAGAGCGTAAAGGGTTTAGGGGAACTTCCTGCGGACAGTAAACTGCAGAGCAGCCACCAATTACTGGGAAAGCTCAAGGCCCGACTCGGTCGCGAGGCCATTTCCGGTGTCACCTTGCACTAGTACCAGCAGTTTCAGCGAGCAAACGAGTCTATAAGCCTATACTGGGGACCAGAATATTAGCTCGAAGATATTGCATCTGTACGTCCGACAAGAGCATTCAATTCCAGAACAATAGTTCAATGCAACAAAGAGTTCTACCCCGTTTCTACGGACGGTTTTAAAACGGCTGTAAATTTTCGATCTTGAGCGGCCACTTTACGCCGCCTTCTCGGGTTGTGGAATCGTTCGATGTAATTAAATACGTCTGCTCTTGCTTCA
>NZ_BAABRT010000026.1:0-40647 GCF_039545115.1 Microbulbifer aestuariivivens | reverse complement strand
GAACGCTCTAGAAGCGAAACTGCTTGATCCCGGAATGGCAAAGCTGCTCAATGCCGGACGCTAAACCAGTGCGAAAAATTACCCGCAGGCACCGACGATAATTTTTACCGACCGGCAACATAACGCCTAAAGCACCGGCAGCAAAACCAGAGCGAAGCGGCGGTTTTGATGTCGGGTGCCTTTACTTGTTAAGCGTGAACTCTGCAACCGAAGTGACAGACTTCCCGCTATGTTTTGGTAGATAGAACGCCTTTTCCAGTGCACGTAAAGCAGCACTTTCAAGTGGCTCACCAACAGACTCAATTACCTTAATATCTTTTGGCTTTCCATCTTCACCCACAACAAAACTCATGCTTATATTACCTTCCAAACCTTGTGCTAAAGCAGCATTAGGGTAACGGGGAGCAACTTTGACGACAGGACCAGGCTCACTATTAAAATTAATAGCAGTAATACCCGACACTTTTGGCTCCATAGCTGCACAACCTGCAAGAACCGACATAACTAATGCTAGAGCTAATTTCTTCATGATTTCCTTACGCTTAACATTTGTATCGTAGTCGTCAGGACTGATATCCCCACGACGCATATCTCAAAATAGATTTCCCGCCAGAATGCTCTGAAAGCCCCGGCTGGTCAAGGCTACGCCGAATTTCATGGCATTACAGCGACAGGAATATCGGTCGTCACGACGACTATCCATCGGCCATGACCCCTTATCTAACCAACTGATTTATAAGCTTTTTCCCTAATTACTAGCTGATTTTCCACAATCACCGTCGTAGCGACCGTTTTCCCGGGGAATCATGCTCTTCAGCTCGCTTGCAGTACATGATCGACAGTTTCGATTCACGCATCGCTGCTTGGTACTGGTATCCACGCACAATAGCGGCCAGTCTGGTCTGGCTTGCTCTGTGGGTTCTCAGTTTTATAGGTTTGTAACAGCTGGTTTATCACAGAACTGTTTCAGCCAGTGTGAGCTCTCTCGCGACACACCATACTGGCGTGCCCGGCAAAAAACATGCTGGCTCAGATGATTAAGAGGCTAGGAAAGGGTTGCCGCTGGTTTACAGCTGGCTTTTTGAAGGAGTATTGAGCAGTCCCTGAGGAACCGCACTCTACTCAGTTTTCTTTGATTCTGACTTTAACAATTTTTATTTCTTTACTTCCAATTTTTGTCACTTCTATTTTTTCATTTCTATTTTTTTGCCTTCTAATTGTTGCGATTTCTCATTTTTTGGTTTGTCGGCGACTGCTTCGCTATTCACAGCCGCCTTTTCTTTGCTGTCAGCAGTACCGGCTACTGCAGGGCGATCGCTGGTTGGTCACTCTTTCGCACAGCCCCGTTTCTTGCCCGGCAGAGCGCTCTAACATGAGGCTCACTGAGGCTGATTCTCCAGCCGTTCCTTGCGGGCTACGGACAGGTAGCCGAGGTAGCGGTTGCGAATCTCGCGCACGTAATTCACTGGCTCTCGGCCGCGCACATAACCGAAGCGGGCCTTGCGGTAATACTCAGGCTTGCTCAACAGCAGCATGGCTTCTTCTACGTTGCCGAACCAGCGATCCGGGTCTTTGCCCAGGCTTTGCGCCAGTTTACGCGCATCCCTTACATGCCCGTGACCGGCGTTGTAGGCCGCCAGCGTGAAATAGATGCGCTCGTCAAACTCCAGGCGCTTGGGAAAACGGTCTTCCAGCCATTGCAGATAACTGATCCCTGCGCGGATATTATTTTCTGGTTGGTAGAGGTCGGTGATACCCATTTGCCGCGCGGTACGCGGCAATACCTGCATGAGCCCCCGCGCGCCGGCAAAGGAGCGTGCTTTCGGGTCGAAACGGCTTTCCTGGTACATCTGGGCCACTATCATGCGCCAGTCGCGATTCATTTTCGCGGCGTACTCTTTTACGATGGGATCATAGGGGGAGAGCTTGCTGGCGCTGCGCAGTCGTTCCTGTAACGGCGCCTCAATGCGTTTGCTTTCTTTAAAGTACTTGTTGTAGGTGACATTGAAAAACAGCCCACGATACTTGGCGTTGAGAAAACCATTGAGTTTTTTCAACAAGTCGGGCTGCTGGTTGCGCACCGCCCAGGCTATCTGCTGTTTCCCGGCCAGGTTACCAATAACGGTGAAATCATCACGATAGGTACGCTCGATTGCCACCAGATGGGAGTCAGCCACGGTAAACGGATACTCGCCATTGGCGACGGCCTCGATCAAGTATTCGGTGGTTGCCCCCTCTACCGCGACAATCTCCAGTGGCTGATTCTGTTGCAGCGCCAGCTGGTCCAGGTTGTCGTAATAGCTGGTCAGCGGGTTTACTGCCACCTTTGCCCCGGTGAGCATGCCGGCGATATCCGTGTTGTCGGCGCCATTGACGGCTTTGGCCGCAATAACCTGTTCCTGAACTTCCATATAAGGGCGTGTGAAGCTAAGGCCCTGTTCCCGCCGTGCTTCCGTCACCGTGAGGGATGCGGCGATCATGTCCCCGAGCCCGGCATTGAGTGCTTCACCCAGATCAACATCAGGCCCCGGCACCACCATACTCAGGCGTAAGCCTTGTTCCTCGGCAAACTTCCTCAGCAGGTCGTAATCGAAGCCCATCAGCTCTCCCTTCCACATAAAGTAGGAGGCGGGATGGTTGCGGGTGAGTACTCTTAACGTGCGACTTTCCTTGATCTGTGCCCAGTCCCTGAGCGGCCGCTCCTGCATTTGCTCGGCGATGAGGTGCTCCCCGGTAAGAAACTCATTAAGGGACTGCACCAGTACGGGGGCCTGCTTGCGAACGGCCCAGGCAATGGCCCGCTTGGAATTTAGCGTTTCGCTGACCGCCAGCTCGGGGTAGAAAGGCAGCAGGGCATCGGCCAGGTTGCTGTCCACAACCGTCGCGGGATATTTGCCTGAGGCAACACCGCCAAGCAGGGAGTCGTAATCAGCCGGCTCGTCGAGGTAGCGTATCTCGAACCGGCCCGCCTGCTCAGTTGCCACTGCGTTTTCGCTTCCGCCAGCCAGCGCATGCGCGAAAGCGCTGCCGCGGCGCAGGGCAACCTGCACGGGCTGGCCGCTTTCCGCTCGTTGCGCATCGGTGCGGGTCACCAGCAGTTCGCGGACATACTGCAGTGGCCGGGTGAATGCCACTTGCTCTGCGCGCTGTTTCGTGCGGGTAAAATTAATGGCGATGATGTCTCCGCGGCCTTCCCGCAGTGCGGGAATCAGGTCGGCGAAACTCTGTACATAAACCCACTGTGGCTGCAGGCCACGGCTGCGGGCGAACTTTTCTGCCAGCTCACGCCAGGTGCTGCCGGGCAGACCATCCCGCGGCAGCGATTCCTCGCTGATGCCGACGGGTGCCAGCAGGCGCAATGTGCCCCGCTTGCGGATATCCGCGAGGTCGCCCTTCTCTATGTAGTTTTTGAATGCCACTGGCTCCGCTTCTGCCGCGGCCCCTGTTGATACACCGCCCTGCAGATTCGGCTTTTCGGCCTTGTTCTCCGCCCCATCATTGCCGCCACCTTTTCCACAGCCCCCCAGTGCCAGCAGTAGGACCAACAATAAGAGGTAAACCGGAGATTCCGCTTTCTTCACGCTTCGACCTATATCTTTGATGAATTCATGCACCGTCTTCGCTTCCATTAATGCATTACGGTGGTCACACCGCAATCTCTCACATTTCTGGCGCGTATATCTACTTCAAAAGCAGGCCGCGTCTTGTCATGTGCATGGGGCTTGCGTTTTCATGCTGCGCCACCCGTCAAACGGAGAGAGGGAGAGGAAAAGAGAGAGAAGGGACGCTGTCAATTCATATCAAAAGATCATCGAATAACGCTGTCGTGATTGCCACTGACCGCACGACGACTTCACTTCACCGCTCCGGCCGGCTCCGATTCACCGCTTATCCCTGATAACGGTGCATTCATCGCTTTGCTGCAACTATTTCCCACCGATCCGCGATCTTACAGATATATAACAGGGAGAAATCGGCATGATCCGGATTTTTATTTTGCTCACGCTGCTGCTGCAATTTGGCTGCGCGTCCCACAATGCGGTAAAGGTCAGCCGGCAGGCGGGCATCGAACCCAAAGTTTTATTACAGCTGCCAGCCACAATTGCCGGTGAAACGGCGCGAACAGGGGCAGGCAGCAAGCAATGGCAAAGCGAAGAATGGAACGCAAAGGGCTCGGCACTGCTGCAGTTGAGCCCAGAGATGCGCCGCTACCTGCGCTCAACGGCGAAAGACGGCAGTGCTGTTGAGCGTATGAACGCGGTGTTGCGTGATATGAGGGCGCGCGGCTTCTACCTGCAATACGACCTGAACCGCACCACCTCCGCCGCCGAAGCGTTTGCCCTGCAGCAGGGCAACTGCGTATCGCACGCGGCGATGATTGTTGCCATGGCCCGCTATCTGGGTCTTGAGGCTTACGTCAACCAGGGAGCCATCAACGTCAATTCGCAACTTGCGGAATCTCAGTCCGGTGTGCGTTTTCGGCAGAATATCTCGCATATCAATGCTGTGCTGCTGACCGGCGATGGGGCTTACATTATCGAGCAGGATAACAAGATCTATCCCGGTAAAAATCTGCACCTCTTGGACGACCGTAAAGCCAAATCCCTGTATCTCAACAACCTGGCTATGGAAGCCATGTTCCGGGATGAGCTGGAACAGGCGTTTGTTTATATGCGCAATGCCATTGCGCTGGATGACGATTCCAGCGCGCTCTGGGTTGGCCTCGGCACCATCCACCGGCGCATGGGCTTCCCGCTGCTGGCCCAGCAGAGCTTCACGCACGCCCTCAACCTCAACGGTGAGGACGCGGTTGCGCAACACAATCTCGCCCTGCTGCAGGAGAGTATGCAGGTTGAGGAGACCTATGCGGATAACTTCAGTTCAAGCGACAATCTGAACGGCCGCGCTAATCTAGCGGCAATATCCACCGATGGGCTTGAGATACAACTGCTGGCCAGGTAGCCCCGCTCGCTATCCAGCCCGGGACTGGGCTGACTATGCTGGCGCTCCGATTCATCCCGCCGCCCTGTTGATGCGGTACCCTGCCGGGCCTGCGCGCCACCCGGCAGCTGCTCGGGTCTTTCCGCCACTACCCAACCCCAGTTCAGCGCCAAGGGGGGCTAGCGCCAAGGGCCAAGTGCTGGCGCAAAAATAATCCCGCAGAGGCAATCCCTTCTGTTTTGGTCTTGCCCCATTATCTGCATTGAGTTCAGCCGCTTTCACTTCACGCTCTACCTGTTAAGTAAGAATTTCTGCAATTTCCAATATTTTTGGCGCTGCAATCTACCCTTGTGGCCTGTCTACTCTTGCCAGATGAGGGGGCATAATGTGTCATAGCGCGCCTCAGGGCAGACCCGACAGAGTGAAGATCATTCATGTCTAAAAATCTTTGATGAACTCTTGCGAAGAGTTGAACTGATCGCACTTGTCTTTCTTCTGAACTTCATTTTGCTTTCGCTTTCTCTCGTTTGTTTATTGTTTCGGCCCCACATTACCGACCTGCGATAGACGCCTTTCGTTTTTTGTTTTTCGTTTTTTTGCTGAACGGTGCATCTGACAATCAGTTGACAGATGCGGTTATTCCCGTTCGGCAAGAGTGCTTTCAGAAATACCCCAGGGAAGAATCAACATGTTACGGACTTTTATTGTAGTCACGCTTCTGCTGCAGCTTGGCTGCGCATCACACTCAGCGGTTAAGGCAAGCCGGGAGGCGGGTATTGAACCCGCGGAACTACTGCAGACGCCGATGATATTCAGCGGAGACGGGCATAGGGAATCGAAAGGTGAACAGTGCAGCACAACGGGAAAAAACCTTTTCGCGTTAAGCCCAGAAATGCGCCGCTACCTGCAATCTGCGGCCAAAGGTTACACCTCTACTCAGCGCATGAATTCTGTTATCGACGACCTGAAAAAGCGCAATTTCTATCTGCAGTATGACCTGAACCATACCACCTCGGCTTCTGAGGCGTTTTCCCTGCAAAAGGGCAATTGTATCTCTCACGCGGCCATGATCGTTGCCATGGCCCGCCATCTGGGATTAGAGGCCCACCTCAACCAGAGCAGTCGCAATGCCGGTACACAGGTGGCAGAGTCGGAGTCCGGAGTGCGCTTTCGCCAACGAATCTCGCATATCAATGCCGTTGTCATGGTCAGTGAAGGGGCTTTCATCGTCGAACAGGATTACAGAATTTACCGGGGTAAAGACCTGAATCTTTTGAGTGATCGAAAGGCAAAATCCCTCTATCTCAACAATCTGGCGATAGAAGCCATGTTGCGCGGTGAGCTGGAACAGGCTTTTGTACATATACGCCATGCCATCGAGCGGGACTATGATGACAGTACGCTGTGGGTCAGCCTCGGCACTCTCTATCGACGTATAGGTGATACGACGCTTGCCCAGCAGAGTTTTACCCACGCCCTCAACCTCAATCCCGGGGACGCCATGGCACTACACAACCTCGCCCTGCTGCAAGACAGCAGCCGGTTTGAGGAAGCCTATGTAGATAACTTTATTGCCCCCACTGATCGCCCGTTAATGTCAGGCGAGGCGCTGGAGGGCGCGCAGGAGAGCGAGCAGGAGATAGGCCCGCTGGCACGCTAGCCCCCGCCCCGCCTCAAACGAGACTGGGCATTAGCCGGCGAGCCAGCGCAGCATCAACCGGCACAGTGAGTATCAGGATTCCACCGGTGCCGCCTGCCGGCGCGCTCCGTTGGCGGCGCGCTGCTGTGCCGCCCTGAAACAGAGATAGGCATCCACAACCGCCTGCGGTGCCTCCACCTGCGGGTAGTGGCCGATATTCGCCAGCGCGGTGACATCGGCATTGGCCACCAGCTCGCGATAGCGTTCCACCATGTGGGCACCGGAGACCGGATCGACGCTGCCATTAATCAGTTTGATCGGCACCGGACTCTGTTGCAGGGCGCCCACCCAGCGGCTGCGGTTTTGCTTGCGCTGGGTCATGTAGTTGATCAGGCGCTGCAGCGCCCGCTTGCCATTATTCTGGCAAATCAGCTCCCAGAAGCCGTCTATCTCCTCCTGCGAGGGCGGCGTCTGTGCGCCAAAAATGGCCCTCAGATTGGCCGCCATCCGCTCCTTGGTGGTGAAGCGGGCAACCAGTGGCCCCAGTGGCGACAGCAGCAATTTCTGTATCAGCGCGGCGCGGTGGGTTTCCGGGAACAGGCCACCGTTCAGCAGCGCGACACTGGCGATGCGCAGCCGACAGCCGCCGGCGGTTTTACTCGCCCGCCTGAGGTTGTCCCGCGCCATCAGTTCCTGGGCGACGGTATCGCCATAGTCGTGCGCGAGGATATGGTATTCCCGCAATCCCTGGCTGGAGAGCCAGGCCTCGATAAGGTCCGCCTGCTGGGCAATGCGGTAGGCGCAGTCGCGGGGTTTGGCGGAGTCCCCAAAGCCGAGCATGTCGAGGGTATACAGCGCGTAGCATTCGCCCAGGGCCGGCCAGACTTTGTTCCAGTCCCAGGAGGAGGTTGGGTAACCGTGAATCAGCAGCAGCGGCGCCGCGCCTTCGCGCCCGCCCTTGCGGGTGAAGATCGGCTGCTGTGAGAAGTTGAATGTTTCGCCGGCGGCGCGCCAGGTTTTCAGATCGATCATGAGCAGGCTTCCTTTTTATTTGTATTGCCTTTGGGGTACATCGCGCGCAAGACTCCTTTCTTTCGCGCTCTTCTCTGCTTCCTACTTCCTACTTTCTACTTTCTACTTTCTGCATTCTCTTTTATCCGAGAAATTTGCAGATACTTTTCCAGGTGCTTTCCCGGACATTTTCCCCGGTACTTTCTTATTGCTCGCTGGTTAACCGCTTATCACTGGCCAAGCATTTTTCCCGGTTAAAGGTAACACAACAAAAAGGCCCCACACCTGAGTGCGGGGCCTTGCGCGGGGCACAACTCGACTGATGGAACGCCACTAGCCTTTGTTTGGCGCGGGGATGTCTTTGCCCTGTTTGTTTTCACGCCCGTCGGGCCGTTCATGCCCAGCTGGCCTCTGCGGCTCCTGCAGTTCCGCCAGCATATCCTTGATCTGCCGGTACTCCTCCTCGTCGTTCAGGTCCATCAGCAGCGGCTGGGCCACGCGGGCAAAATAATCCGCATCCTGTTTCTGGTACAGCTCCATGGCCAGCCACTGGGCGATATGCACCTGGCGCGGGGCGCGCAGGTAAGCCTGCTCCAGCATTTCCAGATACTCGTCGCGGGGGTAGGCCAGCATCTCCATGCTGACCGCCAGCCCGTACCAGTGGGAAGCGGTTTGCTCATCTTTATTCACCAGCTGCACGAACTTGTCTCGCGCCGCTTTCAGCTGTTCGCGGTCGCGCGCCTCGCCCGCTGTGTACATCTGCCGGTTCAACTGCAGCCAGGCATCGACTCTCTGGAACCAGACGTTGTCGCGCGCCGGCACGGGAATGCTGGCAAGCAGGTCCGCGGCAAAGTCGAAATCGCCCGCCTGCAGCGCCGCCTCGGCATAGGTTGCGGTGAGTTCCGGGCTCTCCAGCCCCTTGACCTGCGCATACTGGAGTAAATCGCCCAGCCCGCCGGGGTGGTAGCCGGACATCACCAGAAAGCGCGCGACTTCCGCCACGGCACTGCGCGGCGACAGCGGGCGCAGGTGCGGGGTGGCTTCCTCGAAGGATGCGGGCACCCGGCCTGCCACCATGTCGAAATCCCCCTCCTGAAACAGCGCGTTATAGCGCCCCGCCACCTGCTGCAGGGTTACGCCGAAGGTTTTTTCCAGTGCTGCGACGGGATCTTCGCCGCGGTTGTAGGCCTTGAGGTAATCCCGCAGCTGATCCACCCGGCCGCTCTCCATCAGCAGCCAGTGCGTCAGCATCCAGCCGCTGGCATACACGCGGCCTTTGTCCTCGTCCGGGGTGTTCATGACGGTTGCGCGCAGCAGCGTCTCCAGCGGCAGCGGCTCGGTATAGATGAGCGTCAGCGCCCGCTCCTGCGGAATGGCGCCCAGCTGGTAGTGGCCGGGGCGGGGAAACGTCATGGTGGACATGAATTCGGCAAAGCCCTCGCTGTACCAGTAGGGGTAGTGCAGGGTGTTGCCGTGGTAGCTCAGGTAGTGGGTGTACTCGTGGAACAGGAATTCCCGCGCCTGCAGCTGGCGCTCGCCGCTGCGGCCATCCAGGTTCACCAGGGCGTAACTGCCCTCGGCGGTGGTGTCGAACAGGCCGTTGGTGATCTCGGCCAGTTCCGGCCCCACCAGCCCGGCATAGGTGATCCGGTCGGCGGCGGCATAGATGGTGAGCTTCTTGCCCCGCTCTTTAGTGCCCAGCAAATTGAGGGCCACCGCACGGTAGCGCTCCAGATCGCGGGCGAGGGTGTCGACGGCTTCGGGATTGCCATTGGTGACGATGCGGAAGTTGCCGGTGTGCACCTCGTACCAGGTATCGTCGGCCAGCTCCCGCACGCTACAGGCGGAGAGCAAGAAGCCGCAACAAACTGCCAACAGGGCGAACGCTCGGGAAACCATAGTCTGACCACCGGGATGTGCTTTTACCGCGCCCTCCCTGGCCAGGATGAAGGACACACATTACCGGTTTTGACTGGTCAAAAAAAGAACAATTTTAGACGGGAACCGGGCGTTCGCCAGACTTTTACGGACTGCCCGGCCACTCCCACCCCACCTTGAGGGGCCCTCGCCTAGCCCCTGCGCGGCGGCTGACTGAGGCGTCTGCGCACCCGCAGGGCGAGCCAGATCAGGGCGAAGCCGAGCATGAGGGCGTAGGCCCCGATCAGCCATGCCAGCGCCAGCGCGCCGGCTTCCGGGTTGACCAGCAGGGCGACGCCAAACACCACCGACAACAGGCCCGCGGCGATCAGCAGCCACTCGCCGCGCAGCTCTTTGCGCAGCCGCACCGCGCCGACAATCTCGAACACTCCCCGCACCAGCGCCCAGGCGCCGATCAGCAGCACCAGCACCAGCCCGGTCAGCTCGGGATGAATAAAGGTGACGATGCCCGCCGCCACACTGACCAGCCCCGCCACAATCAACCACCACATGGGCGTGGATTTATGCCGCCCCCGCACCGCGGCAAACAGGGAGGTAAAGCCATCAAACAGGGCGTAGAGGCCGAACAGCAGCACCAGGGTGAGCAGCGTCACCCCGGGCCAGATAAGCGTCAGCAGGCCAAACAGGATCGCGGCCAGCCCGCGCAGCAACAGCAACCACCAGTTTTCCGCCAGCACCGACAGGACGGGCCGCGTGGGCAGGGAATAGGGTTCGGCAGGCATCGGGGGATCTCCGCGTTATATGACCCAGATACCGCAAGTGTAGACGGCGGCGCCACAGAGACCGGGTGCGCAGGGCTGATACGCGGGGCGCCTCGAAAGAACAGCAGGAAACGATGGCGGGAAAGGACAGCAGGTAACAGCGGCAGCTGGCAGCGGGTCGGCAAGGGCAGATCCGCGAAGTGAGCGCAGTGAACTACAAAAGAAAAAGGAAAGAGAATAAGGGCGGACCAGCCGGTCCGCCCCCGAGGCGCCTCTACGCCAGAGACTTGATCACCGTGCGCAGCCTGTCGACGATCATGTCGATCTCGTGCTCCTCGATGATCAGCGGCGGCGACATGCACAGGGCATCGCCGATGCCCCGCGCCATCACCCCGGCCTCCCAGGCCGCGGCGGAGGCCTTGGCGCCGAACTTGCCCTTCAGTTCCGCCGGCGCGCGCAGCTCGATGGCGCCCACCAGGCCGTAGTTGCGCACATCGATCACATTGTCCAGGTCCGCCAGGCTGTGCAGGGCGTTTTCCCAGTGCTGGCCGATCGCGCCGGCGGCGCGGGTCAGCAGACCCTCGCGCTCGTAGATGTCCAGGGTCGCCATGCCGGCCGCGCAGGCCACCGGGTGCGCGGAGTAGGTGTAGCCGTGGAAAAACTCCACCATGCCTTCCGGTGCCGCATTCATCACAGTGTTGTAGATGTGGTCCTGCACGAACACCGCGCCCAGCGGAACCGCCGCGTTGGTGATGCCCTTGGCGGAGGTCATCATGTCCGGGGTTACGTCCCACTCGATGGAGGCGAAGGCGGAGCCGGTGCGGCCCCAGCCGGAGATCACCTCATCGAAAATCAGCAGCAGGTCGTGCTGGTCGCAGATCTCGCGGATGCGCTTGAGGTAGCCCTTCGGCGGCAGCACCACGCCGCCGGCACCGGAGAAGGGCTCGATAATCACCGCCGCGATCTGGTCGGCACCGTGGAAGGCCACCAGCCGCTCCAGGTCCTCGGCCAGCTCGACGCCGTGCTCCGGCAGGCCGCGGCTGAAGGCGTTGCGCTCGATATCCAGCGTGTGGCGCATATGGTTGGCTTTCACCGGCTGGCCAAACGTCTGGTAATTGGGGGCGATGCCGCCCACGGAAATACCGCCGAAGTTCACGCCGTGGTAGCCCTTCTCGCGGCCGATAAACATAGTGCGGCTGCCCTTGCCGCGGGCGCGCTGGTACTGCAGGGCAATCTTCAGCGCGCTCTCCACCGCCTCGGAACCGGAGTTGCCGTAGAACACCTTGTTGAGGCCATCGGGGGTGTGCTTTACCAGTCGCTCGGAGTACTCGAAGCTCAGCTCGTGGCCGAAATTAAAGATCGAGCTGTAATCCAGCTTCTTCGCCTGCTGGTGGATGGCGTCGGCGATCTCGCTGCGGCAGTGGCCGGCATTGCTGCACCACAGGCCGGCGGTGGCATCGATGATCTGGCGACCGCCCTTCTCCACCAGATAAATGCCCTCGGCGCGCTCGACGATACGCGGCGCCGCCTTGAAGCTGCGGTTGGGGGTAAACGGCATCCAGAAGGCATCGGTTTTCATGTCGGACATAATGTTGTCTCCGGGTATTCCCTTGATCTTATCGGTCGGCGCGGCTGCGATGCGCCGTTATCTCTCAGTGTATGGCAGCCCCGCTGTATTGCAGCCGCTGCGGGCTTGCAGCTACCGGGTCACAGGGCCGCCGGGCTGTGCGGCGGCTTCAGACGCCGAAGCAGCAGTACTTGGTTTCGTAAAACTCCGCCATGCCCTCGACACCGCCCTCGCGGCCGATGCCGGACTCCTTGCTGCCGCCGAAGGGCGCCACGGTGGTGGAGAAGACACCGGCGTTGCAGGCCACCATGCCGTAGTCCAGCGCCTCCACCACCCGGTTGGCGCGGCGAATGCTCTCGCTCATCACATAGGCGGCGAGACCGTAGGGGGTGTCATTGGCGCGGCGGATCACGTCGTCCTCGTCGCTGAACTTCTGCACCGGCGCCAGCGGCCCGAAAATCTCCTCGCGGGCGATGCGCATATCGTCGGTCACGCCGGTCAGCACCGTGGGCGCAAAGTAGTTTTCGCCGGTGGGCAGAAAGTCACCGCCCACTTCCACCCTGGCCCCGGCGTCGACGCTTTCTTTCACCAGCGCCGCCACCCGCTCGGCGGCGCGGCGGTGAATCAGCGGGCCGATGATCACGCCTTCATCGCAGCCGTGGCCAATTTTCATTTCGGCCACCGCCGCGCTCAGCTTCTGCACAAACTCATCGTGTACCGACTCGTGCACATAAATGCGGTTGGTGGACACGCAGGTCTGGCCGGCGTTGCGGAACTTGGTGGCGACACAGGCGCTGACTGCGGTCTCCATATCCGCATCGTCGAAGACGATAAAGGGCGCATTGCCGCCCAGCTCCATGGACATTTTTTTCACCCCGCTGGCGCACTGGGCCATCAGGATCTTGCCCACCGCGGTGGAGCCGGTAAAGGTGAACTTGGCCACCTGCGGGTGCTGAGTCAATACCCGGCCGAGGGCTGCGGCGTCTGATCCCACCACCATATTGATGGTGCCGGCGGGCAGCCCGGCGCGCGCCGCCAGCTCGCACAGCGCCAGCGCCGACAGCGGCGTCTCGCCGGCGGGCTTGATCACTACCGTGCAGCCCGCCGCCAGCGCCGGGGCCGCCTTGCGGGTGATCATGGCGTTGGGGAAATTCCACGGCGTGATGCAGGTCACCACCCCCACCGGCTGGCGGATGGTCTGCAGGCGCATATCCGGGTTGTGGGTGGGGATCGTCTGGCCGTAGGCGCGGCGGCACTCCTCCGCATACCACTCGATATAGGAGGCGCCGTAGAGGATTTCCCCCCTGGCCTCCGCCAGCGGCTTGCCCTGCTCCAGGGTGAGAATGCGCGCCAGGTCATCGATGTTTTCCACAATCAGCTGGTGCCAGCGCTTCAGCACCGCCGCGCGCTCGGCGGCGGTCTTGCTCTTCCAGCTGTCGAAGGCGGCGGCGGCGGCCTGCACCGCCTCCTGCGCATCCTGGGCGCTGCCATCGGCGATTTCCGCCAGCAGCGCGCCATTGGCCGGATCGCACACGGCGATGCGCTGGGCGGCATCGCGCCACTCGCCGTTAACATAGTTCTGGGTTTTCAACAATTCTGTGTCGGCCAACTGCATCTTTAAGCCCCCTTAATTATTGGCTTTCAACGTAACAGGCGCGATTCTGAAGCCGCCATGGGCCGGGGAATAGTCATTTTTCTCCAACTAAAATTTACCTTTATCAAACTTTACCCTAAGCTCCATCTGGCGCGGCCAACCGCGACACAATAGCGGCGAGGAGCAGTGAAATGAGCGGAAAAAGCGCCCTTGGCGGCAGAGTGAGCGATATGGACCTGCGCCTGCTGCGGGTTTTCCGCGAGGTGGTGCGCGCCGGCGGACTGGCGCCGGCGGAAGTGGCACTGAACATCAGCCGCTCAACCATCAGCCTGCACCTGTCCGATCTGGAGGCGCGCCTCGGCATGCAGCTGTGCCTGCGCTCCCGCGGGCGCTCGGATTTCAAGCTGACCCCGGAGGGCGAGGCCCTGTATCAGGCCATCGGCGACCTGGACGGCCACCTGGCCGCCTTCAAGAGCCAGGTCAACGCCATCCAGTCCCAGCTCACCGGCAGCCTGCGCATTGTGATGCCGGACGATGCGCTGGAAATGCCACAGCTGGACCTGCCCACCACCATCGCCCGGCTGCGGCAGCGGGCCCCGCAGCTGCAGCTGGATGTGCAGCTGGCGGCGCCGCAGGAGCTGGAGCTGGAAATACTGGCCGGGCGCGCCGATGTGGGCATCAACCCCCTGCATTCGCACCGGCCGGGGCTGGAGTACCAACCCCTGTTCCAGCACCAGTCGCGGCTCTACTGCGGCCGCCAGCACCCGCTGGCCAGCACCCCGGAGGTCAGTGAGGAGTTACTCACCGAGCAGGAGCTGGCCGCCCCCAGTCACGCGGTGCTCTCTGGTGCCGCTCACCTGTACCGCCTGTTCACGCGTAAATCCACCGCCAACCATATGGCGGCGCGGCTGGCGATGCTGCTGTCGGGCCGCTTTGTGGGTTTTTTGCCCGAGTATCTGGCCGAGCGCTATGTGGGCAGCGGCCAGCTGGTGGCGCTGTGCCCGGAGCGCTTCCACTACCAGATCCAGAACGCCGCCACCTACAAGCGCAGCGCCGCCGAGCACCCGGCGGTGCAGCTGTTTTTAAAAGCCCTGATAATCCACCCCTGAACAGGAGCGGCGCTGCCGCCCCGGGGCCAACTGGCCACCGATGACAGAACACAAGGAAACACCATGACAGCAACAGGCTCCCGGGTCGTTCTCGTGACCGGCGCCAGCTCAGGTATCGGCCAGGCCATCGCGCAGCGCTTTGCGCGCGAGAACTGGCGCGTGATGCTGGCCGGGCGCGACGCAGAGCGCCTGCGCGCCATCGCCGCGCCGCTGGCGGCGAGCGCCACCCTGGCCGGCGATCTGGGCGACAGCGCAGCCTGCGCCGCGCTGGTGGCGGAAACCCTCGCCCGTTTCGGTCGCCTGGATGCACTGATCAATTGCGCGGGCATTATCTTTCGCAAAACCGCGCCCACCACCAGCGACGCCGAGTGGCGGCAGACCATGGCCACCAACTTGGACGCGCCCTTTTATCTCTCCCGCGCCGCCATGCCCCACCTGATCGCCAGCCGCGGCAGCATCGTCAATATCGCCTCCGACTGGGGACTGCACGGCGGACCGCAGGCCGCCGCCTATTGCGCGAGCAAGGGCGCGCTGGTGATGCTGAGCAAATCCATGGCGCTGGATCACGCCGCCGATGGCGTCACCATCAACGCCATCTGCCCCGGGGATGTGGACACCCCCATGCTGGAGAAGGAAGCCCGCCAGCGCGGCGTGGCCTACGCCGAGGCCATGGCCGAGAATCATGCCGCCGTGCCCACCGGGCGCATCACGCGCCCCGACGAGGTGGCCGCCTACTGCTATTTCCTCTGCGCCGACGAGGCCCGGCAGATTACCGGCAGCGCCATGCTGATCGACGGCGGCGCCAACGCCTGACCGACACCTCCACAACGGATAACGGCCCCAATACCGGGCAAGCCCCAGTGAGGGTTCAGCGCACCGGCGATGGATAGGCGTTGCGCGCGCGGATTTTTGCTGCGCCGAGACCGCAGCCGCAGACCCGGCACAGGGAGGATTTGTAAAATCCCCGGCGCTGGGCTACAAAGCGCTGCGTGCGCGGCCATACAGCGCAGAGGGCATAGAGCACATAGAGGACATAGAGGACATAGAGCACATAGAGGACTTTAGGCTCCCAGCGCTAACGGTTCGGAAAGCAATGCGGCTTCGAGAGCAACGCGGCTTCAAGAGCTAAGCGGCTTCGAGAGCAGCGCGGCTTCGAGGTCAACGCGGCCCGACAGGCAGCGCGATTCAGGAAGCCGCGCGCTCGCAGGACCGCACAACGGAAAGCGACTCGCAGCGACTCGGATCGACTGAAAGCAGCCCGCTCAAAACCGCCAACTAAAAACAACTGCAACAACCCCACAGCTCCCGGGCCACAGCCGCCTGCGGGGCGGGCCTGAAGACCAGCAGGCTCTAACACCAATAAGGATATTCCCAATGCGTCTCCTGTCTGTGGCACTGACCCTGCTCGCATCCCTTTACAGTTTTCACAGCGCCGCCGCGCCCGGCGACGACAGTACCGCAAACCAGCGCCCGCACTTTACCTTCACCGCCATCCCCGACCAGAACGAGGCCGAGCTGGTGCGGCGCTTCCAGCAGGTTGCCGATTACCTCGCCGCAGAGCTGGACGTGGCGGTGCAATACATTCCGGTGAAAAGCTACCCCGCCGCCATCACCGCGTTTCGCAACAGTCAGGTACAGCTGGCATGGTTCGGCGGCCTCTCCGGAGTGCAGGCGCGGCGCGCGGTGCCCGGCTCCGTGGCCATCGCCCAGGGCCATGAGGACCAGTTTTTCAAAACCCTGTTTATCGCCCACCGCGCCGCCGACATCGCGCCGGCGGCGGAGCTTCCCCGGGACATCGCCGGCAAGACTTTCACCTTCGGCTCCAAGGGTTCCACCTCCGGCCGCCTGATGCCGGAATACCATATTCGCGAGACCTTCAAGCAGGCCCCCGAAGATGTGTTTTCACGGGTCGGCTTCAGCGGCGACCACAGCCGCACCATCGCCCTGGTGCAATCCGGCGCTTATGAGGTGGGCGCGGTCAACTATGCGGTATGGGACAAGGCCGTCGCCAGTGGCGCGGTGGATACGGACCTGGTTTCGGTGATCTGGACCACCCCAAGCTATCCCGACTATCAGTGGACCGTGCGCGGGGATCTGGACCGGCAGTTCGGCGCCGGCTTTCAGCAAAAAGTCACCGAGGCGCTGCTGAAGCTGGAGGACGAATCCATCCTGCAGAGCTTCCCGCGCTCGCGCTTCGTGCCCGCCAGCAACGGCGACTACCAGGCCATCGAAGACACCGCCAGATCCATCGGCCTGCTCGACGAGTTCTGATGACCGTCCTGCTTGAGCTGGAGCAGTGCCGGCTGAGCTACCCCGGCCAAGGCCGCGGCGAGCCCGAACAGCTGGCGCTGAACATCGACCACCTCCGCATCCGCGCCGGGGAGCGCGTCGCCGTGCTCGGCAAAAGCGGTTCCGGCAAAAGCACCCTGCTGCGCCACCTGCGCCGGCAACTGCCACAGCGCGCCAGCTGGTGTCCGCAGGACCCCAGCCTGGTGCCGCAACTCAAGGTCTTTCACAATATTTTCTCCGGCGCACTGGCGCGCCACTCCGCTCTGGTCAACCTCAGAAACCTGCTGCTGCCGGCGCCGCGCTTCAGGGAAGAGATCGCCGCGCTGGCGGCCCCCCTCGGCATCGACGACCTGCTGTGGCGCAAGAGCGCCGAACTCTCCGGCGGCCAGCAGCAGCGCACCGCCATCGCCCGCGCGCTCTATCAGCGCAGGGATGTGCTGCTGGCGGACGAGCCCGTATCGGCCCTCGACCGGGTACAGGGCCGGGCAATACTGCAGCTGCTGCTGAACGCCCACCACAGCAGCGTCATCGCATTGCACAACGCGCCCCTGGCGCTGGAGCTGTGCGACCGCATCATCGGCCTGAAAGGCGGACAGCTGCTGTTCGATTGCCCCGCCAGTGACGCGGACGCCGACGCGATTCAGCGCCTGTACCAATGACCGCCGCAACCGGTTTTCTCAGCCAGAGCCGCAGCCTGCGCAAACTCACTTTCTATTTTGCGCTCATCGCCCTCGGCTGTATGGCGTTTGCCGATATCGGCATCAGCACCCGCAGTCCCGCACACGAGCTGGCACTGATGGGGCAGGGCCTGCTGACCCCACGGGTAAATGACTGGGGGCAGTGGCTGGAGGCGGTGACCTACACCGTCACTTTCTCACTGCAGGGGGTCTCGCTCGCCACCGCGCTGGGTTTTGTTTTTGCCGCTTACTATCACCGCGCCGGCGTTAGGTTTGTCGCCGCCGCCCTGCGCTCCGTGCACGAGGTGTTCTGGGCGCTGATCTTTATCCAGGTCTTCGGCATATCCACCCTCGCCGGGGTGCTCGCCATCGTGCTGCCCTTCAGCGGCACCATGGCCAAGGTTTTTGGCGAGCAGTTGGAGGAAGTGGACTCCCGCCCCGCCCGCGCCGTGGAACAACCCCGGGGAGGGCGCCTGAGCCATTTTTTCTATACCCGGCTGCCGCTGGCGCTGCACGCCATGGGCAACTACACCGCCTACCGCATGGAGTGCGCCATCCGCACCTCGGTGGTGCTGGGCTTTATCGGGCTGCCCACCATCGGCTTTCACCTCGAAACCGCGCTGCGCAGCGGAGACTACTCGGCGGCCAGCGCCATGCTGTTCACCCTGCTCGCGCTGCTTTATTCACTGCGCTTCTGGTTCCGGGCAAAACTGCTGTGGCTGCTGGTGCCGCTGTCTTTCCTCGTCAGACCCCTGTCCGCCGAATGGAGCGGCGACAACCTGCAGCAATTTCTGCGCGACTGCATCCCGGCGCCGTTGCGCGAGGACTGGGGGCTGGAGAAAACCCAGCGCTGGCTGCTGTGGCTGGGGGAGCAGGTCGGCAACGGCCTGGGCAACACCATCCTGCTGGCGCAGATAGTACTGGTGCTGACGGGTCTGCTGGCACTGCTCGCCTCCACCCTCAACTCCCGGCACTTTGTTGCCGGCTGGCACCGGCGGATGGGCGACGGCTTGTTACTGGTGCTGCGCTCACTGCCGGAATACCTGCTCAACTTTATTTTCCTGATCGTGCTGGGGCCTTCCATGCTGCCGGCCATCCTCGCCATGACCCTGCATAACGGCGCCATCATCGGCCACCTTCTCGGCCGCCACAGCGACGAGCTGGCACCAGCGGTGATGGAGTCCGGCCCACTGTGCCGCTTCACCTATTTTTATATACCCACGCTCTACCAGCGCTTTCTCGCCTACTGTTTTTACCGCTGGGAAATCATCATCCGCGAAACCGCCATGCTGGGCATCCTCGGCATCCCGACCCTCGGCTTTTATATCGACTCCGCGTTTGAATTCCTGCGCTTTGACGTGGCACTGCTGCTGATCGCCGTCAGTGCCATACTGACCCTGAGCGCGGATGCCCTGTCGCGGCACCTGCGACAGCGTTTCCTGGCCAGTGATTTAAACCTGCAGAAGCGCGCCACGGGCCAGCATGAGGGAGAGGTATGGACAACACAGCCCCGGTAACCACTTATTATCTGGAAATGACCGCCGCGCATCAGTTGCGGGAAAAACCCCAGCCCGAGGGCTTGGTCGTTATGGAGGCCGAACAGAAAGAATTTCGCTTCAACCGCTACCTGTACCAGCTGGTTGGCGAACCCTGGCAGTGGGTGGACAAACTCTCCCTGCCGGATGCGGAGTGGCGCCGGTATGCGGAACGGGAGCAGCTGCGCACCTGGGTGGCCTACGAGCGCGGCTCCATCGCCGGCTACTACGAACTGGAACAGCAACCGCAAGGCAACATTCAGATCGCCTACTTCGGTCTGGCGCCCCGCTATGTCGGCAGGGGTTTCGGCGGCTACCTGCTGAGCCACGCCCTGCGCTCCGCCTGGGACTGGAACCCGGAGCAGACCCGGCGGGTCTGGGTACATACCTGCACCCTCGATCACCCCGGCGCGCTCGCCAACTATCAGGCGCGCGGGATGAGCGTGTACAAGACCGAGACGGAGTGAGTCGTTGAAGAGAGCCTTTTAGTTGCGAGCCGTGCCGCTGCCACAGACTGCTCAGGACCTTGCTGGCTGCCAGCAAGCGCACTGCGGCGTGTGCAGGTCAGGTTACCCCGCGATCCTCAAATGCCCCAAGACACGTAAGCCGGGGCAAGTTGTCGTAGTCTGTTGTCGTGGCTTATTGCTGTGATTGTGCATCAGCACCGGGATTCATTTTCCTTACAGCCAGCATTTGAATGGCTCTGGAATCACTATTGATGATTCTTTCCAGCGCTTTGATAAGCTCGGCACCAGAGACCGTTGCCCACCTGGGGTACCCATAGGATGCCTGCATTGAAATCAACGCGAAGCTGGCAAGAGGGTTCGTATAATCATGGCTGATATTTTGGGTATCCAAAATCACCAGTGTCGCCGAACAGGCGACCGCAGATCCACAAAGAAGATGGATTATAAAATCCTCTTTCTTTGCCTTTAGATAAATTTCTATACCCTCTTATATCCCCACCCTCCATCATCCCCATCTCTTTAGCCAGCGCACCAACATTTCTTACACAATGAATAAAGCTGCATTAGAAGGCGATTTATAATCGGATAGGACTCACACTGAAAAAATTTGGGACACAAAATTTTTCTTAAAGATACCGAAGAATAATCAAAAGCATCACAAAAAAATTTTGCAGAACAGCTAATCACAACTGTTATTCACAGCACCTCTGCCAGAGAAATATATTCTCACTCCAAATACCATAAGAGCCATCAATAGCAGCAGCCCTACAAAGCCCATTAGCTGATTTACAGCTGACCATGGCGTCCATTGCAGGTAATGAATCCTGTATAAGGAATCAATAATCTTCCGATCAAAACCTTGCTGATTGAATGTCAGACGATCCCAATTCAACTCCACCTCAATCCCGGTTGAGGTATAAGCCGTTAAATTTTCGATCCTCTCAATGGCGCCATACCGTGCAGAGTTTCTGGATACCGCGTCTTCAAACAACAACTTCAATCGCTGCTTATCTGGAATCTCCGATGGTTCCAAGGTGCCTGGGTTTAAATTCCAATAATCCCCGTTGGATCTAGCGAGCACATGAACACCAAGGATCGACTTTATTACTCTGACCTCCTCCCAGAGATCATCCATAGAGATAGAATAGTCAGACTCCAATGGGTACGTTTTGGGGTTTAAAATTTCATAGGCACCTGCATAACCCGGTTTTATGAAAAATACCACCCCCGTGATCGCCCAACCAACCATTGGGACCATCATGGCCAAACCTATGTACTTATGAAATCTTCGGCTGAACATTTATACTTCTATCTTGATTTTAAATGACAAGATTGTCAGGACCAGATCGCAAGAAAACTCTACTCCGGCCCCAACTTTCCTAGTTGAATCGTTAGCGCTATTGATCCTAGTTTCGATTCCGGATGAGGTACCCCTTGCTGGCCAGCTCCTTTTTAACTTCTATATTTTTTGAGTCAGACTCTTCCTTTAAAAGGAATTTAAAGTCCCGCTCTAGCTCATCATTAACTGCAAAACCATCAAGTGATTGAACGTTATAATCAACCGTAAGAATCTCTCCGATATAATTTATGCTATTTTTTTGGACATTAAATATAAAAACATTCCCTGTATCCTTTGGAGCAGAGCCCGGCATAAACATAGCTCCGGTCCCAGTCGGAATGATAGCCCCGTATGAGCCCCTCTCCTCCGCCCATAAGACATATTGCCCTTCCTCTAACGGAAAGAAGTGAACAAAGACATATCGGCTGCCACCAACATGACCGAATGGCCTATATAAAGCATCCCAGGGCTCGCCCATGATAAACTTTTTTTGTTCCCGCTCTATTTTCCCATTATCGCCTACCTTGAAAACTCTATAGTTGACAAATGGGAATGGCGGAGACAGCAATCCTTTTGAATTCATTCTTCCTGCGGACATTAAAACAAGCCCATCCTTACTGCCTGGATCATTCAAATTGTCCAAATTGATATTCTTTACAGTGGTTGCACAACCACTCAAATAAACAATTAAAACTAAAATTAGGCTTCTGATCTTCATTATTTGACACCACTAGGCATTAGTAGGTTGGCCGATACCGATGTTGGCTAGCGCCAAACAGGCAATAACTTCGATAGATAGATGAATCTATCTACCAGCGTTCACCATATTTTCCACCATGACCTTGCCTTATCTTTGCCATTTTCCTCATCGGGAAATAATATCTCGCCATCTTCAGCGCTTACATCAAAGAAACCAACCCTGTGTTTTATTGCGAGTTCGCGCATCACCGGGAAGGCCTCTTCCGCAACGCTCCACGAGAAAGCAGAATAGATAACACTCTTCCCGACACAGTGGTCGGTTACTCTTTCGTTATCCACATCACCAGAAGCAAGTGGACCATTCATCGGCGGGAAGTAAGCGATCATCTCTTTGAACCACGCCTGAAGAGCTTCACTGGAAACAGCGTGATCTCGGTAGGAATGACCCTCGGCCCATCTGGTTTGCTCAGCAAACCATTCCATGAACGCCTTTCTTTGCCTGGGCGCAACAGAAGGCTCGAAAACCATCAAGTCATAGCTCATATAAAATCCTTTTATTAGTCACATAACACGCTAAGAGGAGGTTTTCACTAAAGAAAACCTCCAAGAACTCACAACCCTTATCTCTCCACTGCGAAACTGATCAAATATGAAAAGAAAACCTGTTTTATTAATAACAGGGATAACGTTCCCGCTATTTATAAAAACATTTTTATGGCCTGTTTTTTGGTTAACTAAAATCATTTATTCAGGGGCACTCAGCGCCCCTTTTATTTTATAGCCGGCTCGCTTCTTAGCTTGAATCTCGATCTAGCCTTTTTTCTCATGAAAAGGCTTGTGCAGTTCCACTGGTTTGGCCTGCTTCTTCCGCAGACGGATATTGAGCATTTCCACCGCCATCGAGAAGGCCATGGCAAAGTAGATGTAGCCTTTGGGCACGTGCACTTCGAAGCCTTCAAGAATGAGGGTGAAGCCCACCAGAATCAAGAAGGACAGGGCGAGCATTTTTACCGTGGGGTGGCGCTCGACGAAGTCGCCGATGGGCTTGACCGCCACCAGCATGACAAGCACCGCCAGAATAATGGCGACCGCCATGATCGAGATCTGGTCCACCAGCCCCACTGCGGTGATAACGGAGTCCAGCGAGAAGACGATATCCAGCACCGCGATCTGTACCAGCACCATGCCGAAGCTGGATGCCTTTACCGCACCCCCATCATCATCCACACCTTCGAGGCTGTGATGAATCTCATGGGTGGCCTTGAACAGCAGGAAGAGGCCGCCGCCGACGAGAATCACATCGCGACCGGAAATTTCCTGCCCGAACACGCTGAACCAGGGCTCCACCAGCCCCATGATCCAGACGATGGAAAACAGCAGCGCCAGCCGCATAAGCATGGCCAGACCGAGGCCGACAAAGCGGGCGGTCTCCCGCTGTTGCGCTGGCAGGCGGCCGACAAGAATGGAGATGAAGATGATGTTGTCGATGCCGAGGACGATTTCCAGTGCCGCCAGCGTTGCCAGCGCGATCCAGGCTTCGGGGCTTGCTATCCATTCAAACATTCGGTTTTCCTTTTGCCGCGGTTGTTTCCAGGTGCCTCATTCTAAGGTGACACCGCCGGCCAGGCCATGCCGCGCATGCGTCATCGTTCCCCGCACCGCCTGCCGCGATGAGGTTCAGGGAAAAAGCACGCTCGGAAATTCAGGCATGCGGGCGGGGCTCACCACAGTGCCAGCAGTAATCAAAGGCGGCGCCATTGGCTTCGCCACAGGCTCGGCAACCCCAATCCGCCTGCGGTTCATCGGCCTGCCGCAATAATTGCGTGGCGCGCTCGAAGTCGCGCTCACGCTCCAGCCACAGCTCCGCCCAGGCCTGGTGCGGGGCCAGTTCGCCGGCCGCGCCCTGGGCGAATTCATTTTTGAGAAATACCGCGATACCCGCCAGCTCCAGTTTGCTTCTGGCCAGTTCGACCAGCAGGCGGTTTTCGTGGGTGTAGATCAGCTTCATAAAAAAGGGCCGCTATTGCGGCCCTCAAGATACGAAGAAACAGATCTTCTGAACAGTGGCTGATCAGGAGATGTCGATCCAGGTGGACTTCAGCTCGCTGTACTTGTCCAGCGCGTGCAGAGACTTGTCGCGGCCATTGCCGGACTGCTTGAAGCCGCCGAAGGGCACGGTGATGTCGCCGCCGAAGTAGTTGTTGACCCACACGGAACCGGCGCGGATATCGCGGGCCATGCGGTGGGCGCGACTGATGTCCTTGGTCCAGACACCGGCAGCCAGGCCGTAGATGGAGTCGTTGGCGATCTGCAGCGCCTCTTCGTCGCTGTCGAATTCGATCACCGCCAGCACCGGGCCAAAGATTTCCTCCCGGGCGATGGTCATGTCGTTGGTGACCTTGGTGAAGATGGTCGGCTCGTAGTAGTAACCGCCTTCCACCGGCTGCGCCGGGGCGCCGCCACAGAAGAGCACGGCACCGTCTTCCTTGCCCTTGGCCACGTAGTGCTCGACGGTGTCGAACTGGTTCTTGTCGATCAGGGCACCCATCACGGTATTGGGGTCCTGCGGATGGCCGGGCTTGAAGCGGGCCGCGGCCTTTTTGACCTTCTGCATAAACTCATCTGCGATGGACTTGTGCACCAGCAGGCGGGTACCGGCGGTGCAGGTCTCGCCCTGGTTGTAGAACACCGCCAGCGCCGCCGCTTCGGCCGCCTTGTCGAGGTCGGCATCGGCGAAGACGATGTTGGGACTCTTGCCGCCCAGCTCGAGGAAGGTGCGCTTCAGGTTGGACTGGCCGGAGTATTCAGTCAGGGTCTTGCCCACATCGGTGGAACCGGTGAAGGTCAGGCAGTCGATATCCATGTGCAGGCTCAGCGCCTTGCCCAGGCTGCTGCCCGGTCCCGGCAGAACATTCAGCACGCCGTCCGGCAGGCCGGCCTCTTTCGCCAGGCCGGCCAGTTTGATGGCGGTCAGCGGGGTGTTGGAAGCGGGCTTCAGGATCACACTGTTACCGGTCGCCAGTGCCGGGCCCAGTTTCCAGCAGGTGGTGGACAGCGGGAAGTTCCACGGCACGATGGCGGCGACAACGCCCAGCGGCATGCGCTCGATCAGGCCGATTTCGTTGGGGCCGGTGGGGGCCATTTCGTCGTAGATCTTGTCGACCGCCTCACCGCTCCAGCGAATGGTGGTCACCGAGCCGGGCACGTCCACGTTCATGGTGTCGCTGATGGGCTTGCCGGCGTCGAGGCTTTCCAGCAGGGCGATCTCGTCGCGGTTCTGCTCGATCAGCTCGGCGAAGCGCACCATGATTTTCTTGCGCTGCATAGGCGGCATATGGGACCAGACGCCGGATTCGAAGGTCTCGCGGGCGACCTTGACCGCCAGCTCGGCGTCCTCGGGGCCACAGCTGGCTACCTGCGCCAGTTCGCGACCATCGCCGGGGCTGAAGGTCGGACGGGTCTCGCCGGACAGGGCGTCGACATACTCGCCATTGATGAAGGCCCGGCCCTCGATCTGCAGGGCCTCGGCCATCGCCTGCCACTCCTGCAGGGTCTGGGGGGTCTTATTGTGTTCCGACATGGGCACCTCACGGTTGAAATTGAAGGATCGTTCGGTTTATACCGAAAATGTGATCACAAATCAAAGAGCGGCCAATTGTAACGCGCAATCCCGCCCCCTGCGAAGATGGCCGGGAAGAATTTTCCGCCAGTGTCCGGCCCGCCAGACGGATTCAGCCAGACCCGGCCACGGCCTCGAAGGTGCCGGTTTCGCGGTTCTTGTGCGCGCCGGGAATGGGAAACACCCGGTTGTGGAAAGCGATATAGAAGCCCGGCTGCAGCAGGCGGGCGGCCAGCAGGGCCTCGGTGACATTCTGGCGGGCATCGGAATCGATAAAGCCCATGGGCTTCATGGCGCCGGTAAAGACCACCGCCACCGGCGGTGTGCCGAGCTTTGCAAAGCAGTAGTCGGCGGTGTTGGCCATGGTGTCGGTGCCGTGCAGAACCACGATGGGGTCGCCCTTGGCGGCGGTGCGCGACACCGCATCTGCGATCAGCTGGCGGTCGGCGTCGTCCATCTCCAGCGAGTCCTTGTTGAGCACGCTGTCCAGCTCCAGATGGGTATAGGGCAGGCGCAGGCTGGCGATGAGGCCGTCGCGGATGATGGAGGCGCGGTTGCGCAGGGTGCCCTCCTCCTCGCAGTAACTCTTCTCGATGGTGCCGCCGGTGGTGAGGATACGGATGGTCTGGATGGGGTTCAGCTCGGTCATCGCGCAGTCTCTCTGTCATTTCAGGGCGTGTGTCGTCTCCAGCGGGCGCCTTGTGGACACCGTGGAGAATGATGCAGGCCGCTGGGTTTGCCAGCCGGCGGGAATAGAGCGGCACGCGGGATGCGCGCATTTTCGCAGTGCAGTATCTGTATCAATGCGCGCGGAATCATAGTTTCACCCGGCCCTGCCGGCAATGAAATGAATGGTAGTCCCGGAAGGGGGCAATCACGGCACCGGTTTGCATTGCCGGGGTCGCCCGCTGACCGCCCATGCCGCTGCGGTTTCGCAAGTCTTCCCAGGCCACTGCGATCTTTTAGACCACCGCGGTCTCCACCCGCAGCCAGTCCTCTTCCAACTGCAGGGCGAGGCGGTCGCCGTGGTGCAGCTCGCCCACGCCGGCGGGGGTGCCGGTGAGAATCACATCGCCGGGCTCCAGGGTGAAATAGCTGCTGATATAGGCGGCGAGGTCGAGGATCGGCGTCAGCATATGGGCGCTCTTGCCGCGCTGGCGAACCGCTCCGTTCAGCCACAGGGTGTAGGTCAGGGCATCCCAGTCCGGCAGCCAGTCCAGCTTGACGAAGGGCGACAGGGGGCAGGCGCCGTCAAACGCCTTGGCCTTTTCCCAGGGGTGGCCATCGGCCTTCAGCTGCGACTGCAGCTCGCGCAAGGTCAGATCCAGCGCCAGCCCCAGCCCGGCGATGGCGGCGGGCACCTCGGCGGCGTTGGCGCCGCTGAGCCGCTGGCCGATCAGCAGCGCCAGCTCGCCCTCGAAGTGACAGCTGCCACGGCCCACCGGAAGGTGGATCGGCGCGCGCAGATCCACGGCGGCGGTGGCGGGCTTGATAAACAGCAGCGGCTCCTGCGGGATCGGATTGTTGAGCTCCGCCGCATGGTCGGCGTAATTGCGTCCCACACAGACGATTTTGCCGACAGGTAAGTCACATTCGCTGGCGCAGGTATATTGATGCCGGTACATGCCGGTGCCCCCTTTAGGATAAGTATCTCGCGTAAAGCTTTTACAGCCCCGTGTGTTATGATCGCGCCCTCGCCGGACCCCCGGTTGCGCGCACTGGCGCATGCTCAGGAGCGGATGGTTTGCCGCCCGGGCTTTCTGCGCAAGGCCCCGCAAGTTTGACCACGCGCTGGCGCGAACCTGCCGTGACCGCACAATCCAGCGCTTTTTAACTTTCTCAAAAACTGTTGCCCATAGTAGAGAGTGTTTATGGCTCCGCAAATCTCTTTGCAAAAAGACAAAATCCGCATCCTGCTGCTGGAAGGTGTGCACCAGTCGGCGATCGACCTGCTGGCCTCCCGCGGCTATACCAACGTGGAGTACCTGAAGACTTCGCTGCCGGAAGAGCAACTGATCGAAAAAATCGCCGATGCCCACTTTGTCGGCATCCGCTCGCGCACCCAGCTGACCCGCAAGGTACTGGAAAACGCCCCCAAGCTGATCGCCATCGGCTGCTTCTGCATCGGCACCAACCAGGTGGACCTGAAGGCCGCCACCGAACTCGGCATCGCCGTGTTTAACGCGCCCTACTCCAACACCCGCAGTGTGGCCGAGCTGATCATCGCCGAGACCATCCTGATGCTGCGCGGTATCCCGGAAAAGAACGCCCTCTGCCACCGCGGAGGCTGGCTGAAATCCGCCTCCGGCTCCTACGAGGCCCGCGGCAAGACCCTCGGCATTATCGGTTACGGCGCCATCGGCTCGCAGCTGTCGGTTATGGCCGAGGCCATCGGCATGCGCGTGATCTTCTTCGATGTGGTGACCAAACTGCCGCTGGGCAACGCCTCCCAGGTTCACTCCATGGACGAGCTGCTGGCCCAGTCCGATGTGGTCAGCCTGCACGTGCCGGAACTGCCGTCCACCAAGATGATGATCGGCGGCGAACAGCTGGAGAAGATGAAGCCCGGCGCCATTCTGCTAAACGCCTCCCGCGGCACCGTGGTGGATATCGACGCACTGGCGGCGGCGCTGAAGAGCGGCCACCTGGCCGGTGCCGCCATCGACGTGTTCCCGGTGGAGCCCCGTGGCAACGATGACGAGTTCGTGTCGCCGCTGCGCGGCATCGACAACGCACTGCTGACCCCGCATATCGGCGGCTCCACCATGGAAGCCCAGGAAAACATCGGCGTCGAAGTGGCGGAGAAGCTGGCCACCTATTCCGACAACGGCACCACCACCAGCTCGGTCAACTTCCCCGAGGTGGCACTGCCGGGCCAGGGTGGCGCCCACCGCCTGCTGCACATCCACAAGAATGTGCCCGGGATTCTGAGCGCCATCAACCAGGTGTTCTCCGAAAACGCCATCAACATTTCCGCGCAGTTCCTGCAGACCAACGAGACCCTCGGCTACGTGGTCATCGACGTGGACGCGGAGTACTCCGACCTGGCGCTCGAGAAGCTGAAGAATATCCCCGGCACCCTGCGCTGCCGCGTACTCTTCTAAGCGACCCACCACAGGCCCCGGCAGTCTGCCGGGGCCTTCCCCAAGGGCACTGACCCGGGCGGATTTTCCCGGTAGAATCCGCCGCTGCCGCCGCGCGATCCGCGACGGCTTCCCCCCTGCTTCATGAGAACGACGGCCACAAGCCGCGAGTAACCCGTGCCCCATAAAGATTCCGCTGCCGCCGGCCTGCTTGCCGGTATTACCGCTTTCCTCCTGTGGGGGATGGCGCCGCTGTATTTCAAGCTGCTGGACGGCATCCCCGCGCCGGAAATCCTCGCCCACCGCAGCGTCTGGTCGCTGCTGCTGGCACTGCTGATTCTGCTGCTGATCGGCAAACAGCGGGATTTCCTCAGCACCCTGCGCGACCGCAGGCGCATGGCCACCCTGGCAGTTTCGACGCTGCTGATCGGCAGCAACTGGCTGGTTTTTATCTGGGCCATCACCAATGCCCATATGCTGGATGCGAGCCTCGGCTACTACATCAACCCCCTGATCAGCGTGCTGCTGGGCGTGCTTTTTCTGGGGGAGCGCCTGCGCCCGCTGCAGTGGCTGGCGGTAAGCCTGGCGGTGATCGGTATCGGGCACGAGCTGTGGCAGTTCGGCGAACTGCCGCTGGTGGCGCTGTTCCTGGCATTTTCGTTTGGCTTCTACGGCCTGGTGCGCAAACGCGCACCGGTGGAGAGTCTCACCGGCCTGGCGGTCGAAACCCTGTATATGCTGCCAATCGCGCTGCTCTACCTGCTCTGGAGTGACAGCCCCACCAGCAACCTGACCGGCAATGCCTGGCAGCTGAACGGCCTGCTGCTGCTCGCGGGGCCCATCACACTGGTGCCGCTGCTGCTGTTCAATATCGCCGCGCGCCGGCTGAACCTGTCCAGCATCGCCTTTCTCCAGTATCTGGGGCCGACCCTGATGCTGATGCTGGCGACACTGGTGTTCGGGGAACCCCTCAACGAAACCAAGCTGGTGACTTTTGCCTTCGTCTGGGTCGGGCTCATCCTTTACACCGCCGAAGCGCTGGCGCACAGGCGCAACCAGCGCGCGCTGCTGCGGGCCGCGTAGCGGTTACAGGCCAGCTTTTACGACGCGATTCCGCTTATACCGTCACCCGCGCGGAGGGCCTGAGCGGGCAAAAATAAGCCGCAGGCGAAGACTCGGGGAAACGAAGATTCGGGGAAGCGGATACTCGGTGAAAGGCTAGCGGGCGGCCCTATGCGGCAGCACCCCCCACTCCAGAACCCACTCCAGAACCCGCTCACGGAACAGCGAAAGAGCTGGGCAAGAACCGGCAAAGGCGCCAGGAAAGTCGTCAGGAAAGGCGTCAGGAAAGGCGTCAGGAAAGGCGTCAGGCAAAACACTAGCAAGGGCGCCAGCAAAAACGCCAGGTAAGCGGCCGACGAGAATGCCCGGCAGAACCCTGCTGATCCGCCGGCTAATCCCGCAGCCAGCTGTCCAGCGCCTTCAGAATCTGGTGGCGGTAGGGCTGGGTCTCATTGATCATCTGGTGGCGCGCACCGCGCACAATGACCCGCTTGCTGTTGGGGAAGCGGGCGCGGATGGCGCGCATGTTGTAACGCCAGGAGACGGTTTCATCGTCGCTGCCCTGCACCACCAGAATGCGCTTGGGGTTGCGCGCCGTTTTAGGGAAAGCGTGCAGCCAGTCCACCATCGCCGCCAGCCAGCGCATCGACATCACCGGGGATTGCAGCGGATCCCGGTGCGCCTGGCGGCGGGCGAATTCAGCATCGTGGGTATTGATATTGAAGCCCCGGTTGGGCTCCACCATAAAGAACTGCCCAAAGTAGAACATCCACTTGCGCAGATGCCAGCGGGCCGGGCGGATCAGCGGCGCCAGCAGGAAGACCTTGTCAAACGGCTGCCAGAAACTGTATTGCAGGTAGGCCAGCAGCGCCGCGCCGCCGGTGCTCTGGCCCATGGCGTGCCAAGGGCCCGGCAGCCGCTCGCGGGCGATATTCAGCAGGCTGTCCAATACCTGCCGGTACTGCAGGAAGGTATCGATGGCCACCGGCTCACCGCTGGAGAGTCCGTGGCCAGGAAAATCAAAAATCACCACATTCAGGTTGCGCTCCAGGCCGAAGCGGATCGCCGCACCATAAATGCCCGTGTGATCGAAATAACCGTGACAGATAAACAGCGTGCCGCGCGGCTCCTCTACCAGCCAGTACTGGGAGACCAGCTCGAACCCCGCCGCCTGAAAAGTGCCGACGCCGGTTTTATGGGCCAGCGGAAAGTGCAGGTTGTAGTAGGTGCGGTAGTCCTTCAGCTCCGGCAGCAACGCTTCCGCGCCGCTGAAGTCCAGGCGGGGCAGCTGTTCGCGCAACGCGGTAAAGTCCGGCCGTTTGAGGACCGGGCTGTGCTCCAGCGTTGACAGTTCACGTATTAATTCCATAGACCACATAGTACTGCATTTTGCGCCAGCCGGAAGCCATGCAAATCAACTGACCTCGGCGGCAAAACCGCAAGCGGTTGCGGCGCAGCCTAAGCGCATAACCAAGGGCTGCAGTGAGATGGCCTAAAGGCTGTAAACAGGCGCGAATAAAGCTGGCGAAGGGACGCAAGGAAGCTATCTGAAGCTATCTGAAGCTATCTGTAAAAACGCTGGGGACAAGCGGGAAGGAAACAGGAAGGAAACTGGAAAGAAACCGCAGGGAGGCGGCAAAGCGGCCGAAGCCGAAATATGAAACCGGGGCGTGGCATTTCTTGAATGCACACGCCCCGCGCGATGCCCAGGCAGGTGTTACTTGATCTGCGGGTTCAGCTCTCCAGACTCGTAACGCTGGACCATGGCGTCGAGGCTCAGTGGGCGGATCTTGCTGGCGTTGCCGGCGGTACCGAAGGCCTCGTAGCGAGCCACACAGATATCCTTCATCGCGTCCTGCGCCGCCTTGTAGAACTTGCGCGGGTCGAATTCGGATGGGTGCTCGGCGAGGAAGCGGCGCGTGGCACCGGTGGAGGCCAGACGCAGGTCGGTGTCGATATTGACCTTGCGCACACCGTACTTGATGCCCTCGCAGATCTGCTCCACCGGCACGCCGTAGGTTTCCGGAATCTCACCACCAAATTCGTTGATTACCGCCAGCCATTCCTGCGGCACCGAGGAGGAACCGTGCATCACCAGGTGGGTGCCGGGAATCCGCGCGTGAATCTCGCGGATGCGGTCAATGGCGAGAATGTCCCCGGTGGGCGGGCGGCTGAACTTGTAGGCGCCGTGGCTGGTGCCGCAGGCGATCGCCAGCGCGTCCACGCCGGTCTTGGCGACAAAATCCGCCGCCTCTTCCGGGTCGGTGAGCAGCTGGTCGTGCGACAGCTTGCCCTCGGCACCAACACCATCTTCCTCGCCGGCCATGCCGGTTTCCAGGGAGCCCAGGCAACCCAGCTCACCCTCGACGGAAACGCCGCAGGCGTGGGCCATTTCCACCGCGCGGCGGGTCACATCCACGTTGTACTCGTAGGAGGCGGGCGTCTTGCCGTCCTCCTCCAGCGAACCGTCCATCATCACCGAGCTGAAGCCCAGCTGGATGGAACGCTGACAGACCGCCGGGCTGGTGCCGTGGTCCTGGTGCATTACCACCGGGATTTCCGGGAACTCCTCGATGGCGGCCAGAATCAGGTGACGCAGAAAGGGGGCGCCGGCGTATTTGCGCGCGCCGGCGGAGGCCTGCACGATCACCGGGGAGTCGGTCTGCCGCGCCGCTTCCATGATCGCGCGCATCTGCTCCAGGTTATTGACGTTGAATGCGGGCACGCCGTAGCCGTACTCGGCAGCGTGATCCAGCAATTGCCGCAAACTGATAAGTGCCATGAAAAATTCCTTTCTCGTCTAAGCCAAAATTCTGTTTTCTTGCTTTCGTCACCGCCGGGCTTGCCGGCGGGACAGTGTGAAGATCAATCGTTCGCGCGGGATTCCAGCATCGCTACCGCCGGCAGCGTCTTGCCTTCAACATATTCGAGGAATGCGCCACCACCGGTGGAAATATAGGAGACCTGATCGGCAATGCCGTACTTGTCCACCGCCGCCAGGGTGTCGCCACCGCCGGCAATGGAGAAGGCATCGCTCCCGGCAATGGCTTTCGACAGGCGCTCGGTGCCGCCGCCGAACTGGTCGAACTCGAATACGCCCACAGGGCCGTTCCAGATAATGGTCTTGGCATTGCGCAGGATTGCCGCCAGCTGCTCGGATGACTGTGGGCCGATGTCGAAAATCATATCGTCGCTTGCGACCTCATCGGCGGACTTGGTCTCGGCGGCGGCGGTTTCGCTGAATTCCTTGCCGGTCACCACGTCCACCGGCAGGGGAATGTCGCACTTCTCCATCAGCGCCCTGGCGGTATCCACCAGATCGTGCTCGCACAGGGACTTGCCCACCGGCTTGCCGCTGGCGGCGAGGAAGGTATTGGCGATGCCGCCACCGACAATCAGCTGATCCACCTTGTCGGCCAGGGTTTCCAGCACCGTCAGCTTGGTGGATACCTTGGAGCCACCCACGATCGCCACCATGGGGCGGGCGGGTTGCGCCAGCGCCTTCTGCAGCGCATCCAGCTCCGCCGCCAACAGCGGGCCGGCGCAGGCCACCGGGGCGAATTTGGCCACGCCGTGGGTGGAGGCCTGGGCCCGGTGCGCGGTGCCGAAAGCGTCCATCACAAAAATATCGCACAGCGCCGCATAGGCGCGGGCGAGCTGTTCATCGTCTTTTTTCTCGCCCGCGTTGAAGCGCACGTTTTCCAGCAGGGCGACGGCGCCGTCTTCCAGCGTCACACCTTCGCGCCAGTCCTTGATCAGCGGCACTTCACAGCCCAGCAGCTTGCCCAGATGCGCCGCCACCGGCGCGAGGGAGAACTCTTCGGCGTACTCGCCTTCCGTTGGCCGCCCCAGATGCGACATCAGCAGCACGCGGGCGCCGGCATCCATGGCTTGGCGAATGGTGGGCAGCGCGGCGCGAATTCGCGCATCGGAGGTGACCGCGCCATCTTTCACCGGCACATTCAAGTCCTCGCGGATCAGCAGGCGTTTACCCGCGAGATTCAGATCAGTCATCTGCTTGACGGCCATCACCAGTCACCTCTGTTTTGTGAAACGTTAAAAATGGGGGCGGATTATAACAAGCGCAAAGGCCTACGCCGACCGGGACTTTAGCGGATAATGCGGTCATAGGCGATGACAAATGTCCCGAAATCCGCGGTTTCGATACGACGGATTTCCCCGCTATTTTTTGTAGTTAAACTACACTCGCACACGGTAATTTCACTACAAAAAATGCCCCAGAATTTTCCGCCCGCGGGCTGCAGGGCAAGGCACGCTTGAGAGGGTATTAAAGGAAACATGCCGCGCAGACATTGCGCGGCATCGCGGGGAATCACCCCCGCAAACACCGCCGCCCATGGCAGGTATCAGGATAGCGATCAGCGGAGGGCTAACAATCGATGACAGGTCTAGAGGAATACCGCGGCCACTGCCCCTACTGCGGCGAGCCGATCACCCTGCTGGTGGATACGTCGCCGTGTTCGCAAGGCGGTTATGACTCCTATCGCTACATCGAAGACTGCCAGGTTTGCTGCCGCCCGATCGCAGTCACGGTGGCGATGGAAGAGGATGGCTCCCTGCGTGTCAGCCTGCAGGACGAGAACAGCGCAATTTAAATCTACATTCGTTGATGATCGAAGCACCAACATCACCCCCACAGGGGCAACCTGACACATTTGATTCGCAACAAATTATTCTTCTCGCCAACATCCTGTAAAATAATTTATTCTTCAGGCGCGATTGGCGGCGCCACGGTGCATCACCAATACAGACCCACAGGCGGACTCACGGGCGACGAGGGGAGAGGAATATGCGAGCCGGGAACATAAACAGCGGAAAAATAACAGCCGCAGCCACAGCTGCGGGCAGAAAATGCGCAGGCCCCGCTCCGCTAGCAGACGCCCTGACACCCACCCGCTCTCTTGCGCTCACCGCCTCCCTCACGCTCAAAGACCCTGGCACCCTAAAAGGCTGCGCCGATGCGCGGAAATCCCGCTTAAGCCACCGCTTCAGCGCCGGGCTAAAAACCCGATTAAAAAGCCCGCTGATGCAACGGCTGGGCGCCTATGCCACCGCCCTGCTGATTGCCCTGGCCAGCCAGGGACAGGCCGCGCCCATTGCCAGCGACGAGCCACCCGCACCAGCTCTGGCTATCAATGAACAGGCCAGCTGCGATCTTCCGGTACTGCGCCATGCCGCCAGCCCGGAGCAGGCCGGCTTCAGCAGCACCGGCCTGAAGCGGGTCGACCAGCTGATCGAGGCCGATATTGCCAATGGCTTTCCCGGCGCGGCGCTGCTGATCATCAAGGACGGGCGCATTGTGAAGAGCGCGCAGTACGGCTACCGGCAGAAGTTCGCTGGCCTGCAGCCGCTGGCGACGCCGGCGCCAGTGGAGCGGGACACGCTGTTTGATCTCGCCTCCAACACCAAAATGTACGCCACCAACTTTGCCCTGCAGAAGCTGGTAAGCGAGGGCAAGCTCGACGTGGACGCTCCGGTGCGCCACTATTTGCCGGAATTTACCGACCGCGATGGCGATAGTATTCGCGGCAAAAACTCCCTGCGCGTGCGCGACCTGCTGCAACACTCCGCCGGCTTCTCTCCCGATCCGCAGTTTCACAACCCCGCATCGGCAAAAGAACTTTTCTCCCAGCAGCGGGAAAAAACCCTCGCACTGATTCCGCAAGCCCCCCTCAACTATCAACCGGGCAGCAAAACCGCCTACAGCGATACCGACTATATGCTGCTCGGCCTGCTGGTGGAGCGAATTGCCGGGCAGCCGCTGGATGACTATGTCGAACAGCACATCTATGCGCCGCTGGGCCTTCACAACACCAGGTTCAACCCGCTGCAAAAAGGCTTCAAGCCCAGCCAGTTCGCCGCCACCGAACTGATGGGCAACACCCGCGACGGCACCATCGACTTCCCCAATATCCGCCGCCACACCCTGAGGGGCGAGGTCCACGACGAAAAAGCCTTCTATTCCATGGGCGGGGTATCCGGGCACGCCGGGCTGTTCTCCACCACGGAAGATCTCGCCTTGCTGCTGCAAACCATGCTCAATGGCGGCGGCTACGGCGATGTCTGCCTTTTTGATCAGCAGACCATCACCCGCTTTACCGCCCCCTCTCCGGCAGACCCCACCTTTGGCCTCGGCTGGCGCCGCAATGCCAACGCGGACATACAGTGGATGTTCGGCGAGCTGGCAAGCCCACAGGCTTACGGCCACACCGGCTGGACCGGCACACTCACCCTCATAGACCCGGCCCACAACCTCGGCATAGTGCTGCTGACCAACAAAAAGCATTCCCCGGTGCTGGACCCGGAGCACAACTCCAATCGCTTTGCCGGCGATCTATTCGCCACCGGCCGCTACGGGGCCATTGCCACCGCCATCTATGAGGCACTGATCGTCACCAATGCGACCTCTGCGGCTCAGTAGCTGCAGAGATTCTGCGCGGATAAGCCCTTCCCGGATTTCGCTCGCACCGATACAATCCGCGCTTTTTCACCATCCTTTGCCTTCAATTACCGATCCCAACCACTCGCGGAGTCCCTCTGATGCAACAGGCTGCCAGTGATATCGTTTTCCAGAGCTATGGACGCTGCTGTAATAACGAGCAATTTTTTATCGATTTCTACGACCGCTTTATGAGCTCTTCCGATGAGGTTCGGGCGCTGTTCGTGGACACCGATATGAAGCAGCAGCGCCATCTGCTGCGCAACGGCATCATGCAGCTGGTGCTGCACTCCCGGGGCATGCCAGACACCAAGCTGCGCGCCCTCGGCGAGAGCCACTCCCGCCGCGGCTATGGTATTCAGCCACAGTGGTACAGCCTCTGGCTGCAGGCACTGATCGACACCGTGCGCAAACACGACCCGGAATTCGACGAGAACACCGAAGCCAGCTGGCGCGAGGCTATCGGCCCCGGTATCGAGCTGATTCGCGGCGCCTACTGAGCGCGCTTCCAGCCCCGTTCGCGGCCCGGCGCCCAGCGCCCAATCGCAAGACCGAAAGATACGCAAAAGCACTGGCCGGCCTCCCAGCCGGCAGCGCCGCTTGCCCGCTGTGCATCGGCTCCTGATCCGGCCCCTGCCCCTGCCCCTGCCCCTGCCCCTAACAGCATCCGCCATCGCGTCGGCGTCAGCCTGCCAAAAAAATTTTCAGTCACTGCATCCATGCGCCGGTTTCAGCGCATCCTATGCATAACTGAATAAACAACCGGACTCGCTGATATGTGGAAACCCCTGTTGATTGCCGCCGCCATGGGCGCGAGCGGTATCGTCTGCGCCGAAAACCTGGAGCTTGGCGACGATAACGAGCAGTGCAATATCGATATTTCCCACACGGTGCGCCTGGGACCATCGTCCATTGATGTGCGGGAGAGCGCCCAGTCCAGCGAAACCCTGTTTCTGTATGAGGTCCCCGCGACCCTGATGGTCAATGGTCAGGCGATTGCACTGGATGTGACACAGCAGACCCTGATGGCCCGCTACTACGGCCAGATGCACGAGGCCAGCCGCAACCTGAACCTGCTTTCCCTGCTGGCAGTGGATGTGGCCCTGCACGGCGTGGGGATTGCGCTGACCGTCCTCGCTGGCAGCGACCACCCCAACCTCGAGGAACTGCACCAGGCCATGGCAGACGTGCAGCGCCGCGCCTATCAGCGCTTCAGCGAGCAGGACGGCACCTACACCCTGGGTACCGAAGGTGTGGAGACCTTTGTGGAAGAGGCCATCGGCAAGGACCTGGAACCCCGCCTGGAGCAGATCGCCATGGACTCCGCCGGCAGCATTGCCTGGGGTGCCTTCAAGGCGGCCCTGACCGGCGGGCGCAGTATCGAACGCCAGGCGGAGCAGGCCGCCGCGGCCGCGGAAGAGGCCATCGAGGGCAAGACGGAAGCCCTGCATGCCATGGCCGAGAGTCTCTGTCGGCAGATGGAGGCCATCGACCGGACCGAAACCCAGGTTCACGCCGCCATCCCGCAACTGGCGGCCTATGACCTGGTCAAACTGCACTGATTCTCTCTCGACCCAATCGAACCCAACCGACCCGATCTTGATCCCCTCGGCCGCCCAGTGCGGCCTTTTTTATTTTCGCCACGCGCGGATGCCTGGCCCCTTCACAAAGCGGTACGCGCTTCCTAACGCCCTCCCTGTTCCAGCAGCCGGCGCGCCTGCGGCCTGCCGCTCCAGCCCCGGGATCCAGCACCCCGCTGGCCATAGCGCCTGCATTCCATTTCCCGCACACTTCCCCCGCTCCGCACACATGCTCCATACTGTTCAGCTGAAGGGCCCGCACCGGGAAATTTCTGCCCTTGCTGCAACCACAGCTCAGCGCGGCGCGGCACTTTATGATTTAATCGGCACCTCTTCAGTTTTATGGACTACTGAATATCATGCAGATGGAATTTATTACTGCCACCCTCTTCAATATCGGCATCAATATTCTGTATACCGTGCTGGCGCTCTTTATCGGCATCGTTTCGCTGATGCTGATCGACAAGAAACTGCTGCGGCATGTGGATATCGAGGGAGAGCTCAAAAAAGGCAATATCGCCGTAGCGATTTTCGCCTCCACCATCCTCCTCTTTGTTGCCCTCATCATCTCCTTCGGGCTCAAAGGCTGAGCTCTTTCCCCATGCGTCACTGGCTTTTACTCGGACTGGTCACCGCCGCACTTATCGCTCCACACCTGGCCCTGCAGGCGGGCGGTTACTACGATATTCCGCCCCAGCCCGTTGAGCACAAGGGCATGGTTGCGCGGCAGATGGAGCTGTCCTCGGCCGAGCGGGTTCGCGATAACCAGCGCGGCGTGGTGCGTGTACAGGGCAGCAGCGAGCCGCTGACCGAGGAATTCCTTCATCAGGCGGTGGAACAACGCAGCCTTGAGGACAGCGCCTATGTCTCCGTGTGGCACTGGCGCGGCATTCGCGATGCCACCGCTTCCGCGCGCGGTCTCGACAGCAAACATCACTTTGCCAACAGCTATCTTGTCGGCTTCCAGCCCTTCACCACACGCGAGCTCTGGGTGCCCCTCTATACCCTGGCGACCCGCAAGGAATATCAGCTCGATCACCTGCAATATTCCGGCCTTGCGGATATCTGGCAGACCTCGCGGCAGGCTTATTACCAGAAACGCGGCGACTGCGAAGACCACGCCATCCTGCTGGCCGACTGGCTCATCAACCTGGGCGTGGATGCCCGGGTGGCGATGGGCACCTTCAAGGGGGAGGGGCATGCGTGGGTGGTGGCGATCGTCAATAACCGCGAATACCTTTTGGAGGCCACCAGCAAAGAGCGCCGGAGCAGCTTCCAGGCCATGCCCCTGGCGGCCCTGGCCGAGGGCTACGACGTGGAATTCCAGTTTAACCGCGACTTCTTCTGGGCCAAGCGCAGCAAAGCTGCCACCAGAAACTATCGCGGCAGCCACTGGGTGAAAAAGTCGCAGTTTATTCGCGGCTGACCGTTTTTCCCCCATTACCGCGCAACCAGCCCCGCCACACCGTCATCGGCAAACTTCCCACCCCGGCCTTCAATCCGCGGCCCCGCCGGCAATTCGCGCTCACCGCAGCGGCCCGCTTCCCCCATGCGGGTTTGCCCCGCCCGGGGCGGGTCGATATGATCCTGCGGTCATTTCTCAAAGAGGTACCGCCTGTGAACCTGCACCGTGTTTTACTGCTGCTTTGCAGTGCTGGACTTTCCATGGCGGCCACGGCCGGCTGCGGACACTCGACCTCCCTCTCGACTTACTCCTCAGCCTCGGCACCGGACAAACAGTGCGAGCAGCTGCAGGAGTGGTTGTCTGCGGCCGGCCCGGAATATCCCATTCTGAATGCCGTCATGGCCGACCCTGAGCCTCACCGGCTGCAGATCATCTATACCCGCATAGACCGCGACCGGCACAATAACCCCGAGTTGCGGGAGTACCACTACGGGCTGGATAACAACCGCTATTTTTATCCCGCCAGCACCGTCAAACTGCCAATCTCGCTGCTGGCGCTGGAGTGGCTGGCCGAACAGGATGTTGAGGGGCTGACCTCTGCAACCACCATGCTGACCGATGCCGCCGCCCCCGCCCAGACCAGCGCATATCGCGATCCCACCGCCGAGAGCGGCACTCCCAGCATCGGCCACTACATTAAAAAGATTCTTCTGGTGAGCGATAACGATGCCAGTAACCGCCTGTATGAACTCTTGGGGCAGGACTACATCAATCAGAAACTGGCGAATAAAGGGCTGCGGCACACGCTGATCAATCACCGCCTGAGCACGGCCATGACGGAAGAGGAGAACCGCCAGTACAACCCCATTCGCTTTATCGACGCCGCAGGCGAGACCATCCTGTCCCTGCCGGCGCGCCACAGCGACACCCGCTATATCAATACCAGCCACCCCAAGCTGGGCAAAGCCTATATTGCCGCCGGCGAGCGCATCCCCACGCCGATGGATTTCACCACCAAGAACCGCTTGAGCCTCGGCGACCTCGATGGAGTGATGAAGCGTTTAATCTTCCCGCAGTTGTTTGCTCAGAGTGAGCGCTTTGCACTGCGCGAAGAAGACCGCGCGCTGCTGCTGCGCTATATGTCCATGCTGCCACCAGACAGCAGCGAACCCGCTTATTCTGCGAAAGAGTATCCGCACAACTACTCCAAATTCCTGATGTTTGGCGGTGAACCCCGGCAGATCCCCGAGCACATTAAAATCTTCAACAAAACCGGCTGGGCCTACGGGCATGTGATCGACTCGGCTTATATCGTCGATCTGAAGAATCGGGTGGAGTTTTTTCTTTCCGCGGTTATCTATGCCAATAAAAACGACACACTGAACGATGATGACTACCAGATCGACGAGGTGGCCAAACCGTTTTTGCGCGAGCTTGGCGGCCTGATCTATCAACAGGAGCTGAAGCGCGCCCGTCCAAACGCACCCGACCTCACTGCGCTCGAAAAAGTCACTGCGCCGGCAACGGTCCCCGCAATGCAGCACTGATCCTTTTTGCGTTATAGATAACAGCCTGTAACCGCCTGTGGAGCAGCGGTATTTGTCGCGCTCCCGGGCTTACACTTGAATAACTGATTCCCGGCGCTCAAGGCTCGATACTGAATACTGAATACTGAATACTGAATACTCAGAAATTCAAGCAGGTGGGCACTCAGGGGAGCTTCAAGCCATCAGCGCATAACACCGCTCATACCGGCGCGAAAATGCCGGGCGACTCTTACACCAGCATCGACACCAACATCGACTACACCAGCATCGACACCAATATCAACGGCGACATTGCCATCGACACCGGAAAACCCACAGTAGAGCGCCATTAGCTTCATTCAGTCGCAGCCATTGCAACCCACGCATTCTCCGCTCCCAGCATCAT
>NZ_BAABRT010000025.1:0-41962 GCF_039545115.1 Microbulbifer aestuariivivens | reverse complement strand
GCATGTGAAGGATTCTTCGGCATGATGAAACGGGAAGTGATCAACCGCCGCCGATACCGAACGTTAAATGAAGCAAGAGCAGACGTATTTAATTACATCGAACGATTCCACAACCCGAGAAGGCGGCATAAAGCGGCCGCTCAAGATCGAAAATTTACAGCCGTTTTAAAACCGTCCGTAGAAACGGGGTAGAACCCTTTAGAAGAAAAAGCATAATAGATTCTTGGTGAATTCCCACCTAAACGTCTGGAACAGTGTGAGTGTAAGGGAATATGTCATTTTATATTTTATCCCCCCTTGAGATCAGGTATTTTCTATTTAATGATTTTGCCAGTTTAACTTTGATCTACAAGTCTCATAAAAGTTATGGTCAATTGGATGTATCAGAGTCAGGCGGTGTGGCTTTTTATGTATTCGAATCACATCCCCTGGATCAGTTATCAACTGATCGTGCCCATCACAGGTTACATGAGGCTTTGCAATATTGTGTTTCCGCACCACAATTTTGAACTCACTACTCCCTTCAACCACAATTGGTCGACTGCTCAGGGTGTGCGGGTTCAGTGGTACAACAACTATGGCGTCTAGCTTTGGGTGCATAATTGGTCCACCACCTGATAGCGCGTAAGCTGTCGACCCTGTAGGCGTCGAAATAATGAGACCATCGGACCGCAGTGTGTAGACAAACTGGCCATCGATAAAAAGATCAAGTTCAATCATGCGAATGAATTCGCCGGGGTGAATTACCACGTCATTCAGCGCAGAACCTTTACCCACAGGCTTACCGTCACTTGTAACGGACATGTCAAGCAGGAAACGGCTCTCTGCCATATATTTACCAGCCAGAACCTCCCCTACTTTCTGTTCAATCTCATCTGGGGTGATGTCGGTGAGGAAGCCGAGCCGGCCTCGATTAATACCGAGAAGAGGCACGCTGTACTTCGCGAGGGCTCGTGCAGCGCCAAGCAGGCTGCCATCACCACCGACAACGATGACCAAATCGCAGAGCTCGCCAAGTTTATCTTTGCTAGAAATACGTGCAGTGTGGTCAGATACTGAGGAAGCGGTTTCTTTCTCAAGTACAACGGATAACCCTTCCCGCTCAAGGAAAGCCATTAGGCGTTTGAGCGAGAGGACCGCGCTATCACTTTCTGTTCGGCCGATCAGGCCTATATTCTGGAACTCCGACACCGCTCCTCCAAGGTGCCCGAATCAGGGCCCGACGACTGGCAAAATAGTAGGTTTCAGGGGCAGTTGATAGTTCATCAACCGGCCACTTTGCCGCTATTTTGCGGCCCTCCCCAAAATGGAGATTATGCATGAGCGTGTTTTCCTAGTCGAATGCATCTAGATAATTTGGCCTAACGTGTCACGGATATCATTATCAGCCGGCAACAACCCCCTCCTCCCCTGCAGGCCACCTGAGTGAAGAAGTAAAACTTTGCTCTGTATAGTTATTTTGCCTATGCGGCTCTCAGAATAGAGTGCAAAAACCAGTTTCGCAGTGTAAACAGGGTCCAGCGGGATTGATGACGTCTGCTTAAAATGATGCAGGAAGCGTGAAAGTTCAGGGTTTATACGAGCATAGCCTCCACATTCATAGCCTTCACAAAGCGGTTCATGTTTTACTGCTACACCCAAGCTCCTGAGCCAGTGTCCGGCTTGAGCATAAATTGAGCGGCCCGCCTTCAGTACCGGTACGCCAACTGCGGGGATGACTGCCAACCCAGCCTGAACACCACTGAGGGTCAGGCCAGTACCACAAGCCAGCCAGACCTGATCAAAAGGAGTCGGCGCGGTCTCGGTAATGATCCGGCCTAGAAATTGAGCACCTCGAGCGCCAGCCAGGTTGGCGCCACCCTCCGGCACAAAATATGTGCGGTTCATCTCTATTCCCACCTGCTCAATAAACTCACTCTCTCCCCGCCTGCGATAGAGATCACGGGATACGAATCGCAGTTCCATGCCAAAGCGTTCGGCATCCTGCAGCATGGCGCTTAGCTGCGCCGGGCGTTCGCCGCGGATGATGCCGACTGTCGCAAAGCCGAATCTGCGTCCAGCGGCGGCAAGCGCGTGGATATGATTTGACCAGGCGCCGCCACAAGTGATGATTTTTTCGGCACCCTGCCTGCGCGCCTCAACCAGGTTGAAGAGCAATTTGTAGGCTTTGTTGCCCGAGATCAGCGGGTCAAGCAGGTCGTCACGTCTTATCCAGGCCTCCACACCAGGAAACAGTGTGTCTGGCAATCGCTGGTAGGGCACCGCGCGCGCTGCGCGTTCCAGTTCAGGCAAGGTCAACTCAGAGAGGTATCGGGGTGTCACGGTGTTTTTCCAGAGAATTAAGCGAAACAGCAAGAGATCAGGCCAGGCTCGGGAAAACCGAGCGGCTTGTCAGCCAAAGTAGCGCCACCCCTGCCATCAGCCCCATATGTAATTGAGGCGTTTGCTCTCGGCAAGTGAGCCTAGCAGACTGATCTTCACCGACTACTGTTCGAAAATTAACCACAAAGCATACATATTGCAAAGTCCCCAAAGGGTTTTGTCTGCTCGGTAGCCGCCATCAATAGCAGTGATGGCACTCCATCATGAAAGATGAGTGGCATGCTGCAGCTGCCATACTTTAGATTCCAGCCTGAGTATCTTCAGGCAAAAACAAGGATCATGCAGATGCTGAAAGCGGAATACAGAGCGCGCGGTCCAGTACCGCAAGATGTTATCGAGGCTGTGCCCTTCGAGAAGCCGACGCTCGGCGAGGGCGAAGTGCTCATTGAGCTGCTGGCAGCGCCGATCAATCCCTCGGATGTACTTACCCTCACGGGTGACTACGGCATGTTACCGCCTCTTCCCGCAATCGGTGGCAATGAGGGCGTGGGAAAGATCATTGAGCAGGGTCCTGGCGTGGAGTCCCCAGCCTTAGGGCAAACAGTCTTGCTACCGGTGGGCTGCGGCACCTGGCGAACCCACCTGGTTATGCAAGCAGATCAGCTGATCCAACTTCCCAATGAGGCCGACCCGCAACAATTGTCGATGGTCGCTATCAATCCACCAACCGCCTCCCTGTTACTGAGCGAGTTTGTGGAGCTGCAGCCGGGAGACTGGGTGATTCAAAACGCCGCTAACTCCGGGGTTGGTAGCTACCTGATTCAGCTGGCAAAGCTGCGCGGCTTCAAGACAGTGAATATAGTCCGCCGCGAGTCCCTGATCGCACCTCTGCAAGACGAGGGCGCTGATGTGGTGCTGGTCGATGGCGACGATCTGGCAAAACGTGTAAAGAATGCGATCAGCGGTGCTCCCATCCGCCTCGGTATCGATGCCGTGGGTGATACGGCTACTGGCCGCATCGCCGATAGCCTTGCGGATGAGGCGACCTTGGTTAACTACGGCATGATGAGTGGCAAGCCATGCAGGATCTCCCCCGCTTCTTTGATTTTCCACGGCATCACCCTAACTGGCTTCTGGCTCGCCAAATGGTTTGACAAGGCTTCGCCAGAGCAGCAGATGGCTGTCTACGGGGAGCTGACGAAACTCATTGCCGCAGGAAAACTGCAAGCGCCTATCGACAGCGTGTTCAGCATAAAGGATATCAAGGAGGCAGTGGCTTTGGCTGCTGAGGGAGGGCGCAACGGCAAGGTATTAGTTAAAGCCTGAAACAAGTAAATAGGAATCCGGCATAAACTGAAACCCACCCATACTAAAAAGGCCCCTCACATTCGTGAGGGGCCTTTTTAGTATCTGGCGGACCGGACGGGACTCGAACCCGCGACCTCCGGCGTGACAGGCCGGCATTCTAACCAACTGAACTACCGGTCCTCGGTAGTGTACCTCCCGGATGGGGAAGTGGTGGGTGGTACAGGGGTCGAACCTGTGACCTACGGCTTGTAAGGCCGTCGCTCTCCCAACTGAGCTAACCACCCGCTGCGCTTGCGCGCCGCTCTAAAATCAGGGGCTTGCCCCTCGAGCGACGCGCATAATACCCGATCGAGTTCGGGTGTCAACAACAAATAAATACGTGCCAATGTACTTTTTAACTTGAGTTCAAACTGTAGCCGGATTGCGCAAATTTAATCCCGCGCCCCCTGTTCAAGCGGCAGAGAAACCGGCATCGGCTGCTCCCTTTCCTCGCCGGCCAGGTTATCCCCTGCCTGCCGGTAGTCCGGTGAAATCCGTTGACCGGCAATGCGTACAGTTTCCCTCACCGGTATCAACTCTTCCGCTGGGCGCGCGAGGTCAGGCTCACGAAAATCGCATACCCCGGTTGGGAAAATACGCTGCATATCCACCATCCGCTCTGCAACAAACGGCGTGGATTGACCGTACAAGCCACTGGCCAACGCCTGCTCCACAGGCTGCAGGTGGCACTTGAACACATCGTCGGTGATAGGGGCACCGGCTACCTGACGGGAAGTGCGGTAAATCGGATATTCCTGCATACAGGCACCGGTAGCCTGACTGTTCCAGGCGCCATCCCACACCCCGGGACCAGCAGCAATGATGTTACCTTCCTGATCGAAGCACTGGTCACTTGCACCAGCCGGCATGTTCGCGACGACACCCGCCTCTGGGTTGTCCATGATATTCAGCATCCAGCGGTCGATGGTATCCAGGGCCTCATCCAGCGGCGTGTAATCCTTGTGCGCAACCCAGATCAGCTGGTTATCAGCGTGCCCACGGGCACGGCGCATACGCTCACGGGATGAGAAAGAGGCCAGGCTGTGGTGCATATCAAGCTCGCCATCCAAGTAGTGACGAAGATCGATAATGGGAATTTCTGCGTCCCCAAGAAATACATGCCCGGAGCGGTAAATCCCCTCGATCGCGTCCATGCTGGCCCGGCTCCTGGGTGCCGGGCGATCCAGGCTACCAACATTCATATTCTGTTCGCTCCAGACGGACAGCTCCGCTGGAAAGAGATTCCCATTCAGGAACCAGAGCTTTTCGCCAGTCTGGTCGAGCGGATCCTTCCAGCCGCCGATACTGGCGTTCATCTGCAGGAAAGTCTCAATGGAGATTTCTCCACCCACCAGTGCCGAGAGACCATACTGCACGCCCTCGTTATCCCAGGTGCTATTGGCGTAACCGGACTCCCCAGCACCGTAGAACTGTCGCAGGTCCTCCCAGTGACTCCAGTGAGTGCGCTCTGCAACCTCATCCACGAAGTTCTTCATAAAGTGGGCAAAGTTGGGGTTGTTCACCAGTGGCACCAGCCCGCGCCAACCCTGAGTACATTCGGTAGCTCCTCTGGCGCCATCTCGATAGCGGCCGTCAAACAGCGCGGCGGCGGTTTTCAGAGTCTTGAACCGGCTCTCCACTTCATTGCTGGCAGATAGCCCCTGAATCACTGTGCGCTCACTGGCGTCTTTCCAGCGCGGGTTGTCGGCATCAAGCACGTCAAAAAAGTATTCGAGCGGCTCACAGTCAAAAACATAAATAGTCTGAGTGACCATATCCGGGTAGGAATAAAGGGGGATGGCCGCATCCAGTAAGCCCGGCGCATTCTGGGCAAACAGATACTGCTGAATGGCACCGCCGGAACCACCGAGACCCACGGTATACAGGGGCTCACCGTAGAGCGCCACAAACTGTTTCTTGAGGCGGCGTGCGGTGTCTTCCGCCAGCCAGATATTGTAGTGGTTACTGGTCTGGTTGGCGGTGGAATAGACAATGGCATACCCACGGGCGAGCTGATCCGCACGCCGGGTAACGATATCACCCTTGCTGATATCCCCCTGGCGACGCCCTACCCCTACACCACCACGCATCTGGTAAATCAGGCGTCGATTCCAGTTGGAAGGAGTGGGCTTGCCGGCAGTTTCTCCATCGCCTCTAAGTACCGCAATAGCGTAATGAAAGCGGTTGATGGTGCCAGTCTCCAGCCGCACGATAAAGTCCGTGGTGCGGCCATTGACGGTGACCTGATCGATATCCCCACTGGCATCTTCCAGCAGGTGAAAGGCGCCATCGGTGGTGCTGCGATAGTAATAGGTCACCGCCGTGGGGTGACTGCAATCGCGGCTGTAACCGATCACCTCATCGGTGAGCTCACCGTTTTCATTTTCCGCGAATACCGGCACCCCTTCTCTATCGTGATTATCCACCAGAGGCTGGCGGCGCGTGACACTGTTGTTGTCACAGTAGAAAGGGTAGGCCGATGGACCGGCAAAAAGGGGTTCCACCGGGCCAGTTTCGCCGATGGTGATCGGAAAGGGGTAATACTCTGGGGGTCGCGGCATCACCCGGGGGTGAGGTCCGGCATAGGCAGGCAATGGCTGATGCTCCAACGCACCCTGCGGAACGCCAACCACCGGTGCCTTCGGCACCCCTGGAATTCTTGGCAACTCTTGATATCCATACCAACCACCGGCACCCAGCGCCAGAAAGAACGCAACCACGATGCCAGAGAGTATCCGTCCTCTCCGTCCCGACATATCAGCCTCCAGCCCACTCTTACGCCGTCGATATGGCTTGAGTATATGTGGCCCTCGCCATCCCCACCGGGGGTTGGCAGGCCAAGCGACATGAGCGCACAGGTACAAGATCAGATGGCGCGGACACTATTGCCAGAGACTAAAACACTGCCAGCAAGACGCTGTGCAACCTTTGCCAGCAGCCTCAGCAGAATCCAAGAAATGGCGCAGTCAACCAAAGCCCTCCGTTGCAACGGTCCCCACGGACAAACACCTACTGAGTTAGCGGCGGGCCAGCGGCACCTAGGCCATTAAGGGGGAATTCTTAGAGAGGAGCTAAGGGGTAGATGGCGGTGCCAGTGAAGCGACAAAAGTTCAGGAAGGGGAAGGTGATATAGAGAAGGGAAAGCCCCCCTCATGCCAGCGCAAGCCGGCATGAGGGGATGAGACACTATCAGGCAATGATACCGCGACTCTGCAGAGCGGAGAGAATCACCTGCACCTCTTCCTCCAGAGACATCTGGTCGGTATGCAGATGCAGCTCCGGTGCTGCGGGGGCTTCGTAGGGGTCGTCGATGCCGGTAAAACCACGGATCTCGCCAGCGCGGGCCTTTTTGTACAGACCCTTGGGATCGCGGGCTTCGGCCTCCTCCAGCGCGCAGTCGACGAAAACCTCCAGATAAGGCAGCTCTGCCTCCTCATGCATACGGCGCACCATGTCGCGGTCATCACGATAGGGGCTGATAAAGCTGCTCAGCACCACAACGCCCGTATCAGCAAACAGCTTGGAGATCTCACCAACGCGACGGATATTCTCCTGGCGGTCTTCGGCAGAAAATCCCAGGTTAGCATTGATGCCAAGACGAATATTGTCGCCATCGAGGCGGTAGCTCAGCACACCGCGAGCCGCCAGCGCCTTCTCCACTGCCACGGCCACGGTGCTCTTGCCGGAACCGGAAAGGCCGGTAAACCACAGGGTCACGCCCTTGTGGCCAAGCATCTGGGCACGATGATCACGAGTGACCTCGCCGTCGTGCCAGTGAACATTGGTTGCCTTGCGCTCTAAAGTGGTCGTGGACACTGGATACCCTCTAATCTGGTTGTCGTTTCTTGTGGCAGAAAAGTGGCGAATTTTACCACCAACTACGCCTCCTTGCGCAGACCGGAAGGCCTGTGTACAGGCACAAAAAAGCCCGGACGCTGCCGGGCTTTTCTGATAGGCCCAAGAGGCCTGAATATGGGGTGGCCGACGGGGATCGAACCCGCGACCTCAGGAGCCACAATCCTGTGCTCTACCAACTGAGCTACGGCCACCATTAATCGTGACAACTGTAACGCCTTGTGGCTGCGTTACGAAACTCTACACATGACCAAAGTTCAGGCTTACGCCTGGAGCCAACCAGCCTCGCTGGTTGACCGGATCAGCCCTGCGACTAAGAAGCTGGCAATAGACTGAACAAAGTCCGCCAAACTATAGCCACCATCGAAAGGATGGCACGCCCGGCAGGACTCGAACCTGCGACCATCCGCTTAGAAGGCGGATGCTCTATCCAGCTGAGCTACGGGCGCAAGAAAACCCGGTTAAATCTGGTCGGGGCAGAGGGATTCGAACCCCCGACATCCTGCTCCCAAAGCAGGCGCGCTACCAGACTGCGCTATGCCCCGTCACCCTACTCTCCCCAGGATGAGCCAGCTAAAAACCGCATAGCGCCTTTTGCAAAGCCCGTCTCCCTGACGAGGCGCGCATAATACTCATGGTCCCGGAGGGAGTCAACGCCGCTAAGCTATTCTTTTTGCAGAGTTTTCATTGTAGTGGTCAAGCGGTAGCCAGATAGGGAAATTGTTCGCGGCCTGTGCCAAAATAGCGCCCCTTTGAGGGGCCCCTAAACTCCCCCTTGGAATCTGCCGTGAAAAACACCGTATCGTCTCGGCCCCTGCTCTAATCGCGGGGATCACGCCTATAAAGCTGTGGTTTGGATGATGCGCAAGATCACGGTATCCGCCCCTGATCTTTATTTCTTTTTATTGTTTGAGATATCCGTATGTCTGCACTGGTTCTCGATGGCAAGGCCCTGGCTCAGAAAACCGAAGAAGAACTGTCCGCTCGCGTGGCCAAGCTGAAGGAAAAAAGCGGCGGCCAGACGCCGATCCTCGCCACCATTCTCGTGGGTGATGACCCCGCCTCTGCCACTTACGTGAAGATGAAGGGCAACGCATGCCGCCGCATCGGCATGGACTCACTGCAGGTGGAACTGCCCTCCTCCACCACCACGGCGGAACTGCTCGGCAAGATCGAGGAACTCAACAACAATCCCAACGTGCATGGCATTCTCCTTCAGCACCCGGTGCCGGAGCAGATTGATGAGCGCGCCTGTTTCGATGCGATCCGCCTCGACAAGGATGTGGACGGCGTGACCTGCCTGGGCTTTGGCCGCATGGCCATGGGGGAAGAGGCCTACGGCTGCGCCACACCCAAGGGCATCATGCGCCTGCTGGAGGCCTATGATGTGGAGTTGCAGGGCAAGCACGCCGTGGTTGTGGGCCGCAGTCCGATCCTCGGCAAGCCGATGGCGGCCATGCTGCTGAATGCCAACGCCACCGTCACCATCTGCCACTCCCGCACCAGGAACCTGGCCGAGCATATCCGTCGTGCGGATATCGTCGTCGGCGCCGTGGGCCGCCCGGAGTTCATCAAAGCCGAGTGGATCAAAGATGGCGCGGTGGTCGTCGACGCCGGCTACCATCCCGGCGGTGTCGGCGATATCGAACTGGCCCCTCTGGTGGATCGCGTGGCCGCTTACACCCCTGTTCCCGGTGGCGTCGGCCCCATGACCATCAACACCCTCATCTACCAGTCCGTCGATTCCGGCGAACGCAAGATGGGCTGACCAGTTTGAGTGGCGAACAGGAAAAAACCATGCGCCTCGACAAGGCTGTCAGCCAGGTCACCGATCTGTCGCGGGCCGAGGTCAAACGCGCCGCCAAGGCCGGTCGCATCACCGTCAATGATACGCCAGTGAAAGACCCCTCCAGCAAGGTCAGCGAGGCGGATCAAATCTGCCTCGATGGCGAACCACTGGAAGAACCGGGGCCGCGATATTTCATGCTGCACAAGCCGCTCGGCTATGTGAGCGCCACCAAAGACAGTGAACACCCCACGGTACTGGACCTGCTGGATGAGCCCAACAAGCAGAAGCTACATATCGCCGGCCGGCTGGATATCGATACCACCGGCCTGGTGCTGATCACCGATGACGGGCAGTGGTCCCACAAGATCACCTCCCCGCGCCATCACTGTGATAAGACTTACTATGCTCTGCTGGCCGAGCGTATCGACGATTCCGCAGTGGAAAAATTTGCCAAAGGCATCTGGCTCGAAGGGGAGAAAAAGCGCACCAAACCCGCCAAACTGGAAATTCTCTTCGCCAATGAGGTACGCCTGACCATCGCTGAGGGCCGCTACCATCAAGTCAAACGCATGTTCGCCGCACTCGGCAACCGGGTAGTAGAGCTGCACCGTGAACGCATCGGCGATATCGTGCTTGAGGAAGATCTCACCGAGGGGGGTTACCGCCCGCTGTCACCGGAAGAGATCGCGTCCGTTACCTAAACGGACAGCATCGCCACAGTCGGAAATCGCCATGTCCACCCTGCTCCAACAACTGCTCCTGGAGAACCCCTCGGAGACCCTGTGGATCGCCGATGAGAACAGCAAGGCACTGCTCGAGTCCGGCTTCTCTTTCGGCGGCGACCTGCTGACCAATCGCTGGGATATCGCCCGCCTTGCCGAGGGGCGAGTCCGGCATGGTTTCTTCAACGACTTTCATTTTGACGAGGCGGGCCGACACTATCGCCGCATCGTTTATCCGCTATCGAAAGAAAAGGCGGTGGTTCATCACGTGATCAATGAATGCCACCGCACCCTCGGTCTCGGGGGGGAGCTGGCGTTACTGGGAAGCAAGCAGAGCGGTATCAAGACCTATGCGGCCCGGGTTGCCAGCTGCTTCGATTCCGTAAAGCGGCTTGAGAAACACGGCAGTGAGTACCTGAGTCTCAATATTCTGCACAGTGCGATGACGGCAGAAAACCGACTCGACGAAGAACACTACACAGAGCTGCGCCCACTGGAAACACTGGGCGGCCTGTATAGCAAGCCCGGCCTGTTTGGCTGGAACAAAGTAGATACCGGCAGTGCGCTGCTTGCCACCACCTTCGCCGAACACAAACCCGCAGCTGGCGCTGACATCGTAGATCTGGGCTGTGGCTACGGTTACCTGAGCACCGAACTTGCCCGCCTCGGCGAGTTTCATTTTACTGCCACGGACAACAACGCTGCCGCCCTGCTCGCCTGCCGGGAAAACTTTAAGCAACGCGGGATTCGCGGCACTGTCATCCCTTCGGATGCGGGTGCTGAGCTGGGTGAGGCTATCGCCGACACGGTAATCTGCAACCCGCCCTTTCACCAGGGCTTTCAAGTGGAAGGCGATCTCACCACCCGCTTTCTCCGCAACGCCGCCCGCCTGCTGCGCCCCGCTGGCTGCGCCCTATTTGTGGTGAACGAATTTATCCCTCTGGGCAGGAAGGCCGCGCCTTATTTTGCCGACGTACAACTTCTCATCAAAAATAAGGGCTTTTGCGTTTATCGCCTGAACAGGCCAGTGGCCTGCCCCTAGCCGGTGCTCTGGCAGCGATTTGCAGCTAGTATTGGCAACTAAGCACACCGGTCAAACAGAAGCGTTCAGTCTCTCACTTGGCCATGCTGCTGCCCTAGCCCTACATCACCGCACCACAGCCTGACTGCATTATGATCCTGCGTCCTTGGCAGCCCCATCAGTTGCGGTGTCTATTGGCGGTAGCGGCATTCATCAATAGTCGCGCAGATTAAAAAGATTCATGGACAGGGTGTGTTCATCCAGACGCCCCAACTCAAGCAGGCGCTGAAAAGTGTCCTTCGCGGAGGGCGTCTGTGCATCCTGTAGCAGGTCCCGATAGTGGTCGGCCAGATAGACCTCAATATCCATCGCCAGCCGGGCAATCTCATCCAGATCCTGCAAGCTCAGGTTGCGCAGGCGCTGAAGGAACTCCGGTTCGCGGCCTTCCGGAGCAAATTGAACCCAGGTTCTCAGGGCGCCGGGGTGCACATCGTGGAGAAGGTTATCCAGGGTTTGCGCCATCGCCTCCTCTCGTCGGTGCAGCTGATCCAACAGCAATTCGATGCGCTCATCGGCCACCAACTGCTCAAACTCCCCGTACTGCTTGGCCAGCTGGGCATGGAATGCCTTGTCCTCTTCAATCACCTCACCCACTGTCTTGTAACGCATGCACCTACCCTGAAAAGAAGCAGCTCTCATTCAGTATAGGCTTCAGCGACAAAAATCCGCCAACTAAGCCCAGCGGGGCAGTGGCTTCAATTGACTGGAAAGTCGGCAGCCAGGCAGGGCCGGATTGATCTGAGATGGCGCCGCGCTGGTCAGCTGTCGGCGCGACAGCGGCCCGGTACTGGCGGCGAGCACACAGTTTTCATAGCCGGGCAGCTCCGCCGACCAGGCGCCGCCGAGAAGCGCGCCCACTGCTGGGGTACGCCAGCCGCTGGCAAGCAGCTCGCGCCGGCTGCCGAAATTGGCGATCACCAGCCCGGGAGGGTCACCGCCAGCGCGGCTATGGAGCGTGCTGCCGCCACCACTACCCCGCGCCAACTGCAACAGCTGGCGGCACCAGTTCTGATCGGCGGTCACCGCACGCTCCGGCACACCATCGCTGTGACCGAACAGGTCATCAATCACCAGATCAAAAGCGGACTGGTCGGGGTTAGAAAGGTAATCGGTCACCCAGAGGCGGGCATCGGCACACACCAGTGTCGCGTCACGGACGCCAAAATGCTTGCGAGCCACGCTCAGGTGAACCGGATCGAGATCCACACCGACCACTCGCTCAGGCCGCAGAAAGCGCTGTAGCAATCGAATCAACGCGCCTCCGCCAACGCCCAGTAACAGCACCGAACGAATACGCTCAGGCGGGAGAAAATATGCCGGCAGGAACAGCAGTTCCCACAGGGAGCCTTTGAGGGGATCGCGCTCGTTCCACTGGGAGTGGAAAACGCCGTTACTGTACAGGCGCACACTGGCACCATGGCGACGCACCTGATAAAGGTTGCCGCCGGACCGTTTTTCCCAGACCAGAGCCATCAGGCGCCTGACAGGTCGCTATTTTGCAGGAGCACCTCGGCAAAGTCCTGCAGCCCTTGCAGGTCCTCCCGGGTGAAACGGGCCAGCGACGGGCTGTCGATATCCAGAACACCCAGACAGCGATCACCATCGTAAAGCGGTACCACCACTTCGGAGGCGGAGACCGCATCACAGGCGATATGCCCCGGGAACTGGTGCACATCCTCCACCAGCTGCGCCTCGCCGGTAGCTACCGCCGTACCACAGACACCGGCCCCCACCGGTATGCGGGTGCAGGCGGGCTTGCCCTGAAACGGCCCTAATCGCAATTCACCATCATGCAAAAAGTAAAATCCCGCCCAGTTGATATCCGGCAGCTCCATAAACAGCAGTGCGCTGGCATTGGCGGTATTGGCCAGCCAGTCTCGCTCAGTGGAGAGCAGGCCCGCCAATTGGGCGTTGAGGGCAGTATAAAAATCTCTGGTGGACATGATTCGAAGCAGGTAAAACTCTGGTGGACTTAATCTGCCGGACTAGCTGGCCTCGCTGGGTTTTTCTGGGCTAGCAGGACTTTACCGAACTAGCGCTACCCGACAGCAGTAATGGTTGGACGGGAAGGCCCCCGGCACAAGGTGCCAAGGGCTACCCCCACAATGGGGTCGGGTTGCCGGGACTCAAGGGCTGCAGAATACCCGGCGGCCGAAAGCTAAAAGCTTGAAAACCCAAAACAGCCTTGTTACCTGGGATGTTAGGGGTGGGCCGTCACTGGCGCAGATGCCTCCTGCGGTACCTTGCGTCGATACTCTTCCGCATCGACGGTGGGGCGGCTCCACTCGGGATCTTCCTCGCCCCCCGGCCGAATAACCGGCGCGGCGCTGGTGACATCCGAGGCCGCCAAGATACGACCTTTAGGCCCCTGGGGCCGCTGCCGTACGGTATCCTCAGCCCCCTCAAGAGCTTCAGCCCCCTCAACAGCCCCCAGTCGAGCCTGCCGCTCGCGGGCTAGCTCCCCATTCAACTGCAGACGGCGCTGCTGGGTCAGTTTGACAGCCTGCAGCTCGCCGCGCAGCCGGTTGACTTCAGCCTGCAGGTCGCCCATCTGCGCCTGCAGCTCAGTGACCTGTTCGAGCACCCCCTTTACCTTTCGGCTCTCCTGCTCGTAGAGCATGGCGGCACCACCAAAAGCGATCACGAAAACCGCCAGAATCAAGAAAAAACGCATACCCCCTCCCTAGTCTTCTTTAGTTATTTTTCGTTTTTTACAGCTGTCGATCCATGCAGCCTGTCTGTGTTTTCGGGGGTCAACTGATCACTAATTAATTTATTTCCAACTTACATCCAACTGACACCGTACCAACACCTTACTTCGTTCCCCATAACCCCCGATACGCCATACCGCAAGCAGGCTGCGCGAGCCAAAGATACTCCTAAAATGGCCAGTAGGTATACTGCTAAAAAACCGCCGGAATCCCTCCCTAAGAGGGCTCCCCATCCACCAGCTCCATAAAGTCCAGTGACGCCTGCTGGCGAATCGTGCGGCGATGGTTGGCCCACAGTTCCGCAATCCGCTCCCGGTTGCAGACCTTGCGGTCCACATAAACACGGGTGTTCAACTGGCCCACCGGCACGGCACTGGGGCATTTGCTGAAAACGAACTGGTTGGAAATGAGATCCATAAACGGTCCCGACTTGCTGCTGGGCATAATAAACAGCAGCTGCAGGCCCAGTGTCTCGGTCAGATAGCGGATAACCTCTTTGGAACGGGTCTCATCCATCTTCGAGAAAGCCTCATCCACCAGTACCATCTGCAGGTGGCTGGAGCCTTCATTGAAGCGGAACGCCGAGGTGACCGCTGCCGAGCGGATAATATAGGCCGGGGTTTCCAGCTGACCGCCGGAGCCGGTACCGTACTGGCTGAGGGCAATGGGCTCCTTGCCCTCGGGTTCCTTGTAGATTTCGTAATTGCGGTAATTGCGGTAATCACTGATTCGGTCCAGCTCCCGCCGGGCCACCTGCTCATCCTCACTCAGCAGCATATTCAGCAGGCGGTCGCGCACTTTCTGGTGCCGGGAGTCCAGATCCGCATCAAAGAGGCTCTGTTCCTCGCCGAGATTCGGTAACTCGATCACCGCGCGGAAGAAATCCCAATACTCCTTGAACTCGGGCACCCAGCGGTAGGCGAAACGGAAACGCTCGCGGTCGGCGCCGAAGCGGTGGTGCTCCAGTTCCTTGTTCAGGTCGTCCAGCACCTGCTTGCCATCGTTGATGGATTGGTAAATGGCGTGGCACAGGTGGGTTACAAAGGTGGTGTTGAAAGACTTCTTCAACCCCAGAAGCTGCTCATGGCGGTCCACCAGCAAATTGTTTTTCAGGCGATTGCGCAACGCCTCCACCTGGTCGTATAGACCACAGACCAGCCTGAACAGTCGCTCATCGTGGCCCGACGTCAGATCGGGTTCGAAAGCCAGTGTGTCTCCGGTCGAAGTGTCGGCGTTGTATTCCATCACCCCCCGGTCCAGCTGACGACAGTACTTTTCGAGCCGGCCCTGCCACTCCTCCAGCTCCTCAGCAAAGTCGAAGCGCTCCCCTGCCCGCTCGGCCTGCTCATCGGCAAGCCGCAGGACTTCATCGGCCTCGTAATCCGGCGTAATCTGGGCAATGCGCTTGACCGCCGCCTCACAGTCGCAAAGGGCCTCGTCGAGGGTATCCAGTTCAGCGGCGAGAGCCTTGAGCTGCTTGCCGGTGTTTTCCAGGTCCCGCTCCAGCTTGCCCGCCTCATGCTGCAGGCGCGACAGCTGTTGCTGCTGTTCGGCAAGTTGCCCGCGCAATTCCTCCACCTGCGACTCAAGATGCTGGCTGTCGGCCAGATCCAGATTCTCCAGCGCCTGCTCGGCACTGCGCCACTCCCGCTGCGCGGCCAGCGCGGCATCGACGATCGGTGTCAGCGACAGCGGTTGCAGGTCCCGCACGGCAGCCGCCACACGCCGGAACAGCTGGTACTGCTCATTGACCTGGGCCGCTTCTGCCAACAACTGTTCCAGCGCCCGCTGCTGTGCCGCCAGCGCCCGCGCGCGGGCACCCTGACCGAAGACCAGATCGCCGTCCTCAATATCGCAGCGCCACATGCTGTAGCTGCCGCTGGCGACCCCCTCGGCGGTCAGACCCCGACGGGTACGGCGAAGCTCTTCTTCATCGGCGACCTGAAGTACCGAACCGTAAGAAGCGCGCAGGTAGTATTCCGCGGTTCTGTGATTAAAGGACATCAGCTCAACGATCGAGCCCTCGGGCACGGTCGCGCGCTCAGCATCACGGCGGGCCTTGTCACCCTGAATCACCCGGGCACGGCTGCCACGACCAGACAGGTTGCGAACAATACGGATTGCCGTGGCCTCATGCTCCGGCTCGACGATGATGCCAAAGCGCGCACCGCCCAGATAACCTTCAACCGCCATCTGCCAGCGCTCGTCGACCACCTCCACATAATCGCAGAGCACCCTCGGCTCGGCGGCCGGGCACTGCTCGCGAATGGCCGCCACCGCGTGCTCCACCGACTGGGGGTAGCGGACCCGGTTGGCCTGCAGGTGATGAATACGGCTCTCCTGAGCGTGCAGCTGCTTCTGTAGCTGCTGCGCACGCAGCTCCCAGCGGGAAACCTGCTGGGTAATCTGCTCGCGCAGGGGGAGGCTATCGTCCCCCGCCGCCGACTGCTCACCGGTAATCTGCTGCAGCAATTGCAGGTGTAAGCGCTCGGCCTCTACAGCCCGTTCACGCAGCGGCTCCAGTGCGGCCAGGTCGATCCAGTCTTTGCCCAGTAATTTATGCAGATCCGGCAGCTCGTCTTCCCGCGCCACCTGGCGGATGGATTGTACGAGAGACTTGTCGCGCAGCGCTGGAATCTCCAGTTCCGCGGCGGAGCCATTCAGGAGATCGAGAAGCTTTGCCGCCCCCTCGCGGTTGCGCTGCCACTGATCCTGAGCGGCGGACAGGGGGCCGCCCTGCGCAGAGAGCTCGCGATGTGCGCGACTGATGCGCTGCTCCAGTTCGTCTTTGCTGCGCAGGGCGTCGATTCCCAGGCGCTGTGCCTGCAGCTCGACCAGCTCCCGGTTCAGTGCCTCGCTGCGTTCGCCAGCCTGGCGCGCATCCGTGGCGTTGCTTTCCAGATCGGCACGCAGCTGCTGCTGGTTCTTTTTACCGGCGAGATAGGTCTTCTGGACTCGCAGCTGGCGGTGGCGCGCCTGCAGATATTCCTGCACCCGAATCTGCAGCCACTGCTCCCGATAAAGGGTGGCGGACTGTGCGAGCTGCTCAAGAGCGGAAACGCGATCGACAATATGCCGCGCTTCCTGCTCCATGGCGTGAATGGTTTTCATCAGCTCCGATACCGAGCGGATGGCCTCACCCAGATCGCGTTTTTCCAACACTTCCTGGGCGACAAAATCATTGATGCTCTTGACCGGCTTATAGGCCATGAAATTGGCAAAGGTGCGCGCCGCATGCATGGCCTCGCGATCCGGCACGGCGTCGCGGCGGCCGCGCAGTGCTCCATAAAGGCGACGCAGGTAAGCCTTCTTCTTGTCGTATTGCTCGACCTTGTCGAACTGCTTGGCCAGCACGGAGTAGAACTTATCCAGAGGCAGCAGGTGCTTGCCGTCTTTGTATTCGCGCACGAAATCGGTCATGGCCAGCTGCTCACCGGGAAACAGGAAGAACTTCAGGTCGTCCTGTCGCGCCTGTGCGGGCTTGCTGCTGGAATCCAGATGAGCGCGGATGGCCATTACCGCTGTGAAAGGGTCGCTGTCCTCGCCGCTAGTAGGGTGGAAGACGCCGGCGATGTAACAGTCGGTGGGGTCCAGCCGCGCGTAACTGCCATCGTCACAACCCAGCACATAGGAGGCCAGGGTGCGCACCTGCTTGCCGCCGCGGCCGCGCTGGGTGGTTTCATCCTGGCCGGGGTTAAAGGTGAACAGGGTGTCGTGGGCGGCCGTCATCAGTGTCTGGATGGCGTCCGCCGCTGTGGTCTTGCCGGAGCCATTGCCACCGGAAAACAGATTGATGGGGCCGAAGTCATACTCCAGCTGGGGAATATTGCCCCAGTTAATCAGGATCAGCTTTTTAAGAAACACTTTCAGCCTCCCCTGCTACTTTGCTGCTTTCTTCAACATTTACTGCTTCAACATTTCCCGCTTTAACGCCGGCTTCTTCAACACTGGCCTCTTCCACAGGGGCATCCTCGCCACCGGGCACCGCATCTGTTACCCCAACCTCCCCTGCGGCGAACAGGCTGTGCTCCTGACTGGCGGGCGTCATCCGCTCGACAGCATCACTGCTGTCTTGCGGGTTTTGCTCACTTGGCAGCTCGTCTTCCATCAACTGTTGCAGCACACTTTCACTGACGAAGTGGGCGATAGTCGGCCGCACCCGCAGCCAGATTTCTTCCAATGCTTCAGTCTCGTCACCAGCGAACTGCACCAGGCGCAATTGCCGCAGTTTCTTCAACAGAGTGCGACGTTCCGCCATGCGATCCGGCAGAGACATTTTCAGCAAATTGCGCAGGCCAAGTTCCAGCGCTTCCAGAGACAGGGTCACACAACCACTGTCATCCACCTGGCCCTCGCGGAGCGCCTTGTCGTACTCCACCCGCAATACCAGAATGGCCGCCACCTCCTGCTGCGACAGACGCGCGCGGAAACCGCCATGATGCGGCTCTTCCTGATCCGGCATTCCCGGCACCTCGGCGCCCGGCGGATATACGCGGATAAACTGGAAGCGGCTGTCGTGCTGCAAGCGCAGCCCGAGCGGAGACAGCCACTCGCGGATCAACGCCTCGCAGCGCTGGAAGCGATCATAGAGGGTCGCCTCTATCTGGCTCTCGTCGCGGCAGATCACACCGTAGTCCATCAGGCGCACCAGCAGTTCCGAGAACTCCCCACGCGTCACCTGGCACTGTTCCAGTGCTTCTTCCAATGCCTGTTCAATCACTGTCTTTCAGCTCGAGGTAGTATTCGTCGAATTGGGCAAAATAATCATTGCTGGCGGTATTGCCGGTGAACTGCACGGCAATGCGCGGGCCACCATCCTGACTCACCGCTGCCGCTTCCAGCGCGTGGCTCATCGCCAGCAGGTCGCGGGCATTATCCAGTGGCAGATCGCGGCTGTTGACGCGACGCCCCGCCCCCAGGGCCTTGTGCAGGTATTCACGCAGGTCGCCGGAGTTGAAATTAAACGCCTGGTCCAGCCGCTGCTGCAGGAGGATCTCGCGGCGATTGTCCTCCGCCAAAGGCTCGGCATCCTCCATGCGGGTATTCACCGGCTGACGCCGCTGGCGCTGCCACAACTGTGTCTGTTTCGGGTCGAACAGGCGCAACTGGAAACTACCCAGCTGCTGGCCCAAGCGGTCCAGCAGCTGGTCGCGGGCGTCGCTCTCGCCAAGGTTCTGGCACAGATCACTGAAGCCGCCCTGGGATTGACTGTGCAGGTAGCTGAGCTGGCGGATGATGATGTCGGCGCGCTTGGTAAAGCCGTGCAGGGCATGGCGCAGTGCGGGCAGTTTGACCTCACAGGCGCGGCGCATGCGATCTTCGATGGTGTCCAGCATCCACCACAGCAGAGAGCGTCCCTCTTCCACCATTTCCGGCAGCAGCTGGCGCAGGCGGCGCTCCCATTCGGCTTTCTGGTTTTTGTCCTTGCGGCGGATGCGGGCGATCACCCGCCCGATGGCATCGCGATGCTTCTCCACACTGTCGGCGGAGAGGCGGATGGCGAGGTCCGGCTGGAAACGGCTCTCCATAAAAGAGAAAAATTCGTCGGTGGCCTGCTGCACCAGCAGCTTTGCCTCAACCTCACGCACCAGCTCGCGCTTGCGCTCTTCCAGCTCGGCGATCATGTCGGTGAAGTCCGCCACGATCCGCTCGGAATACTCCCAGGCATCGATCAGATCGTGGATTTCACCACGACCGGCAAAGGCTTCCAGTGCATTGAGGGTGTTGCGGGTATTGCGGTGGCGTGTGCGCACGCGGGTGCTGTTGACTTCCACCAGTGGCTGAGTAAACAGGCGGCCGCGCCGGCTGAATGGATAGGAGGCCGCCAGCGTGGCGCTGTCCACCTGTTTTTCGAGCCAGCCGAATTCCACCAGACTGTTGAGCACCCACACCGCCTGCTCGCGCAGGCTGCGAAAACGGTGCTCTTTGCTAGTGGCGCCGGTATCGGCTCCCGCCTGCGTTGAGCGGCCTGATTCATCCACATCGTCGCTATCGAGCTGCGGTGCGCGGGTTAGTGCCTCACTGAAGATTTCAAGGATCTGCTCGCGAGCGAGGGATTCCCCATAATCCGCCTTGGCGGTATACAGGCGCTCATACAGCAGGCGCAGACATTCAACCACCTGCTCCCGGTATTTGCCGGTGAGCGGGCGGAAGAAGTGCTGATAATGGTCGGCGAAAAACAACCGTTGGCTTCCGTTTATTCCTGGTCCGGTTTCTGGTTCAGGACACAGTAGCGGGTGTAGTCACCGGCGTCCTCCAGCGTCCACTTGCCCTTGGGCAATTCGTCCATCTTTTTGCACCAGGCATCGGAGCCACGCTTGGGGCTGCAGCCGGCAAGACTGGCAACGAGAAGCACGGAAATCGAAAAAGCGAGAAACTGTTTCATGATGGCCTTGTACTTTTCTGGGTGCATTGAGATGCACGTTCTTGATTGTTGATGACCGATCCAAGCCATTTAGGGGCGTCGCCGCCGGCCCCCTAAACGCAATGCAAACTAGGTGCAAGGGAAACCGCTACTCACGGCGCCATTTGGTGCCCTCGCGGCTGTCCTCCAGCACCACACCCTGCGCCTTCAACACTTCGCGGATCTCGTCGGCGCGGGCGTAATTGCGGTCTTTCTTGCTCTGCTGGCGTTCTGCGATCAGCGTTTCGATCTCGCCTTCCGAGATACTTTCACGGCCGCCGCGGGCCTGCTTAAACCAGGCCTCCGGGTCCTGCTGCAGAATGCCGAGCATGTCACCAGCGGCCAGCAGCAGACCTTTCTGCTGCGGCTTATCGGAATCACCGGTGCGATTCAGCTCCTTGGCCATCTGATGCAGCTCGCTGATGGCCACTGGCGTATTGAGGTCGTCTTCCAGCGCCGCCATAAAGGCGCTGCCAGCGAGGTCGGACTCCGCCGCGGCGACATCTTCCACATCCCGCAGGAAACCGTAGAGGGTATCGAGGCTGCGCCAGGCCTGGTCGAGCAGATCGGCACTGAAATTCAGTTCCGAACGATAATGGGCGCTCAACAGGGCAAAACGCAGCACTTCACCAGGATATTGCTGCAGCAGATCATTGACCATGCGGAAATTGCCCAGGGATTTGGACATTTTCTCGCCGTCGATATTCACATAGCCATTGTGCATCCAGTAGCGCACGAAATCTGTGCCGTTGGCGCAGCAGCTCTGCGCGCGCTCGTTCTCGTGATGGGGGAAGGTCAGGTCGCGGCCACCGCCGTGGATATCGATGGTGTCACCCAGGTGCTTTTTGATCATCGCCGAGCACTCCAGGTGCCAGCCCGGACGCCCGCGTCCCCAGGGGCTGTCCCAACCGGGCTCATCCTCTTTGGAGGGCTTCCACAGCACGAAGTCGCCGGCGTACTTCTTGTAGGGCGCCACCTCGACCCGCGCCCCGGCCAGCATGTCGTCGAGGGAGCGCTTGGACAGCTTGCCGTAGTCCGCCATGGAGTCCACCGCGAACAGCACGTGGCCCTCGGCCGCATAGGCGTGGCCCTTTTCCAGCAGCTGCTCGATCATGGCGATCATTTCCGGCAGGTGCTGGGTGGCGTAGGGAATGATGTCCGGCTCGAGATTATTCAGCGCCGCCATATCATCGAAATAAGCCTGGGCGAAACGCGCGGAAAGGGTGCCGATATCCTCGCCCTGGTCGCGGGCGGCCTTCATGATCTTGTCGTCTATATCGGTGATATTGCGCGCGTAGACCACATCACTGTAGTTGCGCTTCAGCAGCCGGTAGAGCGTATCGAACACCACCGCCGGGCGGGCATTGCCGATATGCACCCGGTTATACACGGTGGGACCACACACATACATGCGCACCCGGTCTTCCACCAGCGGCTTAAAGTCTTCTTTCTGTCCAGAGAATGTGTTGTGGAGCTGTAAAGCCATAAATCCTTTCGCGCTTGAGTTCGTTGCAGCCCGGCTCGCGGACTTGTATCAGCGGGTGCCGGCGCTGCCGGCACCCGCTCCGTTTCCGGGTTGTATTTCCGGCTTCAGAGGCCGGCTTCTGAGGTTAGTTGCCCTGCTCTTTGGCCCAGGAGTCCCGCAGGCCGATGGTGCGATTGAACACCGGCTTGTCGGCGGTACCGTATTTGCTGTCACGGCAGAAATAACCGTTGCGCTCAAACTGGTAACCCTGCTCCGGTTCGGCCCTGGCCAGGCCGATTTCCGCTTTGCAGCCACTCAGCACCTTGAGGTTTTGCGGATTCACGTAATCGAGGAAATTCTTGCCTCCCGCATCGGGAGCAGGATCGTTGAACAGGCGGTCATAGAGGCGCACTTCGCAGTCCACATTGTGATCGGCGGACACCCAGTGAATCACGCCCTTGGGCTTGACCCCATCCGCCGGATCCTTGCCACGAGTGTCCAGGTCCACCGAGCAGAGCAGTTCCACAATCTCACCGGCCTCGTCCTTGATCACCTCGTCCGCCTGAATCACATAGGCGTTGCGCAGGCGGACCTTCTTACCCAACACCAGGCGCTTGTACTTCTTGTTGGCCTCCTCGCGGAAATCCTCCTTCTCGATGTACAGGGTGCGCGTGAAGGGCAGTTCGCGGGCCGGCAGGTCTTCGCGCACCGGGTGGCCGGGGGCGCTCAACATCTCCTTCTGCCCTTCCGGATAATTGGTGAGAGTGACTTTTAGGGGGTCCATCACGCACATGGCGCGGGGCGCGTTCTTGTCCAGGTCGTCACGGATGCAGTATTCCAGCATGCCCACATCCACTACGGAGTCGGAACGGGTGACGCCAATCATCTCGCAGAAGCTGCGGATAGCCGCAGGGGTAACACCGCGGCGGCGCAGGCCCGACAGGGTCGGCATACGCGGGTCGTCCCAGCCGTCCACATGCTTTTCGTCCACCAGCTGCTTGAGCTTGCGCTTGGAGACCACGGTGTAGTTCAGGTTAAGCCGCGCAAATTCATACTGGCGCGGGCGCGTCGGCACCGGCAGGTTGTCGATAAACCAGTCGTAGAGGGGCTTGTGGTCCTCGAACTCCAGAGTACAGATGGAGTGGCTGATTCCCTCGATGGCATCCGACTGGCCATGGGCGAAGTCGTAGCTGGGGTAGACACACCATTTGTCGCCGGTCTGGTGATGGGCCATCTTTTTGATGCGGTAGATCACCGGGTCACGCAGGTTGATGTTCGGCGCCGCCATATCGATCTTGGCGCGCAGGCTGCACTCGCCTTCCTGCATCTCACCGTTTTTCATCTGCTCGAACAGCGCCAGGTTCTCTTCGACGCTGCGCTCGCGGTAAGGACTGTTCCTGCCCGGCTCTGTCAGGGTGCCGCGGTACTCGCGGGCCTGCTCGGGATTCAGATGACAAACATAGGCCTTGCCCTCGCGAATCAGGTACAGGGCCCATTCGTACAGCTGGTCGAAGTAATCAGAGGTGTACTTGGCGCCGTCGGCCCACTCAAAGCCCAGCCAGGACACATCCCGCTGGATGGCCGCCACATACTCTTCTTCTTCCTTGGCGGGGTTGGTATCGTCAAAGCGCAGGTTACAGCGACCGCCAAACTCGCCGGCAAGGCCAAAGTTCAGGCAGATGGACTTGGCGTGGCCAATATGCAGGTAGCCGTTGGGCTCCGGCGGAAAACGGGTAACCACCTGCGACACACGGCCCTCGGCCAGATCTTCGCGAATGATGTTCTGCAGAAAGTGAGCGGGTTTGCTCTCGGATGTCATAGGATTCTCTACATACAGCTGCGGCTAGGGATCGCAGGCGCCTGCCGCCATCCCGTGAGTCAGGTTAAGCGGCGGATTATAACTCAGTTGTAGCGCATAACACCGGTTGACACATCGCGATGCAACCGGCAGGCCCACAGGCATCTCACCGCGGCCATTTTTTGACCAAGCGCAAATTGGCAGCGCGATTCTTTTGACCCCCACCGACGACAAGGTATGATGCGCGCCGAGTTGAATCTTTAGGACGTTTTATGATCACCCTGCACACCACTCATGGCGACATCGCCATCGAACTCGACTTCGACAAGGCCCCGAAGACCGCGGCCAACTTCCTGCAGTACTGCCGCGATGGCTTCTACACCGGGACCATCTTTCACCGGGTGATCGACAACTTCATGGTCCAGGGCGGCGGCATGACCCCGGACATGGAGCAGAAGCCCGGCCGCGACCCGATTGAGAACGAAGCGGACAACGGTCTCAAGAATGACACCGGCACCCTGGCCATGGCCCGCACCATGGACCCCCACTCCGCCAGCTCGCAGTTCTTTATCAACGTAAAGGACAACGATTTCCTCAACCACCGCAGCAAAGACTCGCAGGGCTGGGGCTATTGCGTGTTCGGCAAGGTGGTCGACGGCATGGACGTGGTCAACAAGATCAAGAGCGTCAAAACTGGCAGCCGGGGCTTCCATCAGGATGTACCGCTGGACGCCATCGAAATCACCGGCGTGAGCATTTCCGACGACTACGCAGACAAGTAAGGCCGGCTTTGACGACCTACCTCATCTCCGACCTGCATCTCGACGAGAGCCGTCCGGCCATTACGGCGGCTTTCTATGCGTTCCTGCGCACCCAGGCCGCCGGCGCCGAGGCCCTGTACATTCTCGGCGACTTTTTCGAGGTGTGGGTTGGCGATGATGACGACTCCCCATTCGCCGAAGAAGTGGCGCAAGCACTGAAGTGCTACAGCGCAACCGGTGTCGAGCTCTACCTGATGCACGGCAACCGCGACTTCCTGCTCGGTGAGGAGTTCGCCCGCCGCGCCGGCGCAGTGCTGCTGCCGGACCCCAGCCCGGTCCGGCTGGGCGGTCGCGAGGTACTGCTGATGCACGGCGACAGCCTGTGCACCCGCGACGGCGAATATATGGCCTTTCGCCAGCAGGCCCGCAACCCCCAGTGGCAGGCAGCCCTGCTGGCCAAGCCCCTCGATGAGCGCCGCCAGATCGCCGCGCAGATTCGCGCCGCCTCCAAATCCATGAACAGCCTCAAGGCCGAGGACATCATGGATGTCACCCCCGAAGAAGTGGAAAAAGCACTGCGCACTCACGGAGTGCGCACCCTGATCCACGGCCATACCCACCGCCCCGCCCACCACACGCTGGATCTCGACGGTGAAAACGCCGAACGCATCGTGCTCGGCGACTGGGGTAATGAAGGCTGGTGCATCCGCGCCGACGACACAGACCTGAAACTGATCCACTGGCCCATCACTTCCTGATATTCTCGTCCTGCGGGGAATCAGCCGACAAAAGGAATCGGAAGCGGGACATGGTCAGCAATTACAGAAAGCGCGTACTTATTTTGGGTGGCTACGGCAGTTTCGGTGCGCGCATCGCGCAGATGCTCGCCAGCGACCCGAACATCCAGTTGATCATCGCCGGCCGCGACAAGCACCGCGCCGACCTCTGCGCCTCGCGCCTGCCCAACCTTGCCGAAGGCCTGCGCCTCGAGCGCGACGCTGTCAATCTGGCCGCGCAGCTCAAGGCACTGCACCTCGACCTGCTGATTCACTGCGCCGGCCCCTTCCAGAACCAGGACTATCGCGTCGCCGAGGCCTGCATCGAGGCCCGCACCCCCTATATCGACATAGCCGATGGGCGCCGTTTCGTATGCGACTTCCAGCGCCTGTCATCGAAGGCCGAAGCCGCTGGTATCTCGCTGGTCACCGGCGCCAGCACCCTGCCGGCCCTCAGTTCCGCGGTGCTGGCGAAACTCGCCGGCGACTATTCCCGGCTCGACAGCGCCCGCATCGATATCGCACCGGGCCACCGCATCGAACGGGGCCTGGCCATGGTGCGGGCCGGTTTCGAATCCCTGGGGGAAAACTTCCCGGCTCTGCGCAAGGGGCAGTGGCGCGAGACTTTCGCCGGCAAGCACCTGCGCCGGGTGCGCATGGCCCACCCGGTGGGTGAGCGCTGGGTGTGCGATTTGGATGTGCCCGACCTCGAACTGTGGCCGCGCGCATTTCCGGAACTGACGGACGTGCGCTTTGGAACCGGTGTGCAACCGCGCCCCCTGCAGCTGGGACTGGCCGCCTGCGCCCACCTCAACCGCCTGCGCCTGCCGGCAACCGGCCCCTGGTTGGCAAAGCTTGGGCACCGGCTCGCGGCCCGCTGGCCCGGTGGCTCCCCCCATGGCGGCATGCAGATTCTGCTGCGCGGTAAAGACCGCAACGGACAGCCCCTGTCGCGCCGCTGGCAGATACTGGGCCTGTCCGGGGACGGCCTGTGGATACCCGCCGCACCCGCGGCGGCGCTGGCCCGAAAGGTTCTGGCCGGCCAGGGCCCCGGGCCCGGTGCCAGTGTCTGCTGGCAAATGCTGAGCATGGAGGAAATTTTACGGGAGCTGACGCCCTACTCTGTGGTGACAGCCGTGGAAACTCTGCAGCCCCGGGGAATCATCCGGCGCCCGGCAACGGCATAGTCACCGCAACATCACCATCGCCATAATGCCCGGCGCCAGCACAGGTCTGACGCCGGCATACAGCCATCATGACCTCGCAGAAGGCTGCCGCGATAATCGGGCTTATACCCCGGCAGCCCGCCAGATCAGCAATCCCACCATCAGCAAATGACAGCCGATCACCAGGTAGCTGACCCGGCTGCGGGCACGAAAATAGTTGCGCAGGCGTCGCGCATTGGGATTTAGTCGGGCCTCCTGCCAGACCACAAAGGCAAATCCCAGAGCCAGCAGCAAAAGCCCCCACACACTGACGCTGGACAGCAGGAGACCGGCCCAGGCCGCCAGCGCCACGCCATTGCTCTGCAGTGCCAGAGCCAGCCGGTGCGGATGGCCTGGCCGATTGAGCGCCCCGCTCCACCAGATTCCCGCGAGAAAACTCAGGATACAAGCGCTGTAAGCTGTAAACAGCAGACGTCCAGAGACGCCGAACAAGTCAATCCCCCGCCACGCCACCCAGATTCCAACCAGAAAGGGCAGCACACCGGCATAGGCAAGGCCATTAAACAATGGCGTAGCTTCCGTGGAGGCCGAATTGTCGAGGGAGTCCTTCATGTACGCTAAGCTGACAGGCGGATGGAGATGAATAAGCTTAGCGCGGCCAAAGTGGCAGAGCCTGATTAAGGGGAAACAGCATGGATATAGAACACAAAGTAGACGTCAAGCAGGCTCTGAGGGTATTCGACAAAGTCACCAAGAATGGCGAAAAACGAGAGGATGGCTGGCACTACCGGGGACTGACCTGCAGCACCGATTTTGACGGCTACACCGTGTATATCAGCAACGGCAAGACTCTACTGACCGTGTTCTTCCACAATAAATTTACCGTCGACTATGCCAACCCAGTGGAGCTGGAAGAGCTTGTCGACCTCTTGGCAAAGGTCGACCGCGCCGACGACTGAGACAGTTTAATAAGGCCTGATCAGCATAAGCATGACGATAGTCATGGGTCACGGATCATGGCTCATGGCCTGGGAGTTTTAGTCCGCTCACCCATTCAGACTGTGACTTCGGGCGCGCCACTGTGGAAACGGAACTCACCATCCGGGCTTTCCACCAGCTCCCGCTCCACCTGCAGCAACTCCTGCACACGGTCGCTGATGTCCTTCCCCGCCACCTTTTTCGCCAGCGCCAGATAATCGCGGAAATGACGCGCCTCAGACTTGAGCAGGGAAAAATAGAACTTCTGCAGCTCATCATCGAGCTGAGGAGCAATGCGGGCAAAGCGCTCACAGGAGCGCGCCTCGATAATAGCGCCGCAAATCAGCGTATCCACCAGCCGCGCGGGTTCGCCGTTGCGCACTTGCTGTCGCAGCCCGGCAGCGTAGCGGGATGCACTCACATGGGGATAAGGGATTCCGCGCTTCTCCATAATCGCCAGCACCTGCTCAAAATGACGCAACTCCTCCCGCGCCAGGCGCGACATCTTGTGCAGCAGTTCAAAGTCATCGAGATAACGGAACATCAAATTCAAAGCCGTTCCGGCGGCCTTCTTCTCGCAGTTGGCGTGATCCACCAGCATCAGAGCCGGTTCAGCCAGGGCAGCCTGCACCCAGGCATCAGGGGTCGGGCACAGCAGGAACGCGTGGATAGCTGAGAGGTCGGGAATAGCTGGGACATCGGAGACGGCTTGATTCATAACGGATCTGCGCTGCCGGTGGGCGGCAATACTTCAAAAGAATGGGCGGCGATTATACCCGCGCTGGCGGCTCAAGCCGAGTGCCCCCAGCCGCGAGCTATGGGTAGAGTTTTAAAAGACTGCAAGCCGATCTTCTCTGCAAGCGCATCGCGATAACGCAGCCAGGCGTGCAGCACCTGCCCCATCCAGTGCAGCACCTGCGAGCGCGCCCCTTCCCCGACAAGATCCAGCATCAGATGCCAGGCGGCCTTGCGCTGCGCCCTGTCACGACCATGATGAACTCGAGCCTGCGCCAGACATTGCAACCGCAGACCATAAAAACGCACCAGCGGGTGATCAGCCGGGCGAAGCCGCGGCACATCGTCCACACCCGGCTCCAGCCCTGCGCGGGCATAGGCATTGCCCTCAAGGAACACCATGGTCACGGCGGCAGCCACCTCCCAACCATGACGGCTGCAGGCCTCATGCAACAGCTCATGGAACACGGCGGCTTCAGGCAGCAGAGTGACATGGCGCAATCGGTCAGTAGACAGACCCAGCCCACTCACCAGTCTCATAAACAGCTCGGCATTGCCTTCAGAGCCACTGAGGCCACCGGTTTCCTGCTCGTAAAGCTCTTGCGCGATAAGCTTGCGGGCTTTCTCTGCAGGGCATTGCACATAGGCATTGCCGATCAGCAAAGCCAGATCCCGCACATGAGAGGCATACTCCTGCTCAAGCAGGATATGCAAGCGGTCACGGGGCACCTGCCCTGCCGCAAACGCCGCCTCGGACCAGTGCACCTTGCGCTCCATCACCCGTAGCAGCCCTTCTTTAAACTCGTTGCGATTCATCCGGCCATGGTAGGGCCAACCACTGGCAGCCAGTACCCTCCACCCTAACCAACCACAAATCAGGGTGACGCCTGCGGCAATCCGCAATATGATAACGACTTATCAAGGTGGTATATTTTAGCCAGCCGGACCTTAGCGACCGGGCAGGAGAAAAGCTGGGCCTTCGGCTAAAACAGCAACTAACAGGCCACAGGGCCGGGAACTGAGGTCAAACAGGCGATGACGGAGCAGGACAAGACTCCATTCGGTGCGGCGGATAAAGTAAAGAAGGCAGAGGCCGCAAAGTCGCTCACCCCATTGCTGAACGAAATGCACCAGAGTGCGGCCGCACTGCAGCAGAACCTGCGCCAGTTGGAGCGGGACTCCCATGCAAGCCGGCGGCGACTGGAGACCTACCTGCTGCAGCCGCCCTACGCCCGCCAGGCCGCAGAGCAGATTGGAGAGACTTTCGAGCAGCCGTTTGCGCTGACCGGCGCCCTGTTTGCGCAGCTCAGTTACCCAGAGGATGCCGGCAGCGACGCCCGCATCACATTGCAGATTCCCGGCCTACTCTGCGCGCCGATGGAAACCGTCGCCCTCGCCCAGCACCTGAACAGAGCCAAACTGGCATTCGCCCATGGAGTAAAAGCATTCCGTGAAGCCACGGGCAGGCACTCCGCCAATGAACGCGACCGGCAACTGCGCGAGCTGTTTGCCGCCGCCGGCTATCCCCGTCTGCACCTGCGCCAGTGCTATCGGCAAATTCTCCTGTGCCCAGAGCGGCCCGACGCCCTGACCCTCAGCTGGATCAAGGCGCGCAAATCGATCCGCAAGGTCAGCGCCGATTGGTGCGAACGCCAGCTGGTAAAAATGGACCCGCAGGGCGCGGACGCGGGCATTCAGTACCAGCGCCAGCTGCTGGCCGGTCTCAACCGCAGCCAGCAGGACAACCTGCGACAGGTGCAGGTACAGAACCGCCCCAACCTGCAAGTGGCTGAGATTTTTAGAGGCGATGAGGGGGAGCGCTACCACCAGGTAGGCTATGCGGCCATGCCGGTACTGGTCGTCAACGATGGCAGTGGGCAACTGCCGGAGTACTCACGGGTTGGCAATGAACCGCCGGAGGGGCGACGGCGTCAGCGGCGGGACCTGTCACTGGATCGGGAGCCTTTCCTGCCCGCGCTCAGGGTGCACCTGCGGCATACGCACTAGATCCCACCTCGCGAGGTATTGCGCCTGCATCGCACAGAATCAGTCAGGCTTGTTGCAGGCCCGGCGCCACATAGCGCTGGTAATAGGCCACAGACAGCCCGTAAAAATCCTCATCAATGCGCCGCCGAATCTCCACCAGAGTCAGATCACGGGCCGGCAAGGTAGGCAGCAGGCCGTAATCCAGCGGATTGGCGATCTGGCTGGCACCCGCCCGCAGCAACTCGAAAACCCAGCAGTAGGGATTCTGATCCTCATCGAAGCGAATCTGCTGATGGCGCAACTGCGCCAGCAGCCGCTCGCGATCGACAATTTCCAGCTGGCTGCGCACGGCGTTAACAAGATAGGCCTCGCGCCGCTCGGCAATCACCCGACGCTGGTCCTCACTGTAGGCATTCCAGTCAATCACCTCATGGGCAAACCGCTTGCAACCGCGACACACGTTATCGCCGATACCGGTAGAGCAGACACCAATGCAGGGAGTTCGGACTTTTTTATACATCAGACAACCAGTATTGCGACTGCCGGAGGAGTCTCCAGCAGAGGTGGAAGCATTGCGACGCAAGACTATTTTGTTTGCTTGGCGAAAGGAAGACCGGCGCCGACCCCAAGACAACATTCACCAAACAAATAATCATAATTCGCGTAAGTTATTGATTTTTCAATAACCTTAACAGCGCCAAGCCTTTCATGTAGAATTCGGCACCCGCCTCCAGCGGCCACAAACGGAAAAGCTTGGCCGGAGCAACCGGCTTGAATTTCGCCAGCTGTTGGTTTCACCCCACATACTAAGAGGGATTTATCCGTGCTTGAAGCCTATCGCAAACACGTCGCCGAACGCGCCGAACAGGGTATTCCGCCCAAGCCTTTAGATGCCGAACAAGTGGCCGGGCTCGTAGAGCTCCTCAAGAACCCTCCCGCCGGCGAAGAGCAGGAGTTGGTTGAGCTGCTGACTCACCGCGTACCGCCGGGTGTGGACGAAGCCGCTTACGTCAAAGCCGGCTTCCTGTCCGCCATCGTCAAGGGCGAGGCCAAGAGCCCGCTGATCGACGCCGAGCACGCCACCAAACTGCTGGGCATGATGCTGGGCGGTTACAACATCGCCACTCTGGTTGAGCTGCTGGACGACAGCAAGCTGGCCGCACTGGCCGCCGAACAGCTGAAAAGCACCCTGCTGATGTTCGACGCCTTCCACGACGTGGAAGAAAAAGCCAAGGCCGGCAACGAGCACGCCAAGGCCGTTATCGAATCCTGGGCCGAAGGCGAATGGTTCACCAAGCGCGCCAAGGTGCCGGAAAGCATCAAGGTTGCCGTATTCAAGGTGACCGGCGAAACCAACACCGACGACCTCTCCCCGGCACCCGACGCCTGGTCCCGTCCGGACATCCCCCTGCACGCGCTGGCCATGTATAAAATGAAGCGCGACGGTCTGGAGCCTGAGGAGCACGGTGTAACCGGTCCTCTGAAGCAGATCGAAGAAGTCAAAGCCAAGGGCTTGCCGGTCGCCTTCGTCGGCGACGTAGTGGGCACAGGTTCTTCACGCAAATCCGCCACCAACTCCGTGCTTTGGTACTTCGGTGAAGACATGCCCGGCGTACCGAACAAGAAAGGTGGCGGTATCTGTATCGGCGGTAAAGTGGCGCCGATCTTCTACAACACCATGGAAGACGCTGGCGCCCTCGTATTCGAAGCGCCGGTAGACGAGCTGAACATGGGCGACATCATCGAGATTCGCCCCTATGACGGCAAGATTCTGTCTGAAGACGGCAAAGTGCTGTCTGAATTCGAACTGCGCTCACAGGTGCTGCTGGACGAAGTCCAGGCTGGTGGCCGCATCAACCTGATCGTCGGCCGCGGCCTCACCAATAAGGCCCGCGAGTCACTGGGCCTGGAGCCCACCGACCTGTTCCGCAAGCCCGAGCAGCCCAACGACACCGGCAAAGGCTACACCCTGGCCCAGAAGATGGTCGGCAAGGCCTGCGGCATGGAAGGCGTACGCCCGGGCACCTACTGCGAACCGAAAATGACCACCGTAGGTTCCCAGGACACCACCGGCCCGATGACCCGTGACGAGCTGAAAGACCTCGCCTGCCTCGGCTTCCAGGCCGACCTGGTGATGCAGTCCTTCTGTCACACCGCCGCCTACCCGAAGCCCGTGGACATCGACACCCAGCACACCCTGCCGGACTTCATCATGAACCGCGGCGGCGTTTCCCTGCGCCCCGGTGACGGCATCATCCACAGCTGGCTGAACCGCATGCTGCTGCCGGATACCGTCGGCACCGGTGGTGACTCCCACACCCGCTTCCCGATGGGCATCTCCTTCCCGGCCGGCTCCGGTCTGGTGGCGTTTGCCGCAGCCACCGGCGTAATGCCGCTGGACATGCCGGAATCGGTACTGGTGCGCTTCAAGGGCGAACTGCAGCCGGGCATCACCCTGCGTGACCTGGTGCATGCCATTCCCTACTACGCCATCCAGCAGGGCCTGCTGACCGTCGAGAAAAAAGGCAAGAAGAACATCTTCTCCGGCCGCATCCTCGAAATCGAAGGCCTCGACCACCTGACCGTTGAACAGGCCTTCGAACTGTCCGACGCGTCTGCCGAGCGTTCCGCTGCCGGCTGTACCATCAAGCTGCCGGAAGAAGCCATCGCCGAATACCTGCGCTCCAATATCACCCTGCTGCGCTGGATGATCGCCGAAGGTTACGGCTCCAAGCGCACCCTGGAGCGCCGCGCGCGCGCCATGGAAGAGTGGCTGGCCAACCCGGAACTGATGAGCGCCGACGCCGACGCCGAATACGCCGCTGTTATCGAAATCGACCTGGCGGAAGTCAAAGAGCCCATCGTGTGTGCGCCGAACGATCCGGACGACGCCCGCCTGCTCTCTTCCGTCGCTGGCGACAAGGTAGACGAGGTATTCATCGGCTCCTGCATGACCAACATCGGCCACTTCCGCGCCGCCGGTAAACTGCTGCAGCAGCACAAGGGTGGCATTTCCACCCGCATGTGGATCTCTCCGCCCACCAAGATGGACGAGCACCAGCTGATGGAAGAGGGTTACTACAACATCTACGGCTCTGCCGGTGCCCGCACCGAGATGCCGGGATGCTCCCTGTGTATGGGTAACCAGGCACGTGTAGCCCCGAACAGCACCGTACTGTCCACCTCCACCCGCAACTTCCCCAACCGTCTGGGCGATGGTGCCAACGTGTACCTGACCTCTGCGGAACTGGCCTCCGTGGGTGCCATCCTGGGCAAACTGCCGACCCCGGCGGAATATCAGGAGTTCGCCAAGAACCTGGACGCCATGTCAGCGGAAATCTACCGCTACCTGAACTTCGACCAGATTGAGGAATTCCAGAAATCTGCCGAGGACGGCAAGCGTATCGCCGCAACCGAGATTCAGGACGTCGCTGTTTAAGCAGCCCCTGAATTAAAGAAAAAAGCCCCGCGTTGCGGGGCTTTTTTTTGGCCAAATTTTTCCGTACTCAAACAAAACGCGGCAAGCCTGCCTGAACGTCACCGCACAAACGTCACAGCAGAAACGTCACAGCAAAAAGATCACAGAATAAAACGCAGAGCGGGAGTATATGGCGATGGCGGACGCACGGCAGGCAGCAGCTGGATAACAGTCAGACACCCGCACCCGCTAGGCCATCCATAGCCAAACGCAGTCAGCACGCCCTATTAACATCGCCTAGGTCGGCCTTAACGTCTGCTGAGGGTGGAACCCCGGGCATCCAGCGCCGCCATAATGGCTTTCATCTCCGCCGCTTCCTCTGCCACCCGCTTTGCCTTTGCCGCGGCGATTGCCGCCTTTTCGGCCTCGATGGCCTCTTTAATCTTGCGCTCTTTGGCCGCACTGCCAGTCCGCCCTGCGGAGAGCTTTTCCTTGCTTACCTTCTTGGCGGTACCGGAGGCGCCCGCTGCAGAAGTTGTCTTGGCAGCACCAGCGCGCCGCGAGGACTGGGACTTGCCGGTAAGCTGCCCCAGCGCAGTGCTGGAAGCCACGGTTTTTATCCCGACTAGACTGTTGCCGTTGTGGGTTTCAAGGGCCTCCTCCACAAGCAGTGCCAGTTCCGAGCGGTCATCCGCCACCGCATAGATATCAACCGAAAAGGCCTCGGCCCCAAATGCTCGCAGATCCTTATAAAAGGGATGATCAATACCCAGCTCCAGCGCATCCTGCAACTGCTTGAATCGGGCCTCGGGCGACACCCCGTCACGGGCCGTACCAACCCAGACATCATCCGTTTCATTATTTATAAGGGTAAAAACAATCATGTAACCTCAAAAACCTCTCGGGGATCAGAACAAAACTGGCGATTCACGTTTCACTGGAATACTGGAACATGAAAAAGCGGCGCATTCTAATGAGTTAGAGATAAAAGTGCAGTCTTGACTTGAGGCGATAACGGTGGAACTTAGCGGGACAAATGATCTCCCCTCGCCTTGAAGGACACCAAGATCAAAAAGACAAGGCAAAAACACTCGCCAGGGTTTCAGGTAACGACGGCAATAGATTAAAGATGTAGAACTATCTCTTGCCTGATTTCACCCCCTGCCCAATACGCAACTTTCAACCAAGGGGTTTTACATTCTCACTTGCACACCCCTGTCAGCACTCCTGACAGCACTTGGAGATCAGATTCCTGTTTCTGCAACCCCCTGATCAGTTCTCGCCGAGCAACTATGCTGTTTTGAGGCCTAAACCCCACTTGCAGCCTCTTCCCCAACATGGAACACGGAATGCCACATGGACAAGATGTTCAATTCCGGTGATACCGGATTCGTCATGGTTTGCACCGCGCTGGTACTGCTGATGACTCCGGCGCTCGCTTTCTTTTACGGAGGCATGGTGCGCCGAAGGGACGTGCTTTCCATCATGATGCAGACATTCGTGTGCATGGGCCTGGTGGCAATGATCTGGCTTTATGTGGGTTTTAGTCTGGTTTTTGGCGCGGATCTGGCAGGCATCATTGGCAACCCGCTCACCTACTTCGCGCTCAGCGATGTTGGCTCCGCACCCAATCCGAATTACGGCCCCACGGTTCCTTTCATACTGTTCTTTGCCTACCAGATGATGTTCGCCATCATCGCCCCCGGCCTGATAACCGGTTCATTTGTCAGCCGTTTTAAAATGACGCCTTACATCCTGTATGTAATTTTTTGGACCTTACTGATTTACGCGCCCATTGCGCACTGGGTCTGGGGCGGCGGATTCCTGCAAAAGCTCGGCGTTGTGGACTTCGCCGGTGGCATTGTCATCCACCTGACCGCCGGGATATCGGCGTTGACGACCGCGTACTTCATCGGCGCCCGCGCTGAGGATGAAAAGCCACAACAGGCTTCCAATATCCCTTTGATCGCCATTGGCTCCGGGCTTCTCTGGTTTGGCTGGTTTGGGTTCAACTCCGGTGGCGCCTATGCGGCGGATGATCTTGCGGCCTATGCCTTTGCCAATACCACGCTGGCCGCCTCTGCCGCGCTGTTGACGTGGCTGTTTTGGCAATGGCGGGATGACAGCAAGCCCTCATTTACCGGCATTCTTGTCGGTTCCGTGGCAGGGCTCGCCACCATCACACCGGCTGCGGGCTATGTTGAACCCTGGTCTGCCCCTATTTTCGGTGTGGTTGGCGCCACAGCCTGTTACTTTGCCAGAGGCATACAGAGACTTCTGAAGGTAGATGATGCCTTGGAGGTGTTCAGGGCGCACGGCGTTGGCGGTATTACCGGCGCATTGCTTATTGGTATCTTTGCCCGCTCTGGGGTTGATAAAGTCTCCGCCGGCGTTCATCAATTTGGCGTTCAGTTGCTGGCGGTGATCATCGTCGCCATTTACACCGCACTCATTACCTGGCTGATACTATTTGTCATCAACAAATTCATCAGCATTCGTCCCTCCAGCAACCAGGAGGCTCTGGGCCTCGATAGTGAACTGCTGGATGAGGAAAATAGTTGATGAGCTTTTGAAGGGCCTTGCCTACGTTGCCTTCAATACCAGCTACAGTACCGACAGTACCGAAAGCACCGGCTAATCGCGCCTTAAACGCTCCCGATGGCGCAGGCAAGCCGCTGAATCCGACACCCCGGTTCTGATATTTCAAATCACAATATCAAAACTTCCCTTTAAAATTTTGCCGTTAAATAAGCCCATTTCGTTTCCACTCCACTGCATCTAAAAAGCAGCCATTGAGCGTGTGAACGGCTCTTTTCCATGCCATTTAACGGGACGCAGCGGGACTCCTTGAAAGACTCATTAGGCGGATTACTGCGAGCTTCGTCGACTGCCATTTGGCGGGCTATGCTTTCACTGAGCGATGGTGTCATTCAGTGCCAGTGCGGTCGATCAAAGTCAGCCATTGCTCTCCCCTAGCGGGGTTCCTCCCATCCGAACTGAAAGTCAGGAGACTATGCAGTGAATAGCAAGTATTTCATTCTCCCTGCCGCCATTATCAGCCTCTCGGCATCACTGAATCTCTATGCCGACAATCACAAAAGCCCTGAGACTTGGACCTGCGCAGATTTTCTGGCACTGGATGAGCAGTACCAGCCCAATGCCGTCTTTTGGGCAACCGCTTATTCAAAAGATGGAAAGCCTCTGGACAGTATGTTCGACGTGGATGCCACAGAAACGGTGACTCCGATGCTGACAACAGCCTGTGAAGAAGACCCCGGCGCCTCCTTCTGGGACAAGCTGAAGGATGAGTGGCACAAGGTTAAAAAAGACCTGTGAGAATTCCCTAAAATTGCGCGGCGAACCAGTTTCGCCTGGTTCGTCGCTGACGTTATGAAAGATACCGCTTCCCTACCCCCTAGCCCCTACCCCCTAGCCCCTACTCCCTAGCCCCTACTCCCTGCTTGCCCCGCTGCCCCGCTGCCCCGCTGCCCCGCTGCCCCGCGGCCCCAGTCTGCTACTCTCTTAGTGCCCATGTAGTGCCCATGTAGTTCCCATGTAGTTCCCATGTAGCGCTCATGCTGCCCGTGTAATGCGCAGTCGGTATTCCGCATACACAGTCACATAAAAATAGTTGATCCAGGCCCAAATACTTCACCCAAATCCACTGACAATGCTGCCTGACCACTGAACGTGCAGAAACATCCTGTCGCCAACCTCGCCTTTGGAATCCTCGCGGTGATTACGATGGTGGCTAGCCTGTGCACCGCTGCTTTGACCAGCGCAGCGCCGGTGTCGAATAGCTATTCCCTGACCTTTGCCGAAGCTCTGCGCCGTCTGCATTCACATCCGCTGCTGATGGCAAGCCGCGCCCGCATCGCCAGTGCCGAAGCCGAAAATCAGGCCGCCAGAGCGCTTGCCCTGCCAAGGCTCGGTATTGAAGGCACTTACGCCCGGCTGTCTGATCCCATTGAGGTGGACCTCGCCCCACTCAATCGGCTGATTGAATCCCTCGACCCGGCACTGCCAAGTATTCCCAACCCAATTTTGCAGGGAGATTCATTCGGCGTGGTCATGGCAACCCTCGCCTGGCCGGTATTCACCGGCGGGCGTATCGATGCGGCGAAGAAAGCCACAGCGGCCGGCATTACCGGTGCGGTTGCGGCTGCAGACACCACCAGTGACACGCTGTTGCTCGACCTGGTGACACGCTATTACGGGGTCGCGGTCAATGAGCGAGCCTTGGCTGTTCAGACCGAAGTTGTCAGCAGTCTCACGGACCATCTCGCCAATGCCGAGGCCTTGGAGCGCGAGGGACAAATTGCCAGTGTGGAGCGCATGCAGGTGGAAGTCGCTCTGGCACAGGCGCAGGTGGCAGAGCAGGAGCGACGACACGCACTGCAGATATCCCGAGCGGGCCTTGCCAACCTGATTGGCTTAAATATTCAAGGCTGGAGCACCAGCGCAGGGCCAGCCCTGGCGATACCCGAGCCACAAGAGCTGCAAACACTGCAGGAGGTTGCGCGGCAGTCAAACCCGGTCATTCAGCAGCTCACTGCCATCACCGCCCAGGCGGATCAGGCAATCCGCGCAGCGCGCTCCGCCTATTGGCCCGATGTCACCCTGCTGGGCGGGTATGAACTGGAGAGCGACCTGCTGCCGGAATTACTTCCGCAGTGGACCATATCGCTGAACCTGACGATGAACCTGTTTGATGGCGGCGCCACGCGCGCTGGCGTTTCGATGGCCCGCGAGCACCTGCGGGAAGCGCAATCCCTGCAGCGCGATGCGATCGAACGCCTGCATTTACAGGTTGAGAGCCGCTATCTCGCTCTGGAAGATGCCCGGCGCCGCCTTGCGGTCACCATGCGCACCGAGTCATTGGCGCAAGAGACGCTGCGCATGCAGCGCCTCGCGTTTGCCGCGGGCATGGGGCGCTCTATTGATGTACTTGATGCCCAGAGCGCAGTCGCCGCCACCCGGCTGCAGCAGCTGGCCGCGCAGTTCGACAATGTGCTGGCGTGGACCGCCCTCATGCTTGCCTGTGGTCATCGCGATCAGGTGGAGCATTTTCTGTCACACGCCGGGGGCCGCGCCAATGGAAAGTAAACACGCCTGTGGCATTCCCCACGGCGCTCTTGCCGGCCTGCGCGCACTAATCATGGTAGGTCTGGGGCTTGTGGCCGCTTGCAGCGGGGAAAGCTACCTTGAAGGGCGTGTCGAGATGCGCGAACTCAACATTGCCACCAAATACCCCGGCAGGATTGCCCGCCTGTATGTTGAAGAGGGGCAGCGGGTGCAGAAGGGCCAGCTGCTCGCTGAAATCAGTGACCCCGAGGCAGAGGCACGGATGACACAGGCGGACGCAGGCGTGGTTGGCGCCGGCGCGGAACAGGCCGTCGTCGATGACGGTGCCCGCATTGAACAGCGCCGCGCAGCCAAGGCGAATATGCAGGCCGCCGAGGCTCAGGCCCGGCTGGCGCGGGTGACGGCGCAGCGTATGCAGCGACTTTTTTCTGAGGGGGTGGTGCCACGCCAGCGGCTGGATGAGGCGCTGGCCGCAGAAGAGTCAACCGCGTCGATCTACCATGCGGCGCGCTCCGAATATGATCTGGTGCTGGCCGGCGCCCGCCCCCAGAACAAGACAGCCGCAGCCTCCGTCACCAGAGCAGCCGAAGGTGCGCGGCAACTGGTGCAGGCGGCGCTGACGGAAAGCCGCGTCATTGCCCTTGCGGATGGCGAGATCACCTCGATTAACTTCCATGAAGGGGAAATTATTGCGCCCGGCGTCCCCATTGCGATCCTCGCGCGCGTGGATAGGCCCTGGATCAGTTTCAACCTGCGCGAGGATTTACTGCAGGGACTGCAAGTCGGCCAGCGGCTGACAGCAAAAATACCGGCACTGGGCCAGGCCGGTGAATCGGTGCAACTGCAGGTTTTTCGTATCGCCGTACTCGGTGACTACGGGACCTGGCAATCCACCCGGGCGCTGGGAAGTTATGACCTGCGTTCCTTCGAGGTGCGGGCGCGTCCTGTTCAGCCGGTTTCCGGGCTGCGCGCAGGAATGAGTGTTCTGGTGCCCATGAGCGATCTCGGCAGGGGCGATGACCCGGCTGGCTGACTCGCTGCGCCATGAGCTGCAGCGCTGGCGCACCGACCCCGGCCTGCGAACGCTCATGCTGTGGCTGCCACTGCTGGCCTGCGCCCTGGTTCTGGGGATTTTTCAGCAGCGCACAGTCAGCGCACTGCCCATCGCGGTGGTCGATCTCGATCAGAGCGCGCTCTCGCGGCGGCTTAGCGCCCAGATCGAGGCGGCGCCGGCGGTGCGGATTGCGCAATATGTGACGACGACCGCTGCGACCCGTGAATCCATGGTGCGCGGGGAGATTTATGCGGTGGTCGAGTTTCCGCGCCATTTCCAGCGCGACATTATCCGCGGCCAACAACCGAAAATCGGCCTGCTGCTGAATGCGCAGGCGCTTGCGGCCGCTGGGGCTATCAGCAGCCCGATCACCGCCGTCGTCCTGCAGGCGGCCGGCGAAACTTCGGTAAACCTGCGCGTACAGACCGGCATGCCCCTGCCGCTGGCCGCCGCCATGGCGCAACCCATTCGAATTGAGGCGCACCCGTTATTTAATCCCGGACTGGATTATGCCGCCTACCTGGGAATTGCGCTGATCGCTGCCTGCCTGCACTGCTTTGCGTTTGTGCATGGAGCCAGAACCATTGCCGGTGAGTCGAGGGAATGGTTTGGGGAAAGCCGCTGGCGCGGTCTCTTCGGCAAGTTGCTGGCGCTCACCTCCTGGTGGGCAGTCTGGGGGAGCGTGCTGTTGTTTTCCTGCTTCGCCTGGCTCGATCTCCCGCCGGTGTCAGCGCCCGGCTGGCTGGTGGCCGGTTGGGCGGTAATGGTTATCGCCTACGTCTGCCTCGGCGCTTTCTTCGCGTTTCTCCTGCCCTCGCATATCGCCTACTCCTGCATCAGTGCTCTCGCGGGGCCGGCGCTGGCATTTTCCGGCGTCACCTTTCCTCAGGGCGCCATGCCCCTGTGGCCGCGCCTGTACGGCGAATCACTGCCGGTGACCTCGTTCCTGCACCTGCAGACGAAGCTGGTCACCGAGCAGGTGGAAGTCGTCTATGCGCAACCACAGCTGCTGCAGCTGGCTGTAATGGCCATATTCGCCCTGTGTCTGGTCTGCGCGACCTACGCCTGGTTTCTCACACGACAGCGCAAGGGCAGCCCATGAGCGCCTTCTTCGCAGGGGCACGGTTTGAAATACAGGCGTTAATGAGAGTTCCCTCCACGGTGCTCATACTCGCCGGTGCGGCTGTTTTCTACTGCTGGATCTATCCCGCCCCCTACTCCCAGCAGATCTACCGCGATATGCCGGTTTACGCCCTGGACCGGGACGACAGTCCGCTGTCGCGAATGCTGCTTGCGCGGATCGATGCCACCGAGGAGCTGGCGATTATCGATGGTTCAGGCAATCGATATGCGGCCATAGCCGCCTTAAAACGTGGAGAAGTGCTCGGATATATCGAGATCGACGAAGGGTTCCAGCGGGAAGTCACCCGCGGCCAGTCCCCGGCTGTGGGGCTGTTTGCCAATGCGGGGTATTTACTCGCCTATAGCCAGCTAACCGGCTCGGCTTCTTCGGCAATCCTCTCGACCGGTCAAGAGATTGGCGTCGGGCTCGCTGCGGAAATTTCCGGCGGCACACACTCCGCCCGCATTTCCCAGATACCATTTTCACTGGCCAAAAAAGAACTCTACGACCCCGCCGGGGGGTATGCCAGTTTCGTGGTGCCCGCTGTGGCCATGATTATCCTGCAGCAGACCATGCTGATTGGCCTTGGGCTCCTGTGTGATGCGCGCCGGAAAATTGCCTGCAGCCTCCCTCGGGGATTTTTTGGCCGCGCCGCATGGACGCTTGGCCGCGCCAGCCCGTGGGTGGTGCTGTACCTGCTGCAGTTTCTGATTATCCGCTGGTTGATTTTTCCGGATTATCACCTGCCATCCCTTGGGCATTTCACCCAGCTGCTGCTGTTTATGGGGTTATTTTTCCTTACCATCGCAATTTTCGGGCTTCTGGTCGCCGAAGTGTTTGCCAGCAGTGAAGACGTCATTCCATTTCTGCTTTTTTCTTCCCTGCCCATCGTTTTTCTCAGCGGTTTTTCCTGGCCTCTTGAGGATATCCCCCTACCGCTGCAGTGGCTGTCCGGCCTGCTGCCCAGCACTGCCGCGGTCGAGGGGTTTGTGCGCTTGAACCAGCTCGGCAGTGGGCTGCCCGGCGCTGCCTGGCCCATGGCCCACCTTGCTTTGCTGGCGTTGCTGTATGCGGTGCCCCTCTATTTCGTCACTCTCAAGCGATACGCCCACAGAACAAGTGCTTAGGCTCCTGAGGTTCACGCGCTCCCTGACCGATACGCGGCTCTTAAACTCTTAAACTCTTAAACTCTTAAACTCTTCAGATCTTCAGCTTGGGGCTTGGGGCTTGGGGCTTGGGGCTTGGGGCTTGGGGCTTGGGGGGGTTCTACCCCGTTTCTACGGACGGTTTTAAAACGGCTGTAAATTTTCGATCTTGAGCGGCCACTTTACGCCGCCTTCTCGGGTTGTGGAATCGTTCGATGTAATTAAATACGTCTGCTCTTGCT
>NZ_BAABRT010000024.1:0-45407 GCF_039545115.1 Microbulbifer aestuariivivens | reverse complement strand
ATTTTTCCCGCCGGGTTTTTCGTTTCTTGCCTGCATATTCAGCTTCAGCGAAGGTCAGCTGGGTCATTTTCTAGGTTCCCGGTTGGAAAACTGTATTTTGCCAGAAATGGGCTATTTTTCAGAGTTGCCCTAGAAAGCTATGGAGCTATAGAGGTATAGAGGTATAGAGGTATAGAGGTATAGAGGTATAGAGGTATAGAGGTATAGAGGTATAGAGGTATAGAGGTATAGAGGTATTAATTCAGCAACACCTGCAGCCAACGAGGCTGTACGCTCTGACGATTGAATCATCCTTGCTGAAAGCCAACAACACAAAACGGTGGCCTATGGGCTCTGAGGCCCAAACGCTAGCCACCCCAACTATTTGGCAGTACTGGAATGAGGCACTTTGCAGCGCAAATTTCCGGCATGGGTAAAGCAGTCGCTCGCAACCGGGCACTCTGTTGCCGGGTCAATTTCCACTGTTCCCTCTGGACAGGAACCGAGCGCTGCCGTCGCCGCTATACACCAGCTGCCAGACATCAGCTGATAACAGCTGCCGCCGTTTAAACCACACTGCCCGGGATAGGACGCTGGCACATCCCCGGCGAGGCACTCCCGTGGAAATGCCGGCACCAGAGCCTGGGGCAGGCTGCGATCGGGATAGCCCGGATATACCGGCTGGCCACTGAGGTCGCCCCAGTAACCATCGAAACTGGTTCCGGTACAAGCGCACAGCATCACGCTGGCAGCCGCCAGCGCCAAAAAGTTATTTCGCATATTTGATACACCGCTTGCCACCGGCAACCTCGAAGCACTGCGCCGAGGAGGGGCAGATAGAACCGGGGGCCAACTCTTCCGCATCCCCGGGGCACCCTTGATAACTGGTCCTCTGTTCGGCGTGCGCCGGCGCCCGCGGGACAGGCTTGCTATAGGGGTACACCACTTCGTTGCGCGGATCATGGGTGCCGCAGGCGGAGAGCATGGTTGCGGCAATGAATGCGGTAAAAAAACTGAGCGTCTTGCGCATGGGTGTGACCTCTGTGGTTAAGCCCTACTGTTACATTCCGCAGTTAAGTGCTGGGGTTAAGCGCTGGGGTTAAGCGCTGTGGGTAAGCGGTGCCAGAAATGCCCTGCATCAGCCGACTCTTCCAGCCGGTAATGGGCAAAAAATGCAGATCAATAAATACGCATGACTGGAAAGAACCAGCAGGCCGGGCCAATACCGTTGATCCCTGGCTCCATGGCACAGTTGCGGCTGGCTAGGGGAGGTGGATTCAGATCAGGCTGAAAATTTCCAACCTCGGCAAAGTCACCGGATGTGCTGTGCTCACTGGAATCAAAGAAAAATGGGTCGTTAGCCTGCTGAGCATCCGTCGCCCCCAGCTCACCCAGCATTTCCGCTGTTTCTGCGGGAAGGAAAAGGCAGCCTTGCAGTATCAGAGCCGAAATTACCGGGACTACTAACATCCCCATGCGCTTCATGTGCAAATACCTCTCGCCTTCAATGCTGCGGGTGTGCCACTGGCCCTATTTTCTGAGTTTAGCTGTCGTGGGAATCTGCCTTGGGCTGGGCAGCGAGATCAGCGCCTAATTCAACCTGTGTGTCCGATGGGCCAAGGCGGCAGCTTTTGCCATCACCGACAATGGCGATTTTTCGCAGCTAAACGGCTGAGGCAGCTAAACCAGCGGATCGGTCATCAGTCAGGGGAGAGACTCAACAATTCGAAAGACCAAGCAGGCAGGGAGCGAAAGCGGCAAAAAAGAGAAAGGGAGCAGAGAGTAAGCCGATTAGCACAAGCGGCTGGATATGGGCAGGAACAAGCAGGAGGCGCGCCGACAAGTGGCGCGCCCCCGGCGTGCTTTTACAGCAACAGCTTGCGCACGTCGCTCAATACACTGACCAGGTAGGTCATGAAACGACCTGCGTCACCGCCATTGACGGCGCGGTGATCGTAGGAGAGCGCCAGTGGCAGCATCTGCCGGGGCACAAACTCCTTGCCGTTCCACAGCGGCTGCACGCTCAGCTTGGACACCCCGAGGATACCCACTTCCGGCGCATTGACGATGGGGGTAAAACCCTTGCCGCCGATGGCACCGAGGCTGGAGATGGTAAAACAGGCGCCCTGCATATCGCGGGGTTTGAGCTTGCCATCGCGGGCGGCCAGGGCCATTGCGCTGGCCTCCTCCGCCAGGTCGTACAGCCCCTTCTTGTCCACATCGCGAATCACCGGGACCATCAGGCCTTTGGGTGTGTCCACCGCCATGCCGATATGCACATAGTCCTTGCGCACAATATGCTCGCCGTCATTGTGCAGCGACACATTGAAGCTGGGCTCGGCGCGCAGTGCCGCCGCGACGGCTTTCAGCAGGAAGGGCACGGGAGTGAGTTTCACTCCGCGCTTTTCCGCCTCGGCCTTCATGGACTTGCGGAATTCCTCCAGCTCGGTGATATCCGCGTCGTCGAACTGGGTCACGTGGGGCACATTGAGCCAGTTGCGCGCCATATTGGCGGCGGTGAGCTTGTGAATCTTGCTCATGGGCTCGGTGCGAATCGGGCCAAACTGGCTGAAGTCGATCTCGGGCATCTTGGCAATGCCGGTGGTGCCGATGCCCACAGAGCCGCTCTCGGCCTTCTTCACCTGTTCTTTGACGTAGGCGTGCAGGTCGTCCTTGGTGACCCGGTTGCGCGGGCCACTGGGCTTCACCTTGCTGAGGGTCACCCCCAGTTCGCGAGCCAGCTTGCGCACCGCCGGACCGGCGTACACCTCGGCAGAGACCCTGAGGTCGCGTTCAAGGGCGTGATCTTTCTGCGGCGCCGCCGGCGGCTCTTCAGAAGCACTGGAGATCGACGAACTGGCAACCGGAGCGCTGGATTCGATTCGGCTGGATTCAGCTTGGCCGCTGGCCTCTTCAACAGGTTTGCTGTCGGCCTTCTGCGGCGCAGCTTTTGCGCCGCCGGCACTTTTCAGCACGCCCAGCTGGTCGCCGGTGGAGACCTTGTCGCCCTCCTTCACGTCGATTGACACCACGGTGCCGGCGAACGGCGCCGGTACGTCCATGGAAGCTTTGTCGCCCTCGACGACGATCAGGGAGTCGCCTTCGGCGACTTCATCGCCCGGCTGTACGCTGATCTCGATCACATCCACGGCATCGGCGCCGCCGAGATCGGGCACCTGCACCGCCAGCTCTTGTGCCGCCGCACCGGCGGGCGCCGGGGTATCGCTGTCTGCGCTGGCACTTTCAGCCTCGCTGGAAGGTGCCTGTTCGGCGGCGACCTCCTGCTCGGGCGCTGCGGCCGGCTCCGGCGTATCGGCTGCAGCGGCGTCGGTTTCAATCTCTGCGATCACATCGCCCTCGGAGACTTTGTCCCCTACCGCGACCGAGATACTGAGAATCTTGCCCGCCATCGGCGCCGGCACATCCATGGAGGCCTTGTCGCCCTCCACCACAATCAGTGCATCCTCGGCGGCGACGGTGTCGCCAACAGAGACAGAAATCTCAATGACATCGACCTGATCGGCGCCGCCGAGATCAGGCACTTTAATGACTTCTTTTGCCATGCTTTTTTGCCTTCCTTATACAGCGAGCCTCAAACCAGGCGCGGGTTGACTTTTTCCGGGTCGATATTCAGCTGCTTGATCGCGTCGGCGACCTCACTGGCATCGATCACACCCTGTTTGGCCAGGCCTGTCAGCGCGGCGATGGTCACGTAGTTGCGGTCCACCTCGAAGAAGCGGCGCAGCTGCTCACGGCTGTCACTGCGGCCGAAACCGTCTGTGCCAAGCGCAATCATGTCGCCATCGATAAATTCGCGCAGCGGCTCCACATAGGAGCGAATGTAGTCGGTGGAAATAATCACCGGGGTTTCGTTGCCCGCGAACTGCTCACTGAGCCAGGCTTTGCGGGGCGCTTCGGTCGGGTGCAGCATATTCCAGCGCGCCACGTCCTGGCCTTCGCGGGCCGCCTCGGTGGCGGAGGTGAGGTTCCACACTTCGGAGGTCACGCCAAACTTGTCGGCGAGGATATCCGCCGCCGCCAGCACTTCGCGCAGGATCGAGCCGGCACCCACCAGCTGAACGTGCCTGCTGGACGCCTTGCCCTTGCCGGGCTTGCGGGAATTGCTGTCGAGCTTGTAGATGCCGCGGATAATGCCTTCTTCCACACCCTGCGGCATTTCTGGCTGCAGGTAGTTTTCGTTCTCGACCGTCACGTAGTAGAAGAGGTTCTTCTGCTCTTCGTACATTTCCTTGAGACCCTGGCGCAGGATCACCGCCAGGTCGTAACCGTAGGCGGGGTCGTAGCTCTTGCAGTTGGGAATGGTCGCAGACAGCACGTGGCTGTGGCCGTCCTGGTGCTGCAGGCCTTCACCGTTCAGGGTTGTGCGGCCGGCGGTGGCGCCGATCAGGAAACCGCGCGCCTGCATGTCGCCCGCCGCCCAGGCCAGATCGCCGATGCGCTGGAAGCCGAACATGGAGTAGTAGATGTAGAAAGGCACCATCGGCACGCCGTGGTTGCTGTAGGCGGTGGCCAGTGCCATCCAGGCGGACATGGCGCCGGCCTCGTTGATGCCCTCTTCCAGCACCTGACCTTTCTTGTCTTCCTTGTAATACATGATCTGGCCGTGGTCGACCGGAGTGTATTTCTGCCCCTGGGAGGAATAGATGCCCAGCTGGCGGAACAGGCCTTCCATGCCAAAGGTGCGGGCTTCGTCGGGGACGATGGGGGCAATGTTCTTGCCCATTTTCTTGTCTTTGACCAGCACCGACAGGGCGCGCACGAAGGCCATGGTGGTGGATATTTCGCGGTCGCCGGAGCCCTTGGTCAGTGCGCTGAAGGCATCCAGTTGCGGGATTTCCAGCTTTGCCACCTCGCTCGGACGCGACGGCACCGGTCCGCCCAGAGCCTTGCGGCGCTCGGCCAGATATTTCATTTCCGGGCTGTCCGGAGACGGGCGGTAGTAGGGAACCTCTTCGATTTCCTTGTCGGTAATCGGGATGGCAAAGCGGTCGCGGAAGCGTTTCAGCGCTTCGGTGTCCATCTTCTTGACGTTGTGGGTATCCATCGCCGCTTCGCCGGCGGCACCCAGGCCGTAGCCTTTTACCGTCTGCGCCAGGATCACGGTGGGCTTGCCCTTGCTCGCCATCGCCTCGGCGTAGGCGGCATAAACTTTGTAGGGGTCGTGGCCACCGCGGTTCAGCTTCATGATCTCGTCGTCGGACATGTCCTTGACCATCTCGAGCAGCTCCGGGTATTTGCCGAAGAAATGCTCGCGGGTGTAGGCGCCGCCGTTGGCCTTGAAGTTCTGCATCTCGCCATCGACCACTTCGTCCATGACTTTCTGCAGCAGGCCCTTGTCGTCTTTTTCCAACAAGGGGTCCCACAGGCGGCCCCACAGGACCTTGATGACATTCCAGCCGGCACCGCGGAACACGCCTTCCAGCTCCTGCACGATCTTGCCGTTGCCGCGCACCGGGCCATCCAGGCGCTGCAGGTTGCAGTTGACCACGAACACCAGATTCTCCAGGTTTTCGCGGCCCGCCATGGAGATCGCGCCCAGGGTTTCCGGCTCGTCGCACTCACCGTCACCGAGGAATGCCCACACCTTGCGATCACCGCGCGGCGACAGGCCGCGGGCGGACAGGTAGCGCATGATATGCGCCTGGTAGATCGCCTGGATGGGGCCGAGGCCCATGGAAACAGTGGGGAACTGCCAGTAGTCCGGCATCAGCCACGGGTGCGGATAAGAGGACAGCCCCTTGCCGTTCACTTCGCGACGGAAGTTGTCCAGCTGCTCTTCATCAAAGCGGCCTTCCAGATAGGAGCGGGCATAAATACCCGGCGCGCTGTGGCCTTGGAAGAAGATCAGGTCACCGCGCTCTTCCCCTTCGTTACCGCGGAAGAAGTAGTTGAAGCCCACATCGTAGAGGGTGGCGGCAGAGGAGAAGCTGGCGATGTGGCCGCCCAGGCTGTCGCTGTTGGAATTTGCACGCACCACCATGGCCAGCGCATTCCAGCGAATCAGCGAGCGAATGCGGCGTTCCATAAACAGGTCGCCGGGCATGCGCTTTTCCGCCTGCGGCGGGATGGTGTTGCGGTAGGGGGTGGTAATCGCCGCGGGCAGTTCCACACCAATATTGGTGGCGCGGTCGGTCAGCTGCTTGAGCAGGAAAGCGGCGCGCTCCTTGCCACTGAAGCGAATCACCGCCTGCAGCGCATCCAGCCATTCCTGCGTTTCCTGATTGTCAGTTTCTTCGTGCATTAAATGCTCCTCGGCGATTTAGCGACGTCGAGTCGTTGAGTGGAATTCAGTGCTTGGCGTTCGGGCAAAAAACTGCTCGGGCAAAGTGCAGCTCGAGAAAGTGCAGCCCGAGAAAGTGCAGCCCGAGAAAGTACAGCGCGGGCAGAGCCCCACTCCATTTTTTGGTATTTCCCGCCAATTTGCCGCCCAGTTTGGCGTAAATGCGACCGTTGCAATAACGCTGCCGCAAGGCGATCGGGGTGGAGGTTGGGTGTCTGCCGCCGGTATTTCTGCTGTTACAACGAGTCCGGAAACGGCGATGATCGCGACAGATCAAAGTGGCCGCCCGGTCGCTCATGGACCAAAGCGGGACGGATTGTAGTATTACTACAAAAAATTTTCTAGGTAGAACAATTAGTAACAACTAAAACCAAATCGCAAAACAAATATTTGATAAAAAGCGGTTTCAGCAGAGCAATATGCGGAAAAAAGGCGGCACTCAGGAAAAATATATAGTCCAGACTTCGCCTTTCGGTCAAGCTGCCCGCGGTCGCCGCGGGCATCCGACCTCGGGGGACTAGCCAGCCACCGCGCCAGCGGCCAGGCGGCGCTGAATAATGTCGTGACGGCGACGGTTGAGGGGAAAGCGCCACGCCAGAGCGGCGGCGGCGAGCATAATCAATGCGGGCAACCAGCTGACCAGGCCATGCAGTGCCGCCCAGGCCATCCCTTCATTGGCACCGCCCTCGCTGAATCCGGCCCAGTCCAGTAGCGGAAAGGTGACACCGATGGCCAGCGCCAGCGCGGTTTTGTTGATCAGCTGCAGAATGGCCATATACAGACCGGTATCGGCCGTGCCGGTTTTCAGGCGCGCATAATCCAGAGTGTCGGCAACAATCGCCGGCGGGAACACCAGTATCGGTGCCGTCACCACGCCGAGGTAGAGAAACAATGCCAGCGCGTGATTGAAGTTGCCCGCTTCCAGCACGGAAAATCCGATCAGCCCCAGCGCAGTTGCCACCAGGCAAAGCGCGTAGGTGATGTGTTTGCCGAGCTGACGGGACACCCGCACCCACAGCGGCACACACAGAATGGCGACGATATGCTTGATAAACACCAGCAGCAGGAACTTCTTGCCGAGCCCCAGCGCGGAAATCATGAAGAGCTGAATCACCGAGAGGTACATGCCGTAGGCGAACTGGACCGTAAAATAAGCGCTACCGATGGCAACAAAAGGCCTGTTGCTCCATAGCACCTTCAGCAGTTGTTTCAACCCGAGCCGCTGGGGCGCAGGCGCGAGACTGCGATCGGGGGTTTTCCAGGTGGCCATCAGCACGGTCAGCGGAAACACCAGCAGGAACATGCCGCACATCAGCCCCAGTATTTCGCGCTTGCTGGCACCGCCCTCGCCGACTAAGAACATCGGTACTCCCAATACCGCCGTGGTGCCAATCATCGAGGCCACTTCACGAAACCCGGCGATACGGGTGCGCTGCTGATAATTCTGACTGAGTTCCACCCCCCAGGACTGATAGGGAATCATCACCATGGTCCACACCGGATAAAACAGCAGAATCATCACCAGCAGATACACGGCCGTGGCACCGGCGGGCGGCTGGAAAAACAGCCAGGCCATCAGCATCAGCAGCGGCGCGGAGCACAAGATCCACACTTTGCGCCGCCCAAGCGAGAACTGCCAGCGGTCGCACAGCCTGCCCACCAGAGGATCCGTCACCGCATCCCAGAAGCGGGCGACCAGAAACAGCAGCCCGACGGTAGTCAGGCTGAGTCCCACCTCGGTGGCATACATGGGTGGCAAAAAAATAATCAGCGGGGTGAACACCACACTGAGAGGCGCGGCCATGCTCGCATAGGCCGCCACAGATACGAATCCGGACTTATCCGATACTTCTCGTTGCATACACCCACTCACCCAACAAATGAGAAAAATCACCGGGGCGAAGCCCGGTGACAGGACTTGGATTTCCGTTAAAAACCGTCAGGCAAGGTTTAGAAACGGTAATCCACCACCGCCTTGATCATCCGCGGTGACGCCGCATAAACGGCTTCGAAGCTGCTGAAGGTGAAGCCGGTGTAGTGGTAGGCCTTGTCGCCGAGGTTGGTGCCGAAGAGGCCGACACTCCAGCGGTCATCCGCATCGGTGAATTTGACGAAGCCATTGAACAGGTCGAGGCTCGGCACTTCCACCAGGGCACTGGTGGACGCACCTGGCTGCACTTCGGAAGTGTGCTGGTAGTCCAGCCCCCACAGCAGCTCGCCGGCGGCGAAACTGAAGCTGTGCTCTACACCGATAGAGGCATTCACCTCGGGGGTACCGGGCAGTTCGGAATCCAGGGTTACACCACTAACGTTATCCGCCAGCTCTTTGTAGGCGCCCCAGGCGGTTGCGTAATTGGCCACCACATACAGCCGGTCGGTGGCCATATAGGTCAGCTCCACCTCGATACCGTCCACCTCGGCTTCCGCCGCGTTCTGAATCACCGTGCCGCCACCGGGGTTGAGTGAATTCAGCTGCAGGTCCTCGAACTGATTCATAAAGTAATTGGCGTTCAGGCGCAGGCGGTTCTGCAGCCACTCGGACTTGATGCCCGCCTCATAGGTCCATACCTGTTCGGCGTCGTAGAGAACCTCCTGGTCCCCGGCATTCAGTGCGCGGCCCTGGAAGCCACCGGCCTTGAAGCCCTTGGCGACCGATGCATAAATCAGCATCTCGTCGGTGGCCTGCACATCGATGCCCAGCTTGGGGGTTACATCATCGAAGGTTTCGCTGAGGCGGTTAGATCCATTCTCGAAAAGCATATTGCTGTTAGTAGTGCCATCAAACTGCTTGTCGTCGCGGGTGTAGCGCAGCCCCAGGGTCAGATCCACTATCTCGGAAGCATGTAAAGTGGCTTGCCCGAACAGGGCCTGAGAGTCGGTTTCCACCGTGTAATCCTGGGTACTCAAGATAGGACCGAGTGCATTTGTCGTCAGCGAATCGCTCTCCTCCCGCAAGAGGTAGACGCCGGCGATCCAGTCCACACGCTCGGCAAAGGCGCTGCCGAGCAGCTGCAGTTCCTGGGAAATCTGGCTGCTGTCCACCTCAGTATCGATGTACCAGCTGTTACGCCCGGAAATATCGATCAGGTTGTCATTTTCCACATTGCGGTAAGCGGTAACCGAGCGCAGGGTGATATCACCAAGCTCCCAGCTCAGGTTGGCGCTGGCACCGTACTGATCGGCGCGGGCGAATTGCGGCAGGTTAGAACCTGTAGAGTAAAAGTCACCATTAAAATAAGGTTGTCCGGTTTCCGCATCCATGGGTGTGATATAGGAAGCTTCACCGTCATCGGTAAAGTAATAGGCACTCAGGTCCGCGGTAAAACCATCCTGCACAGTGCGGCTCAGTGACGTGCGCACACCACCGTATTCGCGCGCATTCAGGTCCGACTCAATTTTTGCCTCTGATTCCATATCGCGGCGGGTGATATATCCGCCCTGCTCGAAGTACATGGCGCTGACGCCCGCGGCCCAGTCACTGCTCAGGGGAGCAGAAGCGGAAATCCTTACGCCCTTGTTATCCAGCTCCCCGGCGCTGAGGCTCAGGTCAAAGTCCTGCTCGCCCGTTGGCTTGCGGGTCACCACCTTGATCGCACCGGTGGTGGAGTTGCGCCCGTACAGAGACCCCTGAGGTCCGCGCAGCACTTCGATGCGCTCGATATCGTAAAGACCGATATTGGCACCGTTGGAGCGCGCCACATACACATCATCAATATACAGGCCGACAGCGGATTCCGCCGTGGGCTGACTGCTCTCCCCCTGCCCCAGACCGCGCATAAAGATACGCGTGTTGGTGGGGCTGCCGGATGCGGGGGTGGTCAGCAGGTTGGGTACCGCCCTGCCCAGGTCCTCCACGGCACTGATCTGGCGGCTTTCCAGCGCTGCGGAATCCAGCGCGGTGACCGCAATCGGCACAGACTGCAGACTTTCTTCGCGCTTGCGCGCGGTAACCACCACCTCTTCCAGTGAGGTTGCGCTGCGGCCCTGGTCCTGCTGGGCGTATGCAGTGCCCACGGCACCGAGCTGCAGTGCGGCGATAACGAGCGCCAGGGGCTTCTTGATAATGGAGGGATTACTCATGCCTGCCTCTTTTATTGTTTTTCAGATAAATGACGACGAGAGATAACAGTAACCGCTACTCAACCGCTACTGCCGTTACACGCCGATCCGGGCTTGGAACATTGCCTTGACCCATTGAGATTACCAAAGCATTTGACCTAATGTACAGACCTATAGACATTTAGTAAGATGGCCAGCAGGGATAGCTGTAGTTTCAGCTTAAAGATCGGCTTAAAAATTTGGCACAGCGGTAAAAATGCACCACCAAGGAGCGAGTGTGGAGACCAGCAAACTACCGATTTACCACCGTATTTACCTGCTGCTGCTGCAACGGATCAATGACGGTGTTTACCCCGCCGATGTGAAAATGCCCGGCGAGCTGGCACTGGCGAAAGAATTCTCGGTGGCGCGCGCCACCGTGCGCGCGGCGCTCGCGCGACTGGAAATGGAAAACCGGCTGGCACGTAAACCGGGTATGGGCACCTTTCCCCTGCCCCAGCGCCGGCAGGCGACGCCCAAACGCGCCCCGCTGGCGGTGGAAGATGTCGAGCTGGAAACCGCGCTGCTGCAGTCGGAATGGGTGATCCCCCCCGCCCGCATCCGGCAACAGTTGACCCTTGGCGAGGGAGAAAAGGTGATGCGATTAAAGCGCCTGTGCCTGCATCAGCAATCGCCTTTCTGCCTGGTTACGCTGTTTGTGCCGGAAAAAGTTGCCGCAACCCTGAAGAGTGAAAGACTGGAAGACACGCCGGTTTTTTTCTGCCTGCAGGAGCTGGGGTATCAGCCCAGCTTCGCCGAGCAGACGCTTTCCGCACGACTCGCCGACGGCGAAGTCAGCAGACTGCTGGGCATTCCCGAGGGAGCCGCGACCATCGTTTACACCAACCGGGTTCTGAACAATGAGAAGGCCCCGCTTGTGGTGCAACAGAGCCTGTTCAACCCCGCACGCTACGAATACCTGCTGTCACAAGACCTGCAACTGACCAATGACCTGCCCCACTGGCGCCCTATTACAGATTAAACCGCCAGGAGGCGTTTGATTCCCAGCTGCCAAACAATGATTTGAGACTGCGCTGTTGCGCTGCTCGGAGAACAGAAAGCAGAAAGTAAAAAAGCACAAAGCCGACGCTAGCGCCGGCTTTGTGCTTTTTTATTTTTCAATCCCACTTTTACAGCCTTGCTTTTAAAGCCTGACGGTACAGTGCGAAGCCGCCGTCAATCGACCAGGGCGTAATCCCGCTTCAGCACCTCAAGCAGCTCCGCCTTGGGGTTATCGGAAATGACCAGTTTGTGGCCGAGGATTTTCTCGGCAATGGCGATATAAGTTTCGGACAGTTCCATCAACATGGCGGCCGGCAGGACATTGTCGCGGGCCAGCGCCAGTCGCTCATCCATGCGGTCCTTGTTCAGCAGAATATCCGGGTCCGGGAAGTGGCTCAGCAGCGCCTGGCGGAATCCCTCCTTGGACTTTTCCACCACCTCGCCCTGGCGGTAGGCCTCGCCATCCCAGATCCGCGAGGAATCGGGGGTACCCACTTCGTCCATGTAGATCAGCTTTTCCGCTCCACTGGCATCGGTGACGTAACCGAACTCGAACTTGGTGTCGACAAAGATCTGGTCCAGCTTGGCCAGCTCGTCGGAGATCAGGTCAAAGCCCTCCTTCAGCAGTTTTTCATACTGATCGATATCCGTCCTGCTGCGGAAATTGAACGCTGCGAAGTTGTTCTCGAGGTCGGCGCGGGTGATGTTGACATCATCCGCTTCCGGCACGCCGGGAATCCCGCGCAGAATCCCCTTGGTTGAAGGAGTGATCAGCAGTTCCGGCAGCTTCTGGTCTTTGCTCAGCCCATCGGGCAGGCGGATGCCACAGAAGTCGCGCTCGCCCTTGCTGTAAGCGCGCCACATAGAACCGGTAATGTACTGCCGCGCAATAGCCTCCACCATGACCGGGCGCGCCTTCTGCACGATCCATACCAGCGGGTGGGGGATATCCAGGATGTGGCTGTCCGCCAGTCCCCGCTCCTTGAAGCGCTTAAACCAGTGATTGGCGATGGCGTTCAGCGCCGCGCCCTTGCCCGGCACCCCCTGCAGGCCACCCTCGCCACGCCAGATGCAGTCAAAAGCGGAAATACGATCGGAGATCACCATCACCGCCAGCGGCGCATCCTCCGCCACGGGATAGCCCTTTTCCCGAATCAGGCGGCGACTGTCGGCTTCGGTCAGCCAGTAGACAGAGCGCACCTTACCGCTGTGAATCGGCTTATCGGTGCGGATCGGTAGATCGTTGTTCACCGCCAGTACTTTTTCAGCAAGGCTCATGGATGGATTCCTGTGAGGTTCAGATAGGATGCGGCGCCTGGCCCCGCGCAGCGGAAAAACAGGCGCGGAATTCTAGCAAAGCGACCGAAGCTCAGACAGGGGGCAGCGGGGCTCCCAGCAAAGAATAGCCCCGGCGCGCCCGCTTCAGTCCTGATCGAGGGGCGAAGCCATTCCCTGTTCGATGGCTTCCCGCGCCTGCCACTCGGCCTGATGCTCACTGGTGGGCCAGGCGTTTATGATCGCCTTCAGCAGGGTGGCCAGGGGAATGGCGAAGAAGACGCCCCAGAAACCCCAGATGCCGCCAAACACCAGCACGGCCATGATGATCGCCACCGGGTGCAGGTTCACCGCCTCGGAAAACAGCAGCGGCACCAGTACATTGCCATCGAGCAGCTGAATAAAGCCGTAGGCCAGCATCAGATAGAGAAACTCGCTGCTCCAGCCCCACTGGAACAGGCCGATGGCGGCCACCGGGATCGTCACCACGGCGGCGCCGATATAGGGAATCAGCACACTGAGGCCCACGGCGACGGCCAGCAGCAGGGCGTAATTCACCCCCAGAATCAAGAAAGCGGCGTAACTCACCAGCGCCACAATGGCGATTTCGATCACCTTGCCGCGCACGTAGTTGGCGATCTGGTCGTTCATCTCGTGCCAGATCTGGCGCAGCATGGGGCGGCGGTTGGGCAGGAAGGAGGAACACCAGTTGATCAGCTTGTCGGTGTCCTTGAGAAAAAAGAACACCAGTATCGGCACCACCACCACGTAGATTAGAAGCGATGCCAGAATGGGCAGATTGGTCAGGGAGAAGGTCAACAGGGTTTGCCCCACAGTGCCCAGCTCGCTGCCGAGGGTGTCAAAGATCTCCTGAATCTGTGCCGCCGAGATCAGACGCGGGAATCGCTCCGGCAGCAGCAGCAGCAGGTTCTGCCCCTGCTCCACCATGTTGGGCAGCTCCGCGAAAAGTCGCACCAGCTGGCGCCAGATCAGCGGCATCACCACCAGCAGCAGCGCCACCGCGGTGCCCACCAGCACCAGGCAGGCGACAGTTACCGACAACCAGTGCGGCAGCTTCCACGCCACCAGGCGCTGAACCATGCCCTGCAGCAGAAAGGCGATGATGATCGCCGCGAGCACCGGTGCCAGCACCTCCCCGAGGGTGGCGAGCACCAGAAGGGCCGCCAACAGGAGCAGGGAAAGAAGCACCACTTCTTCCTGACTGAAGTACCGGTTAACCCAGTTTCTGACGATATTGAGCATAACTTCCGCGTTCTCGCCTGTTATTTTCTGGCCGTCAGCCAGTAGCAGTAATGGTCATCGCGCGCCTCCGCCCGCAGCAGGGGTGTGCCGCTCAGTTGCGCAAAGCTGTGGAAATCCCGCCAGGAGCCGGCATCCGTCGCCAGTACCCGGATCACGGCACCCGGCGGCTGCTCGCGCAGAGCGCGACGCATCAGCAGCAGCGGCTGCGGGCAGGGCAGCTGTCGCGCATCCACCGTCACATCTGCGCTGACATCTACGCAAGTGTCATCGGCGTGCGCATCAGCCGCAGACAAAGTCTCGCCCTGATTATCGGCCAGGCCTGGCCCAGAATTATCGGTCATAATCTCTCCGCTGCGGCGGATTATAGCGCGACTCCCCGGTGAAAATCGCCGCCCGCGACGCAGCCGAAAACCTCGCCAACACCCTCTTCGCGAACCTTTTCCCGCCCTCCCGGTCAAAACCTCGACAGTCTCCCGAGGTTACGTATAGTGTTAATGAGCAGCCTCAGCAGCCGCTTCAAAACCACCGACCGAGCAGTACACGCCATGCGCCACAACCCCAAATTTTCCCAGCGGCAGCCTCTTCGACGCTCATTGCGCCGGCTTGTTCAATCAGAACTGGTTGCAACTCTGTTTGCCGTGGGCCTGGGAATGCTGATTGTGGCCGCGCCGGCAGTTGCGGTGTCCGACAACAGCCAGATCCGCCTGCCGGAACTGGGGGACTCCAGCAGCGGCTTGGTTTCCCACGGCCGCGAAAAGGAACTGGGGCAGATGTGGCTGCGCATGTTTCGCAGCCAGGTGCGCACTTCCAACGACGCCCTGCTGCAGCAATATGTTGAAGACACCCTCAAGGGGCTGGCGCAACACGCCCCGCTGGAGGACAAAACCCTCGACGTCGTGGTGGTGAAGAACGACACCATGAACGCCTTTGCGGTGCCCGGCGGCGTGGTCGGCGTGCATACCGGCCTGTTTCTTTTCGCGGAGAACGAAGACCAGTTCGCCTCGGTGCTCGCCCACGAACTGGCGCACCTCAGCCAGCGTCATTACGCCCGCACCCTGGAAGCACAGCGCAACAGCACCCTCCCCACCCTTGCCGGCATGCTCGGCGCCCTGGTGCTGGCGGCGACCGCCGGCGGCGATGCCGGTATCGCCGCCATGACCGCCACCCAGGCCGCGGCGCTGGACAGCCAGCTGCGCTTCTCGCGCCAGAACGAACAGGAAGCGGACCGGGTCGGCATCGACACCCTGGCCAAGGCCGGCAAAGACCCGGAGGCCGCCGGCGAGATGTTCGAGCAGATGCTGAAGGCGACGCGCTACTATCGGCGGCCGCCGGAATTCCTGCTCACCCACCCCGTTACGGAAAAGCGCATCGCCGACGCCAAGCTGCGCGCCAGCCGCATGCCGGACGTACATAACTCAGACAACCGTGAATACCACCTGATGCGCGCCCGCATCCGTGTGGCCGCCGAATCCACCCCACAGCAGGCGGTAAAGCGCTTCCAGGCGGAGCTGCGCGGCATCAACGACAACGAGGACGCCTCGCGCTACGGTCTGGCGCTGGCCCAGGTGGCGGCGGGCAAGCCCGACGAAGCCCTCGAAACCCTGCAGCCCCTGCTGGAGCGGGAGCCGGATAAAGCGGCCTTTGTGCTGGCGCGAGCCGATGTCGACCTGGCGCGGGAAGACTACACCAGCGCCACCCGCCGCCTGGACAAGGCCCTCAGCCGCAACCCCGGCGACCACGCCCTGACCATGGGACTGGCCAACGCGCACTTCAAGGCCGGCAATTACCTGGCCGCCGAGCGCATTCTGGAGCGGCACAGCCGCGTGCGCCGCAAGGACCCGGCGGTGTGGTACCTGCTGGCAGAAACCCACGGCCTAGCCGGCGATATCGTCGGTGTGCACGAGGCCCGCGCCGAGTACTACATACTCAATGGCGTATTCGACAAGGCAGCGCAGCACCTGCGCCACGGCGTGCGCCTGGCCCAGAACGACTACCAGATGCACGCTATCCTGCAGCAGCGCCTCAAAGATGTGCTGAAGATGCAACAGGACATCAAGGAGCTTTGAGGCTTGCGAGGCTCCGCAGCACCTGAGGCCCTGCCCCCCCGCTCTCGCAATACCCCTCTGGCGGAACCCGTCAGAAAACAGAAAGGCCGGCAATATGCCGGCCTTTCTGTTGTTGGGGACTGAGGGACTGTTATTGCTGTCGCGGCAGCTCGTCAGTGACTGATTACTGCGCTTTACGCTTCCAACAGCCAGCGGTCAGTCCAGGGGCTTGCGGAAATCCAGCATGCGCTGCAGCGGCTTCATGGCGCGCTTGCCCAGCTCGGGGTCGACCAGTATCTCGTTGTCGCCGCGCTCGAGCACACCGCAGAGGTTTTCCAGCGAGTTCATCGCCATCCACGGGCAGTTGGCGCAGCTGCGACAGGTTGCGCCCGCGCCGGCGGTGGGCGCCACAATCAGCTCCTTGTCAGGACACTGCTGCTGCATCTTGTAGAAAATGCCCTGGTCGGTGGCGACGATAAAGCGCTTCTCCGGGCGGGTCTTGGCCGCATTGATGATCTGCGAGGTGGAACCCACCACGTCCGCCAGCTCCACCACCGCCGCGGGGGATTCGGGGTGCACCAGCACCACCGCGTCCAGGTACAGCGCCTTGAGTTCCGCCACCCCCTTGGCCTTGAATTCCTCGTGCACGATGCAGGAGCCGTTCCAGAGCAACACGTCGGCGCCGGTTTCACGCTGCACATAGCTGCCCAGATGCTTGTCAGGGGCCCAGAGGATTTTCTCCCCCTGCGCGTCGAGATGATCGACCACATCGAGAGCGATGCTGGAAGTCACCACCCAGTCGGCGCGGGCCTTCACTGCGGCGGAGGTATTGGCATACACCACCACGGTGCGGTCCGGGTGCGCATCGCAGAAGGCGGAAAACTCTTCCGGGGGGCAGCCCAGGTCCAGAGAGCAAGTGGCCTCGAGGGTGGGCATCAGCACGCGCTTGTGGGGCGTGAGAATTTTGGCCGTCTCCCCCATAAATTTCACGCCGGCCACGATCAGCGTATCGGCCTGATGCTCGGCGCCGAAGCGGGCCATTTCCAGGGAATCGGAAACGCAGCCACCGGTCTCCTCGGCCAGCGCCTGAATCAGGGGGTCGGTGTAGTAGTGAGCGACCAGCACCGCGTTCTGCTCCACCAGCAGCTGCTTGATGCGCTCGCGCCAATGCTGCAGTTCCTCGGCGCTGTACTGATGCGCCCCAGGCTCAGCCAGATGGGACTGCACCAGCGTGCGGGGATCGGGGGACTCTGCGGAAATCAGCTTCTGACTCATGGCTACCTGTGAACAGCAGAAAAACGCGCATTATAGCGCGGACGGCGGTCGGACTCCTTGGCCGCAAACTTTAACCGAAACCTGACCGCAACTTTTGCGTCGCCGCTTTACATTCCTGTGTGACGACAGTGGCGACGGAGGCGCAGCGTTACCGAAGCAAAGCCGCGGGCAGAGCGCGCAGTGTCCCGGCAGGGCCAGAGTCCGGCCAAAGAGTCCGGCCCAAAAGAATCCGGCGAAAAAAAAGGGCCGCTTTCGGCGGCCCTCAGGAATATGGTGGGTCGTGCTGGATTCGAACCAGCGACCAATTGGTTAAAAGCCAACTGCTCTACCAACTGAGCTAACGACCCGAAAGCGGTGCGTATGTTACTGATCTGCGGCAGAAAAACAATTGTATTCTGCCCTGTTGCCGGCGGCCTTGAGCGCTTCGGCAACAGCTCTTGCAATTGTTTGCAACGAAAAGGGCCGCCAACCGGCGGCCCTTTGCAATATGGTGGGTCGTGCTGGATTCGAACCAGCGACCAATTGGTTAAAAGCCAACTGCTCTACCAACTGAGCTAACGACCCTGAAATTCCCCACCGAGCAGAGCCTCGATGTGAGGAGCTGCGTATCTTACGGATCTATTTCCGAAAAACAATACCTGGCGGCAAAAAAATCCAGCGTTTTGAAGGGCTTAGGCCCAAGGCCGACAGCCCCCTCAAGCTCCGGCGTAGACTGTCGGGTCCGCCAGACCGGCTTCGGCAAAGCCCGCCGCCCGCAGGCGACAGCTGTCACAGCGGCCACAGGCCGCGCCGCGCTCGTCGGCCTGATAGCAGGACACTGTTAAACTGTAGTCCACTCCAAGCTCGGTTCCCCGGCGAACGATATCCGCCTTGCTCATATGCATCAGCGGCGCCCGGATGTGCAGGCGGTGCCCCTCCACCCCGGCGCGGGTGGCCAGGTTGGCCATGCGCTCGAAGGCCTCGATATACTCGGGCCGGCAGTCCGGGTAGCCGGAGTAGTCCACCGCATTGACGCCGACGAAGATGTCCTGTGAACCGAGCACCTCCGCCCAGCCGAGAGCGATCGACAGAAAGACGGTGTTGCGGGCGGGCACATAGGTAACGGGGATGCCCTCGGGGGCATCCTCGGGAACAGCGATACTGTCGTCGGTGAGGGCGGAGCCGCCTATCGAGCGCAGATCGAGGCGCACCACCTTGTGCTCCACCGCGCCAGCGGCACTGGCCACACGCTCTGCTGCGGCAAGTTCGGAACGGTGGCGCTGGCCGTAATCAAAGCCCAGCGCATAACACTCGAAGCCCTGCTCGCGGGCCATGGCCAGTACGGTGGCGGAATCCAGCCCTCCGGAAAGAAGCACCACGGCTTTTTTCGCTGTCATTGCGTTTCCCCTGTTCCTGATCCGGCACCGGAGGACTACACCCCCGGCACGTCACCCCACAACAACTTGTGCAGCTGCAGCTGCATGCGCACCTGCAAACCATCGGCGAGAATCCACTCCGCCAGCTGGCGCGGCTGCAACTGTTCATAACTGGGGGAAAAGAGCACTTCTCCCACCCGTTCACCGAGATTGTACTGATCCACAGTAAAGCGCGACCACTCGTAGTCCGCGCGATCACAAATCACGAACTTCACCTGGTCCCGCTCGCTCAGCGCGGCGATATTCTCCATGCGGTTGCGGTGCTGCTCGCCGGAAGCCGGCGTCTTCAGGTCGACCACCCGGGAAACCCGGCTGTCCACCGCCTCCACAGGCATTGCGCCACTGGTTTCGAGCGAGACCCGGTAACCGGCATCACAGAGCGCTTTCATCAAAGGCAGGCAATTGGGCTGGGCCAGTGGTTCACCGCCGGTGACGCACACATAGCGGGCGGGATAGCTGCGCACCTTGTCGAGAATGGCCGCCAGCGTCATGCGCTCGCCGCCGTAGAAGGCGTACTCGGAGTCGCAGTAGGTGCAGCGCAGCGGGCAGCCGGTGAGGCGCACGAATACCGTGGGCAGGCCGGACTCGCGGGCCTCCCCCTGCAGGGAGTAGAAAATTTCGCTGATGCGGAGAGATTCCGCGGTCAAATCAGTCATGTTCATCACAAATAAAAACGCCCGGACGGGGCAAACCGTCCGGGCGCGGGATCATAGAGCTTTCATGCTCAAAAAACCAGCGGCCGCTCCGGGCTAGAAATTGTCCTCAAGATATTTCTTGGCGAGACCGGATGCGCGGGCTCCACTGTCAGCAACCTGCTGCAGCAGCTCGCGGGCACGCTCGTCATCGCCCAGCTGGTGATAGACAGTGCCGAGCTTGTAGCGGCCGTCCCAGACCTTGGTGGAATTGGGGTAGCCATCGAGGAGGGCCACAAACCACTGGCGCGCCTCTTCCAGGTTGCCCTGCACCAGCGCAATCTCGCCCAGCCAGTAATTGGCGTTGGGGGCGTACTGGCCATTGGGGAAGTCGTTCAGCAGGCGCTTGAATGCAACGCGGGCACCGTCGTAATCGCCGTTGCGGGCGAGGCCAAAGCTGGACTGGTAGCGCTCGCGTTCATCGGCACTGGCCTCGGGGGTGAGCGGGGCCTGCGCCAGGGCGGAGCCTTCGCTTTCGCCGCCATTCACAGCGTCACCGCTCACACCGGCACCTTCCGCACCCGAGCCATCGGTGGGTGCCGCGGATGGCGCCTCGCCACTCAGGCGCGCTATGCGCCGGTCCAGGTCCATGTAGTCGTCGGTGCGCTGCTGCTTGAGGCGCTTGACCTCATGAGTCAGCTCCTCGACGGCGCCACGCAGCTCCAGAACCTCCTGCTGGAGGACCTGCATCTGATAGTAAGCCTCAGCCTGTGCATTCCCTCCCTGCTGGCGGGATGGCTGCGAGCCTGCGCGGGCGAGCTGATTCTCTGCCAGGGTGGCTTCGGAATAGGGAGGCTGAGGGTATGCGGGCGCCGACTGCTGGCTGCTCTGCTCGGCGTTACCACCGGAGAGGTCCACAATCGGCGCCTGCGAGAATACGGGCGATGCCGCAGCCACAACGGCTGCGGCGATCGCGACTTTTCCTAGGGATAAAGTCATCGGCAAAAATGCGCTTACTTAACGATCACTACGCGGCGGTTCTGGGCGCGCGCGCTTTCGTTGGAGCCCATTACGGCCGGACGCTCTTCACCGTAGCTGATCACTTCCATGCTGCCGGCGTCTACGCCCTGCAGTACCAGGAAATCACGCACGGCGTTGGCGCGACGCTCGCCCAGGGCCAGGTTGTATTCGCGGGTGCCCAGCTCGTCGGCGTGGCCTTCGAGGCGAACGCTGTCGCTGGTACCGCGCAGACGATCGGCGTGCTGAAGCAGCAGGTCGCGGGTTTCAGCGCGCAGCAGGGACTTGTCGAAATCGAAGTAAACGACGTTGTCCAGAGGAGTAACGGTTTCCTGAACCGGGGTTTCAACAACCGGCTGGGTCGGCTCGACGATCTGCTGCTGGGCAGTGTCGTCGGTGTCGGTGCTGGAACAGCCAGCCAGTACTACCATTGCGCAAGCCAGTCCGAGACCGGTTTTAACTGATTTAAACATAAGCAACTCCGCTTTTTTTGTGTTATCGAGAAAATCTGAAAGTGTTTTGTCTATTGGTTTAAGACTACTTTGAAACCCGCTATTACCGTAACCCGCTATTACCCACTTGCCGCCACCGAGCATCGGGTCGGGCACCCCCCTGTCAATCGAAGTAGGGCGACCAGGCCGGCTCGCGCACATCACCCCGCTGGGATGGAAGGTTGTACTTCACCCCGGCATCCAGCGATACCGCTGCCAGAATGCCCCGGTCCCCGCGCTTGGTGGCATACATCAGCATGGCGCCGTTAGGCGCAATACTGGGGGATTCGTCCAGAGTGGTCTCCGTGAGGAGTCGCATCTGGCCGGTCTTGATATCCATCGTAGCAATCGTAAACACCCCCCTGCTACGGTGCACCATGACCAGCGTCTTCCCATCGGGCGACACACGCGATCTCGCATTGTAGTCGCCGTCGAAGGTTAAGCGGTCAACTTGACCGGTGGCAAGGGTCAATTGGTAAATTTGTGGCTTACCTCCCCTGTCGGAAGTGAAAACCAGAGACTTGCCGTCCGGCATCCAGTTGGGTTCGGTATCGATGGCGAAGTGCCGGGTCATGCGCGTGAAGCGCCCGGTGCTGAGATCCAGCACATAGATTTCCGGGTTGCCGTCCTTGGAGAGGACCATGGCCATCTTGCTGCCATCCGGCGACCAGACCGGCGAACTGTTGATGCCTTTGAAGTTTGTCAGCTGCTGGCGGGCACCGGTGCGCAGGTTCTCGCGAAAGATGGCCGGGCGGCCGGTCTCAAAGGAAACATACGCCACCTCCTGCCCGTCCGGTGACCAGGTCGGGGACATCACCGGCTGATCAAAGCGCCGGATGGGCCGAGATCGCGCGCCATCAATATCCGCCCGCATCAATTCGTAAACCGGGCGCCCGCCCTGACTGCCCTCGCGCACGTAAACCATTTCGGTGGAGAAGGCGCCGCGAATACCGGTGATCGCCTCGAAGACCTCGTCCGCCGCTTTGTGGGCGATGTCCCGCAACTGCTCGGCGCCACCACTCACCTGCTTGGTGAATGTCTTGCTCTGGCCAAAGACATTGGTGAGGTCGAATGTCAGCAGATAGCCGTTGCCCTGGGGCTGAATACGGCCGGTAACCACATACTCGGTGCCGAGGATGCGCCAGTCCCGGAACACCACCTCATCCGCCGATTTGGGAAAGGACAGCATGTCCTCCTGCGGCACCGGCGCAAACAGCCCGCTGCGGCGCAGGTCGGCGGAGATAATCCCGGCCACATCCTCCGCCAGCACACCGCTGCCGGACCAGCTGAACGGCGCCACGGCAATCGGGGTCGGGTCCGGGTTGCCCCGGGTGATTTCCACCACCATCTGCGCCTGAGCCGCAGCCGCCAGCAGGCAGTTGAGGACAATCACAGATAGCAGGGTCTTCAGTTTGTTCATCATTGGCGCAGGCCTTCAACTCTGAATATCAATTGGGTATTGCGCACTTCGCGCTCGAACAGGGCCGGCTCCGCCCGAGCCAGCTCCGCCACCTCAGGGAACACCTCCACCTTGCGAACGGCGTTGAGTACCGAGCGATCCAGTGCGGCGTTGCCACTGCTCTTGGTAATGTTAGAGGCCACCACGCGGCCGGTGGGCACAAAGCTGATGCGCACCTCGGTGACCATGCCATTGCGGGCGCTGGGCGGCTGGCTCCAGACCGACTCGATGCGCTGCTGAATCGCCTGCGCCAGCGACATCACCGCCTGAGTGCTCTCGCGGGCATCGAGCAGCTCCTCCTCGTCTTCCAGCGCCTCTTCAAAGGCGCTCTGGCGCTGCTGCTCCAGTTGTTCCTCGCGCTCTTTGTCCTTGCGCTCCTTCTCCTTTCTGGCCTGCTCCTCGGCGGCCTTGCGCTTGCGTTCGGCCTCGGCCTTTTTGCGCTGCTCGGCCTCGCGCTTCTTCTTGCGCTCCAGCGCCGCGCGCCGTTCCGCTTGCGCCTTGGCCTCACGCTGACGCTGCAGCTTCTGCTGCTGCCGGCGCTCGATCAGGTCCACCGTGGGCGGGGCCTTCTTTTTCTTCACCGTGGCGTCAACGGTAACCAGCTTCGCCTGCACAAACTTGGGCATGCTCTTGCGAGGCGGCTCCTGTGTCGCCTCCCAGCCGAAAGCCAGCACACCGATCAGCAGTGCATGCAGCAGCACACTGATGATGACCGGCAATGCGTACGAACTGGCATTATTCATAATGGACTGGCGCCACTTTATGGCTGCGACTGCTGCGGCGGCTCGGTCACGAGGCCGACACTGGGGGCCCCGGCCTGCTGCAGCTGCGTCATGGCGCCGACGATCAACCCGTATCTGGCGTCGGTGTCGCCCCACACCAGCACCGGCGTCTTGGGTTTCTGCCGCAGCACCTTGGCAACCGTCTCGCGAATCTCGGCCAGGGGCTTGGCCACCTGCTCATCCTCGCCCAGATTCAGGTAATAAGTGCCATCGGCGCGCACCGAAATAATCAGCGGTTCGTCATCCGTATCCTCCATCGGCGACGAAGGCGCATCGGGCAGATCCACCTTCACCCCCTGCATCAGTAGCGGCGCTGTCACCATAAATACGATCAGCAACACCAGCATGACATCGATGTAGGGGACGACATTGATCTCCGAGACCAGTTTGCGCTTGCCGCCTTTGCGAAAAACACTCATGACAATCGTCCGCTGGTGTTAGCTGGAATGCACTTTGCGGTGCAGGATGGAGGAGAACTCCTCGGCAAATGTCTCGTAGCCGGACAGCAGTGTCTCGGCCTTGGCGGAATAACGGTTGTAGGCCATCACCGCCGGAATCGCCGCGAACAGCCCCATGGCCGTGGCCACCAGTGCCTCACTGATACCCGGCGCCACGGTGGCAATGGTGGCCTGGTGCATGGTCGCTAGGCTGCGGAAGGAATTCATGATGCCCCAGACGGTGCCGAACAGACCGATATACGGGCTCACCGAGCCGACGCTGGCCAGAAACGGCAGGTTCATTTCCACATTTTCCTGCTCCCGCGACATGGCCACACGCATGGCGCGCTCGGTGCCCTCCATCACCGCCTCGGGGCTGCTGCGCCCCTGCTGGCGCAGCCGGGTGAACTCGGTGAAGCCGGCGCGAAACAGCGACTCGACGCCATCCACCCGGCCTTTCTCGGCGCGGGCATTGCCATCCCGGAAAAGCTGGTTGAGGTCCGCGCCGGACCAGAAGCGCCGCTCGAAGTTGACCAGGGCGCGCTTGGCCCGGGACAGATAGAGGCCGCGCTGGATAATCATGACCCAGGAGATAACCGAGGCCAGAAGCAGGATCAACATCACCAACTGCACCAGCAGACTGGCGTTCTGAATCAGCCCCCACAGGGAAAGTTGTTCACCGGCATTCATGGTTGGATTGCTGCCTTTAATGCTGAATAGATGGATTCTGGTAGCGCGCAGGGCTTGCGAGTGTCGTCCGCGACACAGGCGACTTTGACAACACCCTGGCAGATGATTTCATTACCGCGGAAAATATTTTGTTCGAAGGTCACCGCTGCGCGGCCCAGTTTGCCAATCGCCGCGGTTACTCTCAAGGCGTCGTCCAGCAGTGCCGAGCGGCGGTAGTGAATTTCCGCCGAATGCACCACCAGCAGCAGGCCCTGTTGCGGCATGGCGGGCTTATCATAGCCGAGGGCGCGCACGAATTCTGTGCGCGCCCGTTCCATGTACTTCAAATAATTCACGTAATACACGATCCCGCCCGCGTCCGTATCTTCGATATAGACACGAACGGGAAGACTGAAAGGCTCTGTCACGCCGGTTCCTTATTTTTTTCTGACTGGCTTGTTCACAGCTGGCGCCCGCGGGCGCCCTATCATTTGTTCGGCTGCGGCATGCCGAAATGCTCATAGGCCAGCGCCGTCACCACGCGCCCGCGCGGGGTGCGCGCCAGGTAACCCTGCTGGATCAGGTAGGGTTCGAGCACATCCTCAATGGTATCGCGCTCTTCGCTGATCGCCGCCGCCAGACTGTCGACGCCGACCGGTCCGCCGCCAAACTTTTCGATCATCGCCAGCAGCATGCGCCGGTCCAGTTGGTCAAAGCCGCGCCCATCCACATTGAGCATATTGAGCGCCGCATCGGCGATGGCGGCATCCACGCTGCCGTCGCCCTTCACCTCGGCGAAGTCCCGCACCCGCCGCAACAGCCGGTTGGCGATACGCGGTGTGCCACGGGCGCGGCGGGCCACCTCGCGGGCACCGCCCTCGTCCATTTCCACCCCCATCAGGCCGGCGGAGCGGCGCACGATGCTGGTGAGATCCTCGACACTGTAGAACTCCAGCCGCTGCACAATACCGAAACGGTCGCGCAGCGGCGAGGTGAGCAGCCCTGCACGGGTGGTGGCGCCCACCAGGGTAAACGGCGGCAGGTCCAGCTTGATCGAGCGGGCCGCCGGCCCTTCACCGATCATGATATCCAGCTGGTAATCCTCCATCGCCGGGTACAGCACCTCCTCCACATGAGGACTCAGACGGTGGATTTCATCGATAAACAGCACATCCCCCGGCTCCAAATTGGTCATCAGCGCCGCCAGGTCACCGGCCTTTTCCAGTACCGGGCCTGAGGTGGTCTTGATCGCCACGCCCATTTCCGCGGCGATGATATTGGCCAGGGTGGTCTTGCCCAGCCCCGGCGGGCCAAAAACCAACGTGTGGTCCAGCGCCTCGTCGCGCAGCCGCGCGGCCTGGATAAAGATCTCCATCTGCTCGCGCACCACAGGCTGCCCCACATAGTCGGCCAGGGTCTTGGGGCGCACGGCGCGGTCGTACTGTTCCTCATGGCCACTGGGGCCGATGGGCTCGGGGGCGATCAGGCGGTCGGCTTCGATCAAAGCGGCATCCTCCAGAGGAGCAGTGGGCCAAAGAGGTCAGTGCGGATCATGCGGGCGCCATTCCCTTAAGCGCCAGACGGATCAGCGTGGCGCTGTCGGCATCCGGTTGCTCCTTGCTGGCCCGGGCGACCATCTTGCTCGCCTCGGTGGGCTTGTAGCCGAGCGCCGTGAGGGCGCTTTCCGCCTCACCCGCATGGTCCACTTTCGGCGCCCCGGCCGCCAGCAGCGGAATATCGTTGGCGTCACCCAGATCCGGTGCCAGCTTGTCGCGCAGCTCGATGATCAGGCGCTCGGCGGTCTTCTTGCCGACCCCCGGCACCTTGACCAGGGCACCCACGTTATCCTCTGAAACGCAGCGGGCCAGCGCCTTGCCATCGAGGCCGGACAGGATCGCCAGCGCCATTTTGGGGCCGACGCCATTCACCTTGATCAGGGTGCGGAACAGCTGCCGGTCGGACTCGCGCAGGAATCCGAACAGCTGCTGCGAGGTCTCGGAAACCGACAGGTGGGTAAACAGCTGAACTTCCTGCCCCAGCGGCGGCAGCTCGAACACGGTGGTCATGGGCGCGAGCACCTCATAGCCCACGCCCTGCACATCCACCAATACCAGTGGCGGCTGAATAGCGGCGAGGCTGCCGCGCAGTCTTGCGATCATTGGATAAGTTCCCCTCAGGAAATCGTCAGGCGGCCGCGGCGAAAGCGGCTGTTGGCGGCACCGGCGGTCTGCACCAGGGTCTGCATGGTGTGCATATGGCACAGCGCTACTGCCAGGGCGTCCGCCGCGTCCTCCTGCGGCGCGGCGGGCAGCCGCAACAGCGTCTTAACCATATGCTGCACCTGCAGCTTGTCCGCAGCGCCGTTACCCACCACCGCCTGCTTGACCTTGCGGGCCTCGTACTCGGATACGGACAGGCCCGCGTGGGTGGCCGCCACGATCGCGGCGCCACGGGCCTGACCCAGTTTGAGGGCGGAGCCGGCACTCTTGGACATAAACACGTTTTCAATCGCCATTTGCGCCGGGGCGTACTGCCCGGCGATCTGACTGATGGCGTCAAAGATCAATTTGAGGCGTTCCGGCAGCGCGGTATCCGGGATACGCACCACACCGCTGGCCACGTAAACGGCCCCGCCCCGCTGAATATCGATCAGACCGTAACCGGTTTTGCGCGAGCCGGGGTCGATACCCAGTATCCGGGTCAAGGGCTGCTCCCTGTATGTTTATATAGTGGTGGGAAGTGTCCCAAGGCGGGGGGAAGGCGTCAAGGACGGCGCGGGCCGCCCCGGCAGGATTTACTGCGTCTTCTTCTGCACATACAGCACCAGGCTGTGACCGGTGAGCTCGTAACCGTGCTCTGCCGCGATCTGGTGCTGCAGTTTTTCGATCTGCTCGTTGTGGAATTCAATGACCTGGCCGGTATCGGTGCAGACCATATGATCGTGGTGGTCGCCCCGGTCCAGCTCGAACACCGAATGGCCGCCGTCGAAGTTGTGGCGAATCACCAGGCCGGCGCTCTCAAACTGCGTGAGCACGCGGTAAACCGTCGCCAGACCCACATCCTCACCCGCTTCCAGGAGCATCTTGTAAACATCTTCCGCGCTCAGGTGCTGCTCACTGGCGGTTTCCAGCAGTTGCAGTATCTTTACCCGTGGCAGGGTGACCTTGAGACCCGCCTTGCGCAGCTCCTGGTTTTCGTTTGGCATGAATATTTTTCCCGACTGAATTCTGGTTGCTATGGTGGCGCCTTGGCGCAGAGTGACGCAGGGCGCCGCCGTGGCACCGGTCGCGTGCCTGCGCTCCCGCAGCGAAGCGGTCGCGATCTCTGTCAGCGCGCTTGCTCTTCGGTTATTATCCACGCCCAGTGGACACAGCGGAACCCCGGTCACCATCGCGGCCTGTGCGCAGAAGCGCCGTAGAAATTCCGACCCGGCGTTCGCGGCAGGAACTTTCACCGCCGCCGGCTCTCAGAGACAGGGTCACCGACCCGCACGGGCCATACCGACGGGCTTTACCGCTGCAAGACAAAAGATAACGGAGCACTGAATGCCCTCTTTCGTAAAATTGATCGCCATCGCCAGCCTCGGCGCCCTGCTCAGCGCTTGCAGCCTGTTTGAATTCCCCGGCGTGCACCGCATCGAGATACAGCAGGGCAATATCGTCACCCAGGAGATGGTGGACCAGCTGAAGCCGGGCATGACCCGCCGCCAGGTGCGCTTTGTTCTGGGCACCCCCCTGATCGAGGACACCTTTAAACCGAATCGCTGGGATTATGTGAACCGGGTGCGCGACCCGGAAGGTGAGGTGAGCGAGAAGCGCTTCAGCGTCTACTTCAACGGCGACATCCTCATCGCCACCAATGGCGACTTCCAGCCGGCCGGCTGGCCCTGAGGCCCAGCGCGGTGAAGCGCTCGCGTTATCACCAAGGCGCCTTCTGCCAAGACGTGCTCTGCCAAGTCGCCGTCCGCCAAGACATTCGCTAATAAGGCGCTTTCTGATGAAGCGCCTGCCGGCAACAGCCTTTAAGACTCTTTCCGCTGCGCCTGCCGGCGCGCCTTTTCCGCCCGCTGCTTGCGCGCCTCTTTGGGGTCGGCGATCAGCGGCCGGTACACTTCCACCCGGTCCCCGGGCTGCAGCACATACTGATCCGGCGGCGCCAACCCCTTGGTGCCCAAGGACTGGCCGAAGATACCCAGCCTGGCCGTATCCAGTTCCACTTCCTGGTATTCCTCCGGGATTCCCGAGCGCTGCAGCGCCTCCCTGGCCGTAGTGCCCGGCGCCACCAGCAACTTCACCAGCCGCTGCTCACGGGGCAGCGCGTACACCACCTCCACCTCGATCGTTTGCCTATCCGTCATACTGATTTACCGTAAATCTCGTCCGCGCGCGCACTCATGGCGCCTACCATCTGATTGGCCAGCTCGCTGAACAGCTTGCCCACCGCCGCCGCCACAAGCCGGTTGCGGATCACGAATGACAGCGAAAATTGCACCTTGCAGGCATTGTCGCCCAGCGGCTTGAACTCCCAGCGGCCGGAAAATTCCGAAAACGGCCCGTCCACCAACTCCAGCTCCATTAACGTCGGCCGCTGCAGGCGGTTGCGGGTAACAAAACTCTGGCGCATACCGGCACGGGATAAATCCAGCCGCGCCTCCAGAGTCTGCTCATTTCGGTACAACACTTCCGCGTTGCGACACCCGGGCAGGAACTGCGGATATTTTTCCACGTCGTTTACCAGGTCAAACATCCGTTCCACGCTGTGCATCACCAGCGCGCTGCGCTCAATCTGCGTCATGTTTTCTATTGATTCCAACCTCAGGACTTGCAGGGCCGACATGCGCGCCCCGCGGGCAATTTTGCCAGCCAGCGCTACTCAAGCAAGATAATTCCTGCAACAATTGTTCTAACATCATTCATTGGCGCCGCCCCGCAAAACGCATCGCACGCGCGACCAGGCGCAGCAAAAGAATAACAGGCAAGCGAGAGTACTATGTCCGCAGCGAGAGAACATTTTGGATCGCGGCTCGGTTTTATCCTGGCCGCGGCGGGGTCCGCCGTGGGCATCGGCAACCTGGTGGCCTTTCCCGTCGCCGCCACCAAAAGTGGCGGCGGCGCCTTCCTGCTGGTTTATGCCCTGTTCGTCATTCTTATCTGCCTGCCCGTGATGATGGCGGAGCTGGCCCTCGGACGCCACACCGACAAAGACCCGGTGGGGGCCTACCGCACACTGTCTGGCGGCTCAAAACTGTGGCAGATCCCCGGCTGGCTGGCCCTGATCACACCCTTCATGATTGCCGTGTTCTACCTGGTGGTCACCGTCTGGGTGCTGGGCTACCTGGTTGAGACACTGGGCGGCAACCTCGACCGGCTCGCTACCGAAGCGTATTTCAACCAGTTCATCAACTCGCCCAGTGTATTCGTCTATCTCATTGCACTGATGCTGTTGATCAACGGCATTCTCGCCCTCGGCGTGAAAGACGGCATCGAGCGCGCGGCCAAGACCCTGATGCCGATGCTGTTTGCCATCCTGATTGGCCTGGTGGCCTTTGTGCTCACCAAGGAAAACGCCATCCTCGGCGTGCAGTACTACCTGATCCCCGATTTTTCCAAACTGACTCCGGACGTCCTCAGCAGCGCCATGGCGCAGGCCTTCTTTTCCCTGTCACTGGGGATGGGCATCCTGATCACCTACGGTTCCTACATGGAATCTCACCAGTCCATACCCGGCTCCGCCAAAGTGGTCGCCCTGACCGACACCATGGTGGCCTTTACCGCCGGTCTTTTGATCCTGCCGACCATCTTCCATTTCAACCCGCAGATCGACCCCACCGAGCTCTCCGACAGCTCCGCCGGCATGATCTTCCTGTTCCTGCCGAAGATCTTCCTGGCCCTGCAGGACAGCATCGGTTACGTGGGCGCCAGCGCCTTCGCGGCGGTTTTCTTCTTCCTGGTACTGGTGGCCGCCATCACCTCTCTGGTTTCCATCATCGAGGTGCCGGTGGCCACACTGCGCGATGAGCGCGGCATGGACCGCCGCAAAGCCATCTACACCGTGGGCGCGGTGCAGGTGGTGCTGGCCGCCTTCTGCGCGGTGTCTTTCGGCATGGTGCAGTGGTTCACCGAGTTCGTCACCCTCGCCGGCGCCAACAAGTCCTTCTTCGATCTGGTGGAAATCATCTTCTACGACACCATCCTGCCGCTCAACGGCCTGCTGGTGTGCCTGTTTGTGATCTACCGCTGGAAGAAGGCCAACTTTGACCAGGAACTGCAGGACGGTGCGCCCGGTTTCGCCGGCTCCTTCTCCCAGCGCTATGTCAACTTCGCCCTGGGCACCTTCATCCCGGTGTTCCTGCTGCTGATATTTATCAACACCGTGGCGCTCAAGTTCTTCGGAATCAGCTTCTTCTAACGCACCCCGGACCGGCAAGCCCTCGCTGTGATCACCCGGGGGCCTCTGTTATGATCCGCCAGTTAGACCCACCGCAAAGTTGTATCTATGGCCAAAAAGAAAAAGGCACCGTCTTCCAATACCATCGCTCTCAACAAGAAGGCCCGTCACGACTACTTCATCGAGGAGAAGTTCGAGGCCGGTGTTGAGCTGCAGGGCTGGGAAGTGAAGAGCTGCCGCGAGGGCAAGGCACAGCTCACCGACAGCTATGTGCTGATAAAGGACGGCCAGGCCTGGCTGCTGGGCGTGCGTGTGCAGCCGCTCGCCAGCGCCTCGACCCACTTTGTCACCGAACCGGACCGCACCCGCCGGCTGCTGCTGCACAAGCGCGAACTGGCCAGGCTCAAGGCCGCTGTGGACCAGAAGGGTTACGCCCTAGTTGCCACAGCCCTCTACTGGAAAAAACACCTGATCAAGTGCGAGATCGCACTGGGCAAGGGCAAGGCGCACCACGACAAGCGCGATACCGAGCGCGAGCGCGACTGGAACCGCCAGAAGCAACGGCTGATGCGCACCGACCACCGCTGATCCGGCACGCCCGCACAAAAGAAGAATCATCACAGGATTGATCATGAGCGCACCGCGCGGACAGTTCAGCTCCAACATCGGTTTTCTGATGGCCGCGGCGGGTTCAGCCGTGGGCCTCGGCAATATCTGGGGGTTCCCCACCAAGGCAGCCCAGAACGGTGGTGCGGCCTTTGTGGTGGTCTACCTGCTCCTGGCTTTCCTGCTGGCCTACCCGGCACTGATGGCGGAACTCACCATTGGCCGCCACGCCCGCAGCAACATGGTGCAGGCACTGCGCGGGATTTCCACCGGCCCCATCAGCCGCCTGTTCGGCAACCTCACCGGCTTCGGCGGCATTATCGTGGCCTCGCTGATCCTCAGCTTCTACTCCATCGTCGCCGGCTGGATGGTGGCCTATCTGGCCGAACCCTTTGCCCGCCTGCTCGGCGCCGGCGAGATCGCCAACTGGCTCACCAGCGGCAGTATCGGCCGCAACCTGCTTTTTGCCGCCATCTTCAGCGGCATGACCATGGCGATTATCGCCAGCGGCGTGGAGAAAGGAATCGAGCGCTGGTCCACCCTGTTGATGCCGGCTTTGATCATTCTGCTGCTGCTGCTGATCGTCTATGTACTCACCCAGCCCGGCGCCATCACCGGCCTGGAAACCTATCTGATCCCGGACTTCAGCCACTTTTCATGGTCACTGGTGATCTCCGCCATGGGCCAGGCGTTCTTCTCCCTGTCACTGGGCGTGGGCACCATGCTGATCTACGGCTCCTACCTCAGCCAGCAGGAAAGCCTGCCGCGCCTGGGCGCACTGGTGACCCTGATTGATGTGGGCATCGCATTCACCGCCGGCCTGCTGATCCTGCCCGCCATGTATGTGGCCCAAGAAGCCGGCACCCAGATCTTTGCCGCCAGCGGCGAACTGATCGCCGGTCCGGATCTGATCCTGCAGGTACTGCCGGCGCTGTTTAACACCATGGGCACCGCCGGGCTGTTTGTGGCCATCGCCTTCTTTGCCCTTATGACCATCGCGTCAGTTACCTCCTCCATCTCCATGCTCGAAGTACCGGTGGCCTTCTCCATCGAGAACCTCAAACTGGGCCGCAAAACCGCCACGCTGCTGGTGGGGCTGATCATTTTTGCCATCAGCAGCCTGATCATCTTCAACTTCGACAGCCTGTTCGTACTCGTCATCAGTATCAGCACCGAATACGGCCAGCCCCTGCTCGGCGTGGCCCTGTGTATCTTCGCCGGCTGGATCTGGCGCCGCGACGAAGTCCTGAAGGAACTGAAAAAAGGCCACGAGAACATCGGCAGCACCCTCTTCTGGAAAATCTGGCCCTGGTACGTGCGCCTTGTGTGCCCGGTATTGATCCTGGCCGCCTTCGCCCAGTCCGTGGGCCTGTTCAGCGGGATACTGGACCTGTTCACCTGACCCAACTCCGGCTCAGGGTCAGGCTCACGCCCCTCTACAATCTGCACATAAAGAACCCAGATTGCCGCCCAGCGGGATATGGCTTAGGAACTAATTCGGGTATACTCGCCTCTAAACCATGACGGTTTCCTATCGGGGATGACTTGGATTCGACGCCGGTGACGAAACCATGGGTGCATGCCGTGAGGGTAGCGAATCACGTAAATCCAAAGCTGCATTTTATTAGTTGCCAACGACGACAACTACGGTGCCCAACTGGCTGCGTAAGCGGCCCGTGACGCACTACTAAGGGTTCGCCCTTAGCGGCCTTCAGCAAGGTTCCAGTATCGCGCTGCTGGCTGTCATACAGAACTGGATCGTCCTGAAGCGTGCCTGACGCGGATGGCCTAAAACTTATTCAGGCTCGCTCTTAACGTCCTGCCCGCTGGGCTGTAAAGAGCTAAATCAATAGGCGGAACTAAGCATGTAGAGCTCCTGGCAGAGTGCTGACGGACGCGGGTTCGACTCCCGCCATCTCCACCAAATCACTGTCTCAGACAGATCACAAAGCCCCGTAAGCCCTGCGCTTTCGGGGCTTTTGTGTATCTGGGCCGCTCGCTAGCACTTACCCGTGTTAAACGCTGCTTTCATTAACTTTGCCCTGCAGGTATTTCGCCTTGTTGAGTTATCGCCACTCTTTCCATGCCGGTAATTTTGCTGACTTGCTCAAGCATATTGTGCTTGTCGAGATTCTCGACCACCTGCTTAAAAAAGACACCGCCTTCGACTACATCGACACTCATGCCGGGGCCGGCCTGTATGATTTACGCTCAGCGCAGTCACAAAAAACCCTGGAACACAGCGGTGGCATTGCCAGACTAAATTTCGCTGACTGGCCGGAACTTGACCGCTATGCCGAGGTAGTGGGGTCATTCAATAAAACTGATGCCGTTAACTTCTACCCAGGCTCGCCGTCTATCGTCGGCTGCTTCTTGCGCCCACAGGATCGCGCTTGGCTGTTTGAACTGCACCCACAGGATTACCAGCTCTTGCAGAAGAACTTTGCAGGACGGAAAAACATTCGCGTGTACCACACTGATGGTTTTGACGGATTAAAAGCACTGATCCCGCCGCGCAGCCGTCGCGGGCTTGTTTTGATCGATCCATCCTATGAAATCAAATCTGACTACGACTTAGTCATTGACCAGGTAGCCAAGGCCTATAAAAAATTCAGCCAGGGCATTTATGCCATCTGGTACCCGGTAGTGGATAGAAACACCATCCAGCGTATGCAGAAAAAGCTGATCAACAGTGGGATCAGAAATATTCAGTGTTTTGAACTTGGGGTTATGCCGGACTCACGAGAACACGGTATGACCGCATCCGGAATGCTCGTGATCAACCCGCCATGGACGCTAATGAGCAAGATCTCGGCACTGCTACCAAAACTGGCCACACTGGTTTCACAGTGCGGCAGCCAGATATACCAGTGCGCCACATTGGTGGAGGAATAAGCCACCGGCGGCGGTGCTAAACAGTATCCCGCCGCCGGACTCTTTCAGCTTACTATAGATATCAGTGACCGTTACACAGGGTTTTGCGTGGCGATCGGGGGAAGATAAAGACGACAAAATTTTACTCTGACCCCAATTATTATTATTAATTACCCCATGCCCAATTCCAGCTGAGCCAAACCTTGTCCACATCCACCATGGACTTGCCATCGAACTGGGCAAATTTCAGCTGGATCGAATGATCTTTTGAAAAGCTGTACGTGGCAGCCAAGTCCAGTTCATCGCCATAATCAATACTGTCCTCGTCGGAGCCAAACTGATGATACTTGACCAGGAGGTCAACAGGTCCGACCTTCCCCTTCACCTGCGCCCAGGTATCGACGACGCCGCCAGCCGGAGTGACCAGAAACATATCTGCCCAGCCCTGAAATTTATGCAGAGTTGCCAGCGGGGTCTTGAAGGAAACACCGTTGTCCGTACCCAGCACTTCGTAGCCGGCACTCAGCCCCAGATTTGCCACCTCAGTGGATGCACTGAGTGATAAATAATCATTATTAAAATTGTTGGGGTTGCTTCCATAGTCATTTTGCTGGGCGTAGCCAAAATTCAGCGTAAACGCTTTCGGTTTAAACTGGTAATCGAAACCGACGGTCTGTGTTGACAGGCCTGGCACCGGATTGAAATCATTAAACAGAGCAAAGAGTTCAATCTTGCCCAGTTTTTCAAAATCACTGGCCGCTGTAATGAAATGGGACTCCGTATTCCAACGGGCCAGCTGGCTGGTGGAGTCGTTCGGACCAAATACCCGCTCAACACCCCACACATAGGCATAATCCACGCTTACATTACTATCTGTTTTGTAGCCAACCCGGAAGGCATCATAGGTTTGCTCGTTCTGACGCCAGCCAACACCGCCAACAAAACGCTGTGAACCCAGATTGATTCTTTGCCTGCCCAGTGTCGAGCTGAAGCCATCGCGCTGATAACTCAACTTGGCCTGATTGACATCTACCCCTTCAGGATCTGCCACCACAGGGTATTCGCTGTACCCGTTTTCTGGCGTCCTGTACATTTCGCTGCCGATCACTGTGATATCGTCAACTTCAATTTGTCCGCTCAATCCACTCCAGCTGCCTGTAGTAAATGTCAGACGGCTTTTTAGAGTCGAAGCCAATGCAGTTTCTTCAATACCCTCTTGATCCACATACTCGGCACGATAACGGAGTGTCAATTTTGTTTTAACGCCTGAGACAGTGTCTTCTGCAGTGCTGGCTGAGCTCAGAGCAGATAATGCCAAAGTGGTAAAAGCCAACACCCCGCTGACCGATTTTACAAAAGTGCCCCGAGCACGAATGATCGCAAGATTTTTCATACTATTCTCTCCATGATGATGTAGCTTCTTTAAAAAGGACGAAAAAAAGGCCCATTCGATCAAACCAGGATTGATAAACCCGGTGTCAAATAAGCCTCATTGCTCTCATATTTTCTGTTTTGACGTGAATCAGCTTCCGCTGAATTCACCACGCAACATCAAAATACTGTCGTAATAACTATGTAAATTATTTTCTTTATAACCCGTGATAACTATTATCAATCGGTGGCCTGAACAGCCCCATTCATTACCTTTGAGATTTACCAGAAACTCTCAGTGTGTATGAGTGGTTCTCATTACTTGTACTTTTAACTTGTCAGCTTTCATTATCACTCTCGCTATCTGATGTTTTATGGGTGTCCTGCCGGATTCGCTTGCTGTGTTCGTTACTTAGGAAAGTTGTTAAAAGCGAACAATCAGGTCATTGCCATTCCAGGACCGATTAAACAACCCTGACGCTGGGACAGCTTTCCGACGATTTTCCCCACATAAATCAGAGCCGGGGCTTGTATCTTGAATGTGTTAACCGTCACCGGTAAACCTTGTAGCGTTGTCGAAATGTTACGCTGTTGTCGCTGTGTACCATTTTCTACAATCAGAACAGGAAAGTTGGCTGGCAGTCCGGCATCGATTAACTTAAGGCTGATAGTCGATGCCTTGGACAAGCCCATATAAAACACCAGCGTTTCCTCCTCTTGAGCAAGGTCGGACCAGTTCAATTGCTCTTCTGCCTCACTGAGTGAGGCCGTGATCAACCGCAAACCCTTTGCCAGGCCGCGTTCCGTCAAGGGCATCGCCACACTGGCAGCACAACCCGAGGCTGCGCCAATACCAGGCACAACAGAATAAGCAATGGCTGCCTCAATAAGCTGGTCTAGCTCCTCACCGAGCCGCCCAAACATGAGTGGGTCACCACCTTTAAGTCGAACCACGTGTTTACCCTGTTGCGCTAAATCGCACAGTAATTTCCCGATTTCATCTTGTGTAACCGAATGCTGGCCACAACGCTTGCCAACATAGTGACGTTCAATCCGACTCGGCAGCGACGCCATCAATTCGGCACTGACGAGCGCGTCATAAACTACCGCATCACATTGATGGAGTAGATTCCATGCCCTCCTAGTGAGCAACTCCGGATCCCCGGGGCCAGCACCTACCAAATCAACCCTGCCTTGAGGTGAACTTCTACCAAGCGTCAACCCACCTGTCGAACCAATACGCTCACTGTTTCTGGCCAAAAAATAGCTAAGGCTGTTCGAGCGACGAAATACTGCAGATAACCACGACAACACCATACTCCGAAGAATTAGATAGCCAAAAGTAGCATTGGGCTTGAAAAAACCGACTTCACATTTTGCGACAGTAATCGACTTCGGCATAACTTTTACCTACAAAAAAAGCCCAAAGCTCCTGTTACAGAACTTTGGGCTTCGTTACCCTCGTTAAGCAAGAATGTATTGACGATCTACTGACGGCATCTGCCAACTTTTTCGTGGCGTCTATAGACCTATCGCAACCTTCTTACTTTTCCTACTTATCTTACTTCTTTGGTTCACCACTCGGTGAAAGTATTATCCTTAGAAATCTAAATGCAGTTAATGTGCCAGATTACACCTAACGCTGCATCTCCACGATGCATATGGACAGGATTCCTGGTAAAGGATTTTAAATACGCCATTCTGTAGTGGATATTTTCAATTTTTACCTTAGGCAAAATAGGCGCCATACAGCAGAGACAACTCAATGAAAGCCGAATCCCAATATCTAAATGCAGCTTGCTGCTGCATTTTGGTGCTGCCGCCTACCGTGGCGCACTGGATTAGATCAAAACATCGCTTGCGCATTTTTTAGTGATACCCACCAAATCAATAAAATCTGTAGGAAATGTCGGCTTGACCGAATCATTTATCAAATCGTCATGCTGAAAATTAAATCTGGCACGAGTTTAGCATCAACATAGTTGAATCGATCAGTTCAGAACAGACTGATTACAAGACAAAGGTGTCTGGGATTCCCTGTCAAGACAGGGAAATCCGGGCACTTTTTTTTTGCCTGTAAAAAGTTTTTACTAAACCAAAACCACAAAGGTGGCCTCTATGTCTTACCTAGCTCCAAGCGAATTCACCACAAAGATGGTCGATGCCGGCCAGGAAAAGATTTTCATGTCAACGCAGGACACTCTGATTCGTGCATTTATGGCCGGAGCCATTCTGGCGCTGGCTGCGGTGTTTGCCATTACGGTGGCCACCAAAACCGGCTCTCCCCTGATCGGAGCCGTCCTGTTTCCCGTGGGCTTCATTATGCTCTATCTGATGAAGTTCGATCTTCTCACGGGAGTATTTACTCTGGTACCGCTGGCCGTACTGGATAAGCGTCCCGGTGCATCCTTCGGCCAGATGCTGCGTAATTGGGGCCTGGTATTTGTCGGAAATTTTGCCGGAGCTTTGACAGTTGCCTTCATGATGAGCTTCATCCTGACCTATGGCTACAACACCGATGGCGGTGCTATCGCTGCAAAAGTCGCCACAATTGGTGAATCACGCACTCTGGGTTACGCGGCCCATGGCGTTGACGGATGGTTGACCATTTTCATTCGCGGCATGCTATGTAACTGGATGGTTTCAATGGGTGTAGTCGGCGCGATGATATCCACCTCGGCTACCGGAAAAATGGCCGCCATGTGGATGCCAATCATGCTTTTCTTCTTCATGGGTTTCGAACACTCCATCGTGAACATGTTCCTGTTCCCTTTTTCCATGATAATGGGTGGGGAATTCACATTTATGCAATACATCATTTGGAACGAACTGCCTACTGCGCTTGGCAATCTGGTCGGTGGTTTCTGCCTGGTAGGCCTGCCTCTCTATTACACCCATGTCCGCACAGGTAAGCAGCGCAGTCTCAGCACCAGCAATGCAGCCAGGCCGATTGCCGCCTGATCCAGTTAATCCATCCACTGATGCCCAGGTAAGCCAAAATTGCGCCGGGGTTAGCCGTGACAACGCCTATGAACAGCTGCGACTTACCCCCAGCAAGTTTGCACACCAAACTCAAGGTGTCGATTGGCCAGTTTACATCTGCCGGTGTTAAGTCCATCAATCAGGATGCCATTGCCTATCGACTCCCTAAAGATTCAGACACAGTAGACAAGGGGATTGCCCTGGCCATCGCCGACGGAATCAGCACTAGCGATGTCAGTCACATTGCCAGCAACACCGCTGTGACCGCTTTTCTTGACGACTATTTCTGTACTTCAGAACTATGGTCAACCAGAACCGCCGGTGAACGGGTCATTCAGGCCACCAACTCCTGGCTTTGTTCTCGCGCCCGGGAAAGCTGGCGCTCCAGCGACAGTAACAAGGGGTACGTATGTACCCTGACAACCATGGTCATCAAGGACAACCTATTACACATTTTTCACGTGGGCGATTCCCGCGTATACCGTCTTAATTCTCTGGGCTTGGAAAAGCTGACCAATGACCACCGTCTGATCGTTTCCGCTGAGGAAAGCTACCTTGCTCGAGCCCTAGGGGTAGATGAAGGCTTAAAAATTGATTATGTCAATGTGGCATTGAATAAAGGCGATATTTTTATCGCTATGACCGACGGTGTTTATGAACATATGGATACAGTAGCGTTGCTGTCCATGCTACATACTCCAGATGTTGACCTGTCTATGGCGGCCAGGCAAATCACAGAGCGGTCACTGCAGCTAGGCAGCCGCGACAATCTTTCAATCCAACTGATTCGAATCGAGAGTGTTGCCAACACCGCATCACTCAAAGTGGTGAGTGATACGCAGCAATTGTCGCTGCCGCCTGAACTCAAGGAAGGCGATCTGTTTGATGGCTACCAGGTTTGCCGTCTGCTGCATTCCTCAAGCCGCAGTAAAGCCTTTCTGGTTGTCGATCTGGAATCACAGAAACGGCTAGTGTTAAAAGTACCCGCGCTGGGTATGACAGTTGATGAGCAATATCTCGAAAGATTTTTGCTGGAAGAATGGATTGCCCGACGCATCCACAGTGCCCATGTGATCAAAGCGGCTCCTACAAATAGAGACCGCCACTACCTGTATTCGGTAACCGAGTACATTGAAGGGCAGACATTGGAGCAGTGGATAGCGGATCACCCCGCACCGGACCTTAACGAGGTAAGAGCCATACTCGAGCAAATCTCAACCGGCTTGCGCGCTTTCCATCGCATGGAAATGATTCATCAGGATTTAAAGCCGGACAATATTGTGATTGATGCCCACGGTACTGTGAAAATCATCGACCTCGGTGCCACCTATGTCGCCGGGGTGGCTGAGTCACAGGCCGGAATGGTAGGTGCCACCTTGCAGGGGACGGCATTGTACGCCGCGCCTGAATACTTTCTGGGGGAGTATGGCAGTATACTATCCGATCAGTATTCTCTGGGAGTAATCGCCTATCATATGCTGTCAGGTGAATATCCCTATGGGACAAATGTCGCAAAATCAACAACTACGATCGCTCAAAATCGCCTGCAATATCGACCTCTATCCAAGCCGGAGCGCGCCATTCCGGTTTGGGTCGACATGGCAATAGCAAAGGCGGTACACATTAATCCAGAAAAACGCTATGCGCTAATATCCGAGTTTATATACGACCTGAAGACACCGAACCAACGCTTTATCAATCGTCAAAGGCCACCATTACTTGAGCGAGACCCGGTCACATTTTGGCAATGGGTATCGGCAATTATGACTGCACTACTCATCTGGACTGCATGGCCGCAGTAAACCAACCACTGTGAAAAAATTGAATTTAGTGTCAGGAAAATATCTGGATATTAGGCATACTCAAGAAGCGACATTGGTGCCATCTACAGACGCTATTGGTATGAAATTTGCTGATTTTCAGCATAGCGAGTCTTAGGAAAAATGCCCATGGATCGGCACAACGCAGGTATCAACTCGGAGAGTTTTTTTCTGGCTGCCCAACAGGCAAAAATCCGTCAACTCGAAGATCTGATGAGTGCTTTGCAATGGGTAGATGTAATCTGCGATCTGATCCATGCATTACAGCGTGAGCGCGGCCTCAGCAACGTATATCTCGTCTGCCAGAAGACGACGCTAGCCAATGAATTCACGGAGCAGCTGCTCATTTGTGACAAGGCGCTGGCGGAGTTCAATGCAGCCTTGCCCCCCCTGCTACAAGGCAGGGAATCGGCTAATCCGAGCCTGTTAAACCTGATTGCCGGCGCCCTGTCGACACTTGAACAGCTACCTGCCCTGCGTGCAAGCAACCAAACTCGTGAACTACTGCCGATCGATTCCACTCTTGCCTATAACCGCACCATCGAAACGCTGCTTTTGATCGTATTTGAGCTCATCGACCTCGCGACCGATCCCGATGTAGCCCAGTCTTTGACCGCATTCTTCCTGCTGATTCAGCTCAAGGAGTATGTCGGCCAGGAGCGAGCTTGGACCCTCATTGGTTTCTCTCGCGGGCACTTTATTGCGCGCTTGCAGGAGCGTCTTAATCGCCTGAGCATGACGCAACAGGAAGTCAGAGAACGCATGCTGAACTGTGCTGATTCTGAACTTCTGGACGCCTATGAACGGTTAAACAGCGGACCGGTTGCAATGGATCTTAACCGTTTCCGACAGGTGAGGAACAACTTATCGGCGGGAAGCGAAGTTAACACGGATCTCACCGATGTCTGGTATCACAAAATTACCGATTACATTGATGCGCTCCATACAATCGAAACACAGGCAATGCGGTCCATTATCCTCCTTTGCATGAACCGCATTGAGACCGCTCAACAGTCAAATAATTTGGTCCGCGAGAAACTAGATGAATTGAATGAGATGCCTGACATTCCTGTCAGCCAACTGCTCAAGGGCAGCGCCGAATCGAGTCCGATTCAGGCTTTGATCGCCGAACAGCAAAGACAAATTCAGTCGCTTCAACTCGAATTAAGCAATTCCAGAAAGGCGTTGGAAGCAAGAAAACTGGTTGAAAGGGCCAAGTCCATTCTGATGAACAATTTGCACTTAAGCGAAGAGGATTCCTTCCGCCGCTTACAGAAATCCGCGATGGATCAAAACAGCCCTCTTGAAGAAATAGCAAAGAAGGTGATAAGCGCACACCAGTCCTATTCGAAAAATTAAGCCTGAATACATAATGCACCACTTTAATGCATTTTAAATACCTAGCAACAACATGAGCACCATGACGCACCGCTTTGAATATTTTCTAGGCTTTTTCATGAAGTAAACCAAGGCGGCAACCCAATCCGATTCAATCAACGGAGTTTAATACTGTGGATGGATAGCTGCGGGTTGACAGAAAAAATGCCGGCATCAAATCCAATTGAAACAGTGAACGTCTGAAAAAAGCTATACTTCGCGCCATAAAAAACTCGAACCATCAGCATTCGTACAGATTGCGAAATTTATTGTATTGAAATACAGAGCTCAGAGACAAAATTGGCACAGTTAGTGCTGTAAAAAACTTAGCAACAACAGACTTCACCACTGGACAAAGACGTCCATCAAGCCGGTCGAAAGACCTCAGCTTGATGGGCGTTTTTTTTACCCACTACTTATGCGCATTACTGTAGCGCTAGCTTTGCAAGAGCACGCAGAGGTGACACATGACCCAAAAAATAAACAGTGATTACCAGGCAATGACCGTAGTAGTTATTGGTAACGGCATGGTAGGAAACCACTTTATCGAAGGTTTAATCGAGGCTACCGAGGGCAAAAGCGGCATCTGTATTCACACTTTCAGCGCTGAACCCCGATGCGCCTATGACAGGGTACATTTAAGCGAGTACTTTGCCACCCGCGATGCATCACAATTGGCGCTGGCAACAGAGGAGCGGTACCGGAGCTGGGGCGTGAATTTGCACTTGGGTGATCCCGTGGTGAACATCGATCGCCAGCGTAAATTGGTACGCTCCCGATCCGGCCTGGAAATCAGCTATGACAAGCTGGTACTTGCCACCGGCTCCAACCCTTTTGTTCCGCCTGTAGAAGGAAACGACCGGCCCAATTGCTTTGTCTATCGCACCATCGAAGACCTCGAAAAAATCATTGCTGCGGCCCATTCCGGCGCCAAAGTAGGCACCGTAGTCGGCGGAGGTTTACTTGGTTTGGAAGCGGCCAAAGCCTTGCATGACCTGGGATTGCAGACCCATGTCGTTGAATTCGCCCCGCGTCTGATGGCACTGCAAATCGACACCGATGGTGGCGCTCTGCTCAAAGATAAAATCGAATCCATCGGTGTCAAGGTTCATCTATCTAAAGCAACCCAACAAATCGAAGCCGGTGAAAAAAACCTTCAGCGCATGGTGTTTGCCGATGACAGCTATCTGGAAACAGACATCATCGTCTTCTCCGCCGGAATACGACCAGCCGATCAGCTGGCTAGAAATTGTGGTCTGGAAGTTGGCGAGCGCGGTGGTGTTGTCATCGGTGACACCTGCCAGACCTCAGATCCCGACATTTACGCAATCGGTGAATGTGCACTCTGGAAGGGCAGGATCTTTGGGTTGGTAGCCCCGGGATACTCCATGGCCAGAGTTGTGGTATCCCAGCTTCTGGGTCAAGGCAGTTTATTTCAGGGCGCCGACATGAGTACCAAGTTGAAACTGCTCGGTACCGATGTGGCCTCCATTGGTGATGCACATGCCAATACGCCGGGTGCACTTAACTATACCTATTTCAACCAGCCCGCAGGCTACTACAAGAAATTGGTCATCAGTAGTGACAAGAAAACCCTCTTGGGAGCGGTACTGGTTGGAGATACTTCTGAGTATGCGGCCCTGTTGCAGTACAAGATCAATGCTATCGGCCTGCCACAAAACCCCGAGAGCTTGATTTTACCAAGCACAGAAGCAAAACCAGCTCTTGGAGTCGAAGCGCTGCCTGCCACAGCGCAAATCTGTTCGTGCCACGATGTCAGCAAAGGCGATATTGCCACTGCGGTCACCGCAGGCTGCTGTTCCGTGGGTGAAGTCAAATCTGAGACCAAGGCCGGCACGGGTTGCGGAGGCTGCTCACAACTGCTTACCACGGTAGTGAATCACAATTTGCAAGCACTGGGCATCGAGGTGAACCGCAATCTTTGCGAGCATTTCGACTTCACCCGCCAAGAGCTCCACCACCTGATTAGAGTTGAAAAAATTCTGAGCTTTAGTGAATTGCTCCTTAAACACGGTCGTGGCCACGGTTGCGCAGTCTGCAAACCGACGGTCGGCTCAATACTAGCCAGCCTCTGGAACGAATACATCCTGGATCAGAAACACATCGGCCTGCAGGACACCAATGACATCTTTCTTGGCAATATGCAGAAAGACGGCAGCTACTCCGTAGTGCCCCGGGTCGCTGGCGGCGAGATCACTCCGGACAAACTCATCGTGCTGGGCGAGATCGCCCGTGACTTTAATCTCTATACCAAAATAACCGGAGGCCAGAGGATCGACCTGTTTGGCGCCCAACTGCATGAGTTACCGCTAATCTGGCGACGCCTGGTTGACGCCGGCTTTGAGACCGGGCATGCCTACGGCAAGTCCGTGCGTACCGTTAAATCCTGTGTCGGTTCTACCTGGTGCCGTTTCGGCGTGGATGACTCAGTCGGCCTGGCCATAGATATTGAAAACCGCTATAAGGGGCTTCGCGCACCCCATAAAATAAAATTCGCTGTATCCGGCTGTACGCGCGAATGCGCTGAAGCACAATCAAAGGACTTTGGTATTATTGCCACCGAAAAAGGCTGGAACCTGTATGTGTGTGGTAACGGAGGAATGAAACCCCGGCATGCAGATTTGTTCGCCACGGACCTCGACCGCAATACCCTGATCCGCTATCTCGACCGCCTTTTGATGTTCTACTCCCGCACAGCCGACCGCCTGCAGCGCACCAGCGTGTGGATGGAAAACATGGAGGGCGGAATCGAATATCTGCGTAAAGTCATCATTGAAGATTCCCTTGGCATTGCAGCAGAACTGGAAGCTGAAATGGCATACAACATTGGCAACTACCAGTGTGAATGGAACACCACCCTTAATGATCCACAAAAACTAAAGCGCTTCAGTCACTTTATCAATAGTGATGCAACCGACGGAAATTTGCTTTATGTCTCAGAAAGGGGGCAGCGCCGTCCGGCAACTGCAGACGAAAAAGAGTATTTGATTGCCAAAGAAAACAAACTTGATAAAAAACCGAACAGTCAAATAATCACTAAGAAAGAGTTAACTCTATGTTCTGGGTAAACATTTGTGACTATTCCGATATTGCCCCAAACACCGGCGTCTGTGCCAGCGTGCATGATTGTCAGGTAGCTATTTTCCGCGAAGCCAATAGTGGAAAACTTTTTGCCATAGACAACTATGATCCGATTGGTTGCGCCAACGTTTTGTCACGGGGATTGCTGTCCAGTGTCGGAGATAAACTAGCGGTCGCCTCACCCCTATACAAGCAGCATTTTGATCTCATCAGCGGCGAGTGCCTGGAAGACGCCTCGATCAGAATTCCCGTTTATAGGGTAAAGGAAGAAGGTGGAAAGGTTTACGTAGCTCTTGCTAACGACTGACATAAGACACAGACATCTGGAGCCACTCAATACTAAAGAAACCTTTCCTAAAGGCATCGGCGAATCTTGCTGCGAGAAATTACCACGCACGGAGAATAATGCGTGCCATAGTTTAAACCGCATAACCTCAAAATTTATTCAGCCATCGTCACCGGCGTAACTTGCGAGCCAGGCCCAATACCTCCCAAAGCTTTTTTAAATTAGCTCGAAGCCTTTTTAATGCTCCTTAAATTCTCTCTGAAGAAAACTGCTCTAACATGCCGAAGCTGTCCACACTCTTTTTACACTGTGGCAGCCAGATTTATCAGTGCGCACATCGGCATGTCTATATATTACCGACGACACAGCCAAACCACACCCAACCGCCTGCTTCCTTCAGCTTACTTTAGGCATTAATCACAGTTACGCAGGATATTTGTGTGCAATCCAAGGAGGATAAAG